>NZ_JBVICA010000002.1:4464-455006 GCF_055573115.1 Streptomyces sp. NPDC030222
GAAAAGGGAGAAACAAAGGTGGGGGAGGGAGCCAAGGGGGGGCCTCGGGGGGGGAGGGGGGGGGGGGGGGGGGGGGACCTCCTTGGCTGGTGCGCACCCCCCCCCCGCTTCTCCGTTTCCCACTCCTCCCACTCCCGTCCGTCCCGCACCCGCACGCCCCCGACGACCCACCGGACGACCGACCGGACAACCCACCTGGATCCCCTAGGGGATGTCACAGGTCGGACGCAAAGCCCCACCAAGGCCCAATCCGCTGTCACGGACGGGCCGTCGACCCGGTACGTTCAAATGCGTGGCTGGATTCAGGATCGGACGCGGCCGGGACAACCGGACCCCCCAACAACAGACGCACCCGCCGTACGGGCAGCAGGCACCTGCACAGCAGTGGCAGGGCCGGCCGCCCCACGGCCAGGCGCACCAACAGCACGGTGAACCCGAGTACTTCGGCGATCCCCAGGGCGGGTACGGAGGCGATCCGTACAACGGCGGCCAGGGTTACGGCGGCGGCCGGGCACACGGCCAGGGCTACAGCGGCGGCGCCCCCCACGGCGGCGGTGACGCGTACAACAACACGCCCGGCCACACACAGGCGTTCAGCATCGGCGAGGACCCCTACGGCGACGCCCACACCTACCGGACCGGTGACACAGCGGCCCCGCCCGCGGGTCCGCGCCTGCCGTGGAAGCAGCTGCTGAGCGGCATCGTGCTGCGCCCCGGCGCCACGTTCTTCCAGATGCGGGACTACACCGTCTGGGGCCCGGCCCTGACCGTGACGTTCGTCTACGGCCTGCTCGCCATCTTCGGCTTCGACAAGGCCCGCGAGGAGACGATCAACGCCACGCTGTCCACGGCCGTCCCCTACGTGCTGACGACCGCCGTCGCGGTGGTGCTCAGCGGCCTGATCCTGGGCGCGGTGACCCACACCCTGGCGCGTCAGCTCGGCGGCAACGGTTCCTGGCAGCCGACCGTCGGCCTCTCCATGCTGATCATGTCCCTCACGGACACCCCGCGTCTGCTGCTGGCCCTGTTCCTGGGCGGCGAGAACACCGTCGTCCAGGTCGTCGGCTGGGTGACCTGGTTCGCGGCGGGCGCCCTGTTCACCTCGATGGTGAGCAAGTCCCACGACCTGCCGTGGCCGAAGGCGCTGGGCGCCTCGGCGATCCAGCTGGTGGCGCTGCTGAGCCTGATGAAGCTGGGCACGATCTGAGTCCGCCTCTGCGCGAAGGGCCCCGGCACGGCGCCGGGGCCCTTCTGCGCTGTCCGCGGACGAGGAAGGTCCGGCCGGTCAGTGCGTCCTGTGGCTGTCGCCCGTCGACGGCTCCACTTCGCCGCCTTCGACGCCTGCGATGCCTTCGCCGCCTTCAACCCCTTCGACGGCGGGTGTCAGGCGTCGAGCACCTGGCCCTCGCGCTGCACGACGGGGGGTTCCGTCGACCAGGGGAACTCGATCCAGTCGTCCGTCTTCTTCCACACGTACTCGCACTTCACGAGGCTGTGCGACTTCTCGTAGATCACCGCGCTGCGGACCTCGGCGACGTGGTCGAGGCAGAAGTCGTGGACGAGCTTCAGCGTCTTGCCCGTGTCGGCGACGTCGTCGGCGATCAGCACCTTCTTGTCGGAGAAGTCGATCGCATTCGGAACGGGGGCCAACATGACGGGCATCTCAAGAGTGGTACCCACTCCTGTGTAAAATTCAACATTCACGAGGTGAATGTTTTTGCAGTCCAGCGCGTAGGCGAGACCGCCGGCCACGAACACGCCGCCCCGGGCGATGCTCAGAATGATGTCGGGCTCGTAGCCGTCATCGGCGATGGTCTGCGCGAGCTCGCGCACCGCCCGGCCGAAGTTCTCGTAGTCCAGGGTTTCGCGTACGTCAGTCGCAGCGTTCAGCGTCCTTCGCAGCCCTCAGAGCCGCACTCGGGGTGATTCAGATACGGCAGGCCGGGCGGCGGGCACCAGCGCACCGAGGAGCGGAGACAGGGCGACGGGTGGACCTGTGAGAAGTCACGGTGCCGAACTTCTCGTACGTCAGATGCCCCCGTACGGCCTCACTCATGGTCCATCACACCTGCGTCCGATGGAAGTTCACGAACGAGCGGGAGGCCGTCGGCCCCCGCTGCCCCTGGTAACGCGATCCGTACCGCTCGGAGCCGTACGGCTCCTCGGCGGGCGAGCTCAGCCGGAACATGCACAGCTGGCCGATCTTCATCCCCGGCCACAGCTTGATCGGCAGCGTCGCGAGGTTCGACAGCTCCAGCGTGACGTGTCCCGAGAAACCGGGGTCGATGAAGCCGGCGGTCGAGTGCGTCACCAGGCCGAGCCGCCCCAGGGAGCTCTTGCCCTCCAGCCGGGAGGCGATGTCGTCCGGCAGCGAGATGACCTCGTACGTCGAGGCGAGCACGAACTCGCCCGGGTGCAGGATGAACGGCTCGTCGCCCTCCGGCTCGACCAGACGCGTCAGATCCGCCTGCTCGATCGCCGGGTCGATGTGGGGATAGCGGTGGTTCTCGAACACCCGGAAGTAGCGGTCGAGCCGCACATCGATGCTCGAGGGCTGCACCATCGATTCGTCGTACGGATCGATGCGCACGCGCCCGGCGTCGATCTCTGCCCGGATGTCCTTGTCTGAGAGAAGCACCCACCGAGGATACGCAGAGCGCGCGCGCCCCCCGCAATCGGACGGCCCGCGCGCCACCGGCACCTACCTCTGCGCAGCGTCTCGTAGCTCTCCGCTACTGCCGCTGCTCCTACCGCTTCTGCCGGACGACCGGCACCGCCTGCCGGAGCCGCGCGCACCGCGGACACCGGAGCAGCCGCCCCGGCCCGATCCGCCCCGGCCCGAGCTGCTGCATCGGGAACGAAGCGATGCTGAACACGTGCCCCTCGGCACAACGGACTACGGCGCGCTCCATCGAGTCCATCAAGTCCCTTCCCCAACAACCGTGGACGAGAAAGCCACATTAGGGGATATACGGGACGTCGCTCCATCCGGCACTCCGGCCGCCGCACCGCGGACCGAAGGCTACGCCTTTCGCACGCGGGGCACTCGATGGGGTACAGTGTGCAACGGTGCGGTTGAGATCAACACCGCATTACGCGGATGTAGTTTAATGGTAGAACATGAGCTTCCCAAGCTTATAGCGCGGGTTCGATTCCCGTCATCCGCTCCACAATAAAGCCCCAGGTCAGCGACCTGGGGCTTGTTTGTTGTCTAGACCTATCCGGGCCCGCGTGCCATAAGTGCCGTAACGGGGCGTCAGATTGGGCCTCGAACCGTCACTCGCGGCCACCGGGCGCCGAGTCGTCTCGAATCCCGAGACGCATTTTGAGTGATCCGCACCACACACCACAGGGGTGCGGCCCCGGCTGCGTGCCGGGACCGCACCCCTGTGCGTCACCTCCGCCGGAAGCCTTCCAGCGGTTCCTCGCCCCGTTCATGGAGCAGCTCACCAGGAAGACCCTCGGCAATGCTGTCGAGCTCATGACCGAGGACGAGAGGGCCGAATTCGAGCGGCTGCTCGGCCTCATGATCGAGCCCGTCCGTCCCTTCACCCCGCACACCTTCTGACGAGGAACGACGCCGTCCGCGAGCGGCGAGAGGGTGGCACGTGGCAGTCACGGCCGCCAGTCACGAGGGGCAGCTGGTCCCGGACGCGTCGTCGTTCTTCCAGCAGCAGGACGACCCGCAGCCTCGCCAGGCGTAGCCCAGGCCACCTGAAGCAGAACGCCCTTTCGGGGCCAGTGCCGAGACGCGCTGGCCCCGAAAGGGCTTGTACCGTCTAGCCAGACCGTGCACCGCTGCGTCGGTGGCGCCCCCGCCCGCTGACGGCGAATCTGCCCTCCCGACCGCACTCCTGTCGTTGGGCGGTGCGCGCGGGCTCGTCGTGGCGCTGGATGGAGAGCCAGACACGCTCCTGGAGTTCTACGATGCAGGGGCCGCAGGCGTACATGGGCGCCTGGGCTCCTGCGACACTGACAGGGCCGATCCACAGGACGCGAGTCCATCGCTGTCCGCAGTACAGCCAGCACATCCCGTCGACCCAGTCGTTGCCGTCATCGGTGGTCGGTGGGGCGGGCAGACCACCGCGTGCGAACTCGGCGATGCCGGGGATCACCAGCTGGTGCGGTAAGCCTTGCTCGGTCAGCACCGGCTCACCTCTCCTGCCCGCTGTCAGCGGCGGACGGAGGCACGCGCGCCGGGGCTTCGTCGCCCGTGTTCAGCTCAACGGTGCCGACCGGCGTCCACTCGTGCTCCAGGATCGAGTAGGTAATCGAGTCCCGCCAGGCCCCGTGCACGAAGACGTGGTCGCGGATCCGCCCGTCCTCGGTCATGCCCGCTCGCAGGAGCGTACGCGCGGATGCCTCGTTGAGCGGCGAGCGTGCAGCCCATATGCGGTGCAGGCCCAGGGACTTGAAGCCGAGGGCGCACAGCATGTGGACGGTCTCCGTGCCGAGGCCCTTGCCCCACTCCGCCGGATTCAGGGCGAACCCGATGGTGGCTGCCTGTTGCGGTTCGGTCGCCAGGCGCGCGTAGCCGATCAGTCGGCGTTCACCGTTCGGCGTAATGGCAAGGCAGTACTCGGTCCGGGGAGTGTCCTTCGCGGAGGCGATGGACCGGTCGACGATCGCCTGGACCTGGTCGGGAGTGCGGGGCTCGAAGCTGAGGTGCCGGGTGGCCTCGGGGTCGCCGTAGATGGCCAGGAGGGCGGCGGTGTCCTCGGGTTCGACTTCGCGCAGTGCCAGGCGGGGGCCGGCCAGGTGGACTGGGGTCATGGCTGCGGAGCCTACCTGCGGGGTCACCGGATGAGGACGGACGTCGGGGTGGCCGTGAAGGCTTCGATCTCCTCGCGGAGGCCGGCTGCCGCGCCTCGGCTTCGCCGGCCTTCGGCCTGCAGGGCGTCGTGGACCCGCTGGGCGCTGCTGGTGATGCCGAAGTTGCGCTGCTCGATGGGGAGGTCGAGCACGGGCTGGACCGCTTCGATGGCGCCCTCGATCTCGCCGCGGGCGATGCGGGCGAGGGCAAGGTCGGTCTGCGCGCCGGCCTCGTCGCCGAAGGCCCACTCGTCCTCCGTGGCGCTGCGGTACGCGGCGACGGCGGCCTCCGACTGGCTCTCGCCGAGTGCGGGGTCCTCGCCGAGGTGCACGGTGGCCTCGGCGACGTAGTACAGCTGGCGGGGCACCGGGAAGGTCATGATGCCGCCGAAGGAGTCGAGGTCGTCGGATTCGACGGCCGTGCGGGCTTCCTCGGCCTGTTGGATGGCGGTACGGGTGGCCTCGCCGTCACCGAGGAGGGCATGGGCGCGGGCGGAGAGACAGGCCAGCCACACGCTGGTGGTGCCGCGGACGTTGCCTGCCGCGCTCTGGCCGAGGGTGGCGTAGTCGGCGGCCTCGGAGGGGCGTCCGGCCCAGTAGGAGATGAGCGACTGCAGGGAGCGGACCCAGGCGCGCATGGCGTAGTGGTCGGCGTTGTCGGCGCAGACGAATGCGGTGCGGGCCTGCATCATCGCGGCGCTGGGGTTGCCCAGGTCGTGGCTGGCTTTGGCGAGCATGCCGGAGGTGATGCCGGCGAGCAGGTAGAGATCGCGGGCCTGCAAGGGCTTGACCCGGCCGTGCTCGAGGAGCCGGAAGGTGAGGTCCTGTACCTCGACCAGGTCGCCGAGCAATGTCGGCAACGCCAGCTTCGGGTAGGCGACGGTGAGCCGTCGCACTTCGTCATGGATCTGGCCCAGGGTCTCCGGGCCGATGCTGCTGCCCTCCGCCAGTGCGGAGAACCTGAGCGCACGACGAGCCGCCATCGCGACCTGCCTTTCCAATTCCGTGGTGCCCGCGTCGAGGCGGGACTCGCTGCTGAACGGGCCACCAGCAGGCAGTGCCGCTGCCTGCTCGGTGGGGAGAAGGACAGGGGCTGGCCGTGGCGGCAGGACGACGAGCGGGGGTTCGGCCGCAGGCGCGGGCAGTGATGCGGCCGGCGCGGGAGCGAGGAGGAGGTCAACGCTGACGCCGAACATGGCCTCCAGCACTCGGCACTGGTCCGGGTAGGGGCGGGTCTTGACCGCACCGCCGTACCAGCGCTCGAACTGCCGCTTGGAGACCGACAGGCCCTGAAGCCGGCGGTCGTTCTC
The DNA here is from genome assembly GCF_055573115.1 of Streptomyces sp. NPDC030222. NCBI lineage: Bacteria > Bacillati > Actinomycetota > Actinomycetes > Kitasatosporales > Streptomycetaceae > Streptomyces > Streptomyces sp. NPDC030222. Next base: position 10,587 of record NZ_JBVICA010000002.1, read on the forward strand.
CTCCTGGGCGACCGTGTTCGCGGTCGCTTCGAACCGGAGGCGGAAGGTCTCGTAGACCTGCCAGTGGCGCTGCAGCGTCAAGACCCGTAAGAGCGTGGGAGTTTCAGCCACCGCAGATCCTCTCCGTCCCCGTTCGCCTGGTCTGACGATAGCCACGGCCGATCAGCGGGAAACCCGTTCGACGGCTCTGCGGCTCAGATGACGGCAGCCATGACGGCAGTCATGACGCACGACGTCATCGTCCAGCGCACCGGGCCCTCGACGAGGGCGGCTCCATGACGGCGGTGACGTCGTATCCATGCCTCGGCGCCCACCCCCATGCTGAACGCACTTCGCTTTGCGTGCGGCTCCGACTGCGAAGCGTGAGATCGGCGGCTGCGTCAGCAGCCCGGCTCGATCACCCCATCCAGCACCACGCGCACACCTGTCCGCTGCTCGGCGGGCCGGGAACGGGAGGGAACCGATGGAAACTCTGACCGCTCTGGCAGGGCAGATCGCCCAGCTGGAAACCGTGGACGCCGCCCGGCTGGAGCGGATCCGCCACGAGGCGCTGACAGCCCAGGCGCCCTGGAAGGCGGAGTACGGCGCCTACCAGTCGGGGGGCTGGTGGACGACCTCACTGATGAACGCCTCCGGTGACGCCGCCGACGTGACGATCGGCGACTGCGCGGCCAGGCCGACGGACCTGCTGGCGCAGATGCCGGCCACCGCCTCGCTGCTGGCCGAGCTGGGCCTGAACTACATGTGGGTGCGGCTCGCCCGGCTGGAGGCCAACGCCTTCCTGTGGGAGCACCGCGACTACGACGAACTCGACCAGGTCGAGCGGCACCGGCTGCACATCCCCCTGCACACCAACTCCTCGGCTTACCTGGTCACCGGCGGCACCAAGGTACACATGACCGGCGGGCGGATCTGGCGGCTGACGCCGACGTACGCCCACGGGGTGTGCAACCTGCTGGGCCCCGACCGGATCCACCTGATCGCCGACGTGTACGCCGACGACGCCTACCGGCGCCTGGCCCGGCACCCCTCGCTCCGCTCGACCGCCGCCGAGCCGCTTCCCGCCGCCAGCCAGATGGTCCTCGCGGAGCGGCTGCAGGCCGCACGCGCGATGGCAGATCTGGGCTACACGGAGGCGGCCGAGCGGATGCTGCTGCGGCTCTTCTACACCTACGCCCTGCCCGAGGGCACGGTCTACGACCTGATCGCCGAGCTGCACACCTCGCTCGGCGACGAAGAGGCGGCGACGCGCTGGGCTACGGCCAAGCGCCGCCTCCTCGCCCTCACGGCCTGACCGCCCGCAAGTCCCACCTGTCGGAATCCGAACGGAGGACGCGCATGCCCACTCTGCACCTGGCCGAACTCGCCCACGCCAACCGCCCTGCCCAGCTCCCGCTGCTGTCCAGGCTCGCCGACACCCTGGCCACGTCCCGGGCCGTTACCCACCTGATGGTCCGCGGCTCACTGGCCCATGGCACCGCCGACCGTCTGTCGGACGTCGACTTCGTCGTCGGCGTCCACGATGCCGAGATGCCCGCGTTCGTCGCGGCGCTGGACGACCTGATGTCCACCGAGGCCGGCGCCTTATTGCCCGGCTGGCGCGACACGATCGTCGCCGACCTCGGCGGCGTCGGGATGGTCTTCCTCGTCCCGGACGACGGACACCTGCACCAGATCGACCTGTACCTCGCACCCGCGTCGCGCATCCCGCGCCTGCAGGCGACGGTTGCCACCGCCTCGCTTCTCGACCGCGCGTCCGCACCGGCCACAACCGAGGAGGCCGCGGCAGCTGCCCGTTTCGCGGCCGAGTTCCTCGCCCGGCCTCGTGCGTACCTGCACCGAGCTGCTGATCGAGCACCTGGTGCTGGCCGTGCTGCTGCACAAGCGCATCAAGCGCGGTCAGCGCTTCGTCGCCTACTCCGAGTGGCACCGCCTCCACACCGCCACGAAGGACCTGATCAAGACCGCACTGGCCCCCACCTCGCGGTTTTGGGGCTGGTACCAGCTGCGTGAGGAGATCGCCCTCACACCGATCGGGCGGGCCTGCCTGGACGACCTGGACGCCGCGATCAGCGGGCCGGCCGTCCCTCTGGCCACCGACGTCGACGCGGCCATCGACCGGATGCTGGCACTGGTCGCACGGGCCTGCCCGGAGGCGCTGAACGGCCTGGGGAGCTCCATCACCGCCTACCGCACCTCCCAGGAGCTGGTGTGAACGCACTCCACCTCGCGGGCCCGGCCGCCACCCGGGCCCGCGAGGGCCTGACCGCCGTGTTCTTCGGCGGGGTGGTACCCGCCTCCGCCGAAGAGGAGACGCTGGCGGAGGAGATCGGCAAGGCTCTGGCCCAGGCCGGATACGCGCTCCTGCACGGCGGCTACAACGGCCTGATGGAAGCCGCCGCCCGTGGCGCAGCGTCCCAGGAAACCCTCGTCACGGCGGTCACCCTGATCGCCAAGCACGACGAATGGGGCCCGTTCAACCCGCACACCACCATGTCCGTCCACCTCCCCGACATCGGCGCCCGCCTCAACCACTACCTGGACAACGCCGACCTCGTCGTCGCCATGGGCGGAGGCGTCGGCACCCTGCACGAGCTGACCGCCGCCCTCTACTACGCCACCACCATCCGGCCCGTACCGGTCTGCCTCGCCGGACCGGCCGCCCTGCGCCTGCTCGACTTCCTGCGCGAAGCCAGGTGGCTGTACGAAACCCCGACCCGCCCCCTCGGCTTCCTGTCCACCGCCGAGTCCGCCGACGCCTTCCACTCCGTCCTCGCCACGCTCGACTCAGCACCGATCGGAGGAGCATGACCACCAGCACGCAGCTGGCCGGCCTCACCGCCCGGCTCGCCGACACCGCCTGTGTCCGCGCCCCGTTCCACCTCTCCAACGGCGGCCGGCTCGACGCCTACTTCGACGAGTACCGGCTGGCCGCCGACCCCGCGCTCCTGCGCGACACCGCCGCGGCCATGGCCGCTCTGGTCCCCGACGACGCACGGCTGCTGGCCGGAATCGAACTGGGCGGCGTCCCCCTCGTCGTCGCCCTGTCCGCAGCCACCGGGCTGCCTGCCGTCTTCCTCCGCCGTCACCCCAAGGGCTACGGCTCCCGCCGGCAGATCGAAGGCGCCGCCATCGACGGCCGCCGGGCCGTACTCGTCGATGACGTGGTCCGCTCGGGGAGTCAGCTGCTCGCCATGGCGCACACCTTGCGGGTCGCCGGAGCGCCGGTCGCCGACGCGCTGTGCGTACTGGAGCGCCCGCTCGGCGGCAGGATGCTGCTCGCCGAACACCACGTCACCCTCCACTCCCTGCTCACCGAGGCCGACCTGCCCTCGCCCCCGGCAGGTGATGCGCCGTGAAGCGGGCAGTGCTCTTCGACCTCGACGGTGTCCTGGTCGACAGCCGAGCCGCGCAGCTCGCCGCCCTGGCCGGGTTCGCGACCTCGGCCCTCGGCCGTCGTGTCACGGTCGCCGACCTTCCGGCCGGGGCAGCGACCACCCCACGCGCACAGGTACTCGCCGAGCTCGGGCTCGCCGGAGCGATCAACGAGGACGGCTGGGAGGCGGCGACAGCCACGGCCACCCTCACGGCGGAGGTGTTCCCCTTCGTGGCCGACACCCTCACCGTGCTCCGAGACGCGGGCGTCGCCACCGGCATCGTGACGCTGCGAAGCCGCCAGCGGGTCAACTGGCTTCTCCCGCCCGACATCCTCGACCTGGTCGACGTCATCGTCTGCTACGAGGACGCGGTACCCAAGCCCGCCCCCGACGGCCTGCTGCTCGCCCTCGACAAGCTCGGCGTCTCCCCCGCCGAGGCCATGTTCGTCGGCGACATGGAGTCCGACATGCATGCCGCCCGAGCGGCCGGCGTGACCCCCATCGGGTCCGGCTGGGGCTTCTCCGATGCCTCGGCGCTCACCGGGGCCGGCGCTGCCCTGGTACTCCCGCGTGCCGACGACCTCGCCGGGACGCTGCTGTCTCTGACCGACGTCCCCGGCAGATCCACATAGTCCAAGCGATCTTGACTTCAGACCCGCTACGCTTGGTGGCGCAGTCGCAGCGGTCCGTTACGTCCGATGTCGGCTGCGCCACCTCAAGCGACGGATCTGGAGTCATGGTCTACACCGTGGGGGCGCGAGCTATCTGCGTCGAGCTGGAGAACTGAGAACCTCTCAGTCCCTGTTCTCGGCCCGGCTCGGCGTGTGATCACCCCCCATCTCTCCACGACTCTTCCGTGAGGGCCACACCACCATGCGCTCGACGCAGATCCGCTCCACCTTTCTGGACTACTTCACCTCGCGCGGCCATCGCCACGTACCGTCCAGCCCGCTCATCCCCTCCGACCCGACGCTGCTCCTCGCCAACGCAGGCATGAACCAGTTCAAGCCGTACTTCCTGGGCGAGGTCACCCCGGAGTATCGCCGCGCCATCACCATCCAGAAGTGCGCCCGTACCTCCGACATCGACAACGTCGGCCGCACCAACCGACACGCCACGTTCTTCGAGATGATGGGCAACTTCTCCTTCGGCGACTACTTCAAGGCCGACGCCATCGCCTACGCCTGGGAACTCCTCACCGAGGGCTACAACCTGGAGAAGGACCGGCTCTGGATCACCGTCTACGAGGACGACGACGAGGCCGACCAGCTGTGGCGCAAGATCGGCGTCCCCGCCGAGCGCATCCAGCGCCTGGGCATGGAGGACAACTTCTGGTCCATGGGCGTCCCCGGCCCATGCGGTCCCTGCTCGGAGGTCAACTACGACCGGGGGCCGGCCTTCGGCCGCGAGGGCGGACCCGCCGTCGACGGCGAGCGCTACGTGGAGATCTGGAACCTCGTCTTCATGCAGTACCAGCGCGGCGAGGGCGACAAGAAGGGCGACTTCCCGATCCTCGGCGAGCTCGCCCAGCAGAGCATCGACACCGGCCTCGGCCTCGACCGACTCGCAGCGATCCTCTAGGACGTCGAGAACGTCTGCACCACCGACCTGCTCATGCCCACCCAGAACACCGTCCGGGAGCTCGCCGCCCGCGACTACCCCGGCAGCAGCGAGGAGAAGGTCTCCTTCCAGGTAGTCACCGAGCACGCCCGCTCGATCGCCTACCTCATCGCCGACGGCGTCCTGCCGGCCAAGGACGGCCGCGGCTACGTCCTGCGCCGCCTCATGCGGCGGGCGGTCCGGCATGCCCGTCTGCTCGGCATCGACCAGCCCGTCCTCGCGCCCGCCACCGCCAGCGTGATCGCCAACCTCGGCGACGTCTGGCCCGAACTCACCGACCAGGCCAACCTCATCGAGCAGGTCGTCACCGCCGAGGAGGAGTCCTTCACCCGTACCCTCGCGCAGGGCACCCGACTGCTGAACGCCGCGATCAGCCGCAGCCGCAAGAGCAGGTCCACGACCCTGGCTGGGGACACCGTCTTCGAACTACACGACACGTTCGGCTTCCCCGTCGAGCTGACCGTCGAAGCCGCCCGCGACGCCGGCCTGACCGTCGACGAGAACCGCTTCGCCGACCTGCTCGCCGAGCAGCAGCGACGCGCCAAGGCCGGCGGCAAGGCCAAGACGGCCGAGGCGCTGCGCCGTCAGGACGCCTACCGCGAGCTGTCCGCCCGCGACGGCCGTACCGACTTCGTCGGCTACGACCGCCTCGACGCCGAGGCCACCGTCCTCGGCCTCATCTCCGACGACACCGTCGTGCCCGGCGCCGACCAGGGAACCACCCTCGAACTGGTTCTGGACCGCAGCCCGTTCTACGCTGAGTCCGGCGGCCAAGTCGGCGACACCGGCACCATCCGGACCGCCGGCGGCACGCTCCTGGAGGTGCTGGATACCAAGCCCGGCCTGGAGGGCTTCCATGTCCACACCGTGCGCGTCGCCGAAGGCGAGATCCGGGCCGGCGAGCAGGTCGAGGCCCTCGTGGACGGCGCCCGCCGCGAAGCCGTCGCCCGCTCCCACTCCGCCACCCACGTGCTGCACGCCATGCTCCGCCGCACGCTCGGCGACCACGCCCGCCAGCACGGCTCCCTCGTCGCCGCCGGCCGCCTCCGCTTCGACTTCGCCCACTTCTCCGCCGTCGACCGCCCCCAGCTCGCCGCCATCGAGGCCCTCGTCAACGACAGCCTCCTCGCCGACCCCGAGGTACGCGTCTGGCACGCCTCGCGCGCCGAGGCGGAGGCCGCCGGGGCGACCGCCCTGTTCGGCGAGAAGTACGGCGACCACGTCCGCATCGTCGACATCGGCGACTTCTCCCGCGAACTCTGCGGCGGCACCCACATCGGCCACGGCTCCAACGCCGGCCCCGTGCGCATCACCAGCGAAGCCTCCATCGGCTCCAACCTCCGCCGCATCGAAGCCCTCACCGGCCGCGACGCCCTGAACTACTACGACACCGAACGCCGCCTCCTCGAAGAACTCTCCGGCCTCCTCGGCACCCGCCCCCAGGACGCGCCCGACGCCCTCCGCAAGCGCCTCGATGCCCTCACGTCCGCCGAGCGGGAGCTCGGCCGCCTCCGCGAGGCCGAGCTGGGGAACCGCGCCCAGCAGCTCGCCACCTCCGCCCGCACGGTTTCCAGTGGCCGGGTCGTCACCGAAAAGGTGACCGGAGTCGGCCCGGACGAACTCCGCACACTGGCCCACAACACCGCCGGCCTCCTCGACGCCGACCACGCCGTCGTCGTCCTCGGCACCGAGCACGACGGCAAGGCCCTCCTGGCCGCCGCGGTCACCCGCAGCCTCCACGACACCGGCACCGAGGCCAGCGAGATCCTCATCCCGGCCGCGCGCACCGTCGGCGGCGGAGCCGGAGGCAAGGGGCCCGTCGCCAGCGCCGGCGGACGCCGCACCGAGGCCCTCGACCAGGCCCTCGCCATCGCCGCCCAGGACGCCGCCCGCATCCTCAGCCAGTAGCACCAGGCAGTCCCGAAAGGGGGCTGTCGGCACCTTCCCCACCGGGGATCGCGCCGACAGCCCCTGTCATCTCCCGCGTCCGGCCGACGCAAGCCCCTTCAGCAGGACCACACTCTCGTAGTTCGTCACGTCCCATCGCCACGTCCCGACCGGCACATAGCCGCGTCGGCGATACCAGCCGATCAGCTCGGCCGCCTCGACCGACGTGTCGATGACAACGTCATCGGACCCAAGGGCGACGATGCGCTCCTCGGCCAAGGACAGCAGCCGCTGCCCGAGACCCGTCCCCCGGTACGAAGGGTCCACGGCCAACTGCCAGAACGACCCCGAGCCCGCCGGAGCGGGATACCCCTCCGGGGCCTCATACGGAGCCGCCACCGTCACGGTGCCCACCAGCTCACCCGCCTGCAGAGCCAGCCAGCACTCACCCCTGCCCAGCCTGTAGACCGTGTCCTGCACAGACTGATACGAGGCGAAGAAGACCCGTCCTTCCGCAGCATGTCCGGAATAGGCGCGATGGAGCAGGCGCGTCAGATCCGCAACGGAGTCGCCTTCGGCGAACGACCGAACCACAACCGGCTCACGACCGCCGAGCCGTGTCGGCCTGCCGGTCGAGGATCTGTCCACGCGATCAAGTATCGGACGAAGAGGGAGGCGATCGGCCATGCCACCGCGCTGTGTCGAGCGATCGTGGAGATCAACCCCCAGCAGATCCGGCTTTCTCTCGTGGAGCCGTTCTCGTCGCCAGGAGGGCTGCCGCGAAGGAGCTTCCGCTCAGGGCGAGGAAAAGGCCGCCGTAACCGCCGAGCACGCCGACGAGGGCGGCTCCGGCCCAGGGAGCGAGGGCGGCGGCGATGGTGGCGGGGGCCGTGAGGAGGGCGGAGAGCCGGCCGTAGTGGGTGGTCCCCCAGCGGTCGGTGACGGCGGTGGCCTGGAGGAGGGTGAGGTTGCCCCGTACGACTCCGGCGAGGACGGAGAGAAGGACGAGGAGCGGGATCGGGCCCGGGACCAGTGCCAAGGCCGCGGTGGTGGCGCCGCCGAGGGCGATCAGGGCGGCGGTTCGGGTGGTGACGGTCGTGCGTATGGCGAGGGTGGCGTAGAGGGTGCGGCCGAGGGTCTGGCCGAGGCCGCCGAGGCCGAGACCCACGCGGCGGCGGTCGGGCTCGCGCCCTGCTGTTCGAGGAGCGGTACGAGCCCGATGACGACGGCGTACATGGCGAAGCCGGAGAGGGTGAACGCGGTGGCGAGCAGGACGAAGGGCCGGCTGCGTGCGGTCCGGTCGCCGCCGGTGGGCTGTTCGGGGTCCTGGGTCTGCGGGGCGGGTGGCCAGGGAGCGCGCAGGGTGAGGGCGTGTGCGGGGAGGGTGATCGCGGCGAGCACGCCTGCCAGTACGAGGTAGGTCGTGCGCCAGTCGAGGTGTTCGGCGAGGGTGGCGGTGAGCGGTGCGAAGACGGTGGAGGCGAGGCCGCCGGCGAGCGTGACGATGGTGAGGGCGCGGACGCGGTCGGGTCCCCACCAGCGGGTGAGCGCGGCGAAGGCTGGATGGTAGAAGGTGGCGGCCATCGCGATGCCGGTCAGGGCCCAGGCGGCGTAGAAGATGGGGAGGTTGGGGGCTGCTGCCACGGCGAGCACGCCGATGACCGCGAGGGCGGAGCCGGCTGTCATGACCAGGTGTGGGCCGCGTCGGTCCAGGATGCGGCCGATCGGTACGCCTGCGGCTGCGGAGACGAGGAGGGCCAGGGAGAACGCGCCGGTCGTGGCGCCTGAGGACCAGCCGGTGTCGGCGGTGATGCGGGAGAGCAGGACGGGGAAGGCGTAGTAGACGATCCCCAGCTGGTGATCTGAGTCAGGCAGAGCGCGGGTAGCGCGGCGCGGGGCCGCGACCGGTCCCCTGTTCCGGTCGCGGCCCCGTCCGTGCGGGTGGTCAGGTCGGTCACGATCCGCAGGACGGCGCCTGGGCGGTGGTGCCGAGCTGGATGAGGGCCGGGGCGGGGGCGCAGCAGCCACCGCCGTCGGTCGCCGTGTCGGTGTCGGGCTGGTCGAAGAGGCCGGCGCCGCCGCAGACTCCCGTCTCGGGCAGGACGAGTTCGACGCGCTCGGCGGACTCCCGGTCGCCGGCGATCGCCGCGACGACGGAGCGGACCTGCTCGTAGCCGGTGAGGGCCAGGAAGGTCGGGGCGCGGCCGTAGGACTTCATGCCGACGAGGTAGACGCCCTCCTCCGGGTGGGAGAGCTCCTTCACACCGTGCGGGTAGACGGTGCCGCAGGAGTGCTGGTTGGGGTCGATCAGCGGGGCCAGCTCGACGGGGGCCTGGAGGCGCTCGTCGAGGTCGAGGCGGAGTTCGCCGAGGAAGGAGAGGTCGGGGCGGAAGCCGGTCAGGACGATGACCTCGTCGACCGGGTCGAGGCGGCGGCCGTCCTCGGCCACGAGAACGAGCTGTTCGCCGGCGCGCTCGATCGCCTCCGTGCGGAAGCCGGTGACGGCGTGGGCGTGGCCCTCGTCGACGGCGGCCTTGGCGGCGAGGCCGAGGGCGCCGCGGGCGGGGAGCTGGTCGGCGGTACCACCGCCGAAGGTGGAGCCGGAGATACCGCGGCGCAGGATCCACACTGCCTTCGTCCCCTCGCCGTCCTGGGCCTTGGCCAGGTCCGCGAGCGAGGCGAGCGCCGTGAAGGCGGAGGCGCCGGAGCCGATCACGGCGGTGCGCTTGCCCGCGTACCGGGCGCGGACGGCCGGGTCCTTGAGGTCGGGGACGCGGTAGGTGACGCGGCCGGCGGCGGCCGTCTCGCCGAGGGCCGGGAGACCGGAGGCGCCGGCCGGGCTCGGGGTGGCCCAGGTGCCGGAGGCGTCGATCACCGCGCGGGCGAAGAGCCGCTCCTCGCGGCCGTCGGCGTACGTGACGTGGACGACGAAGGGCTGGGTCTCGCGGTCGGCGTCGACGATCCGGTCGCGGCCGGCGCGGGAGACGCCGGTGACTGTGGCGCCGAAGAGGACCTTGTCGCCGAGAACGTCGGCCAGCGGCTGGAGGTACTGCTCCGCCCAGTCGCCGCCGGTCGGGTACGTCTTCGCGTCGGGCTTCACCCAGCCGGTCGGCGCGAGGAGCTTCTCGGCGGCCGGGTCGGTGACCTCGCCCCAGGTGGAGAACAGCCGCACGTGCGACCAGTCGCGCACCGCCGCGCCGGCGGCCGGTCCGGCCTCCAGGACGAGCGGTTCCAGACCGCGCTCGACGAGGTGTGCGGCGGCGGCCAGGCCCGCAGGCCCGGCACCGATCACGAGGACGGGCAGCTGGTCGGTGACGGTGGCGTTCACGACGGTTCCCCTCTTTGCTTCGACGTCTGTCGATGGCTTGCGCGGCCAGCATGGCACTTGCATCGACGCTCGTCAACATAGACATTCATCGAATCCGCAGGAGCCTCGACGCCCCTTCCCGTGAGGGCGTGCCATGCGTTCCCACTCTGCGGCCGGAACACCCCTGGGAGCCTGGTTCGACATGTGTCAACATAGATGCATGTCGAATGTCTCCGTGTTGCCGCTGCTCCAGCCGGACGTCGCTCCTTGTTGCCCGCCGCTCGCCGAGCGCCCGCTGACCGCCGACGAAGCCGAACGGACGGCGAAGATGTTCAAGGCGCTCGGCGACCCGGTCCGCCTGCGGCTGTTCTCCGCCGTCGCCTCGCACGAGGGCGGCGAGGCGTGCGTCTGCGACATCTCCAATGTCGGCGTCTCCCAGCCGACCGTCTCCCACCACCTGAAGAAGCTCAAGGAGGCCGGGCTGCTCAGCTCTGAGCGGCGCGGCACCTGGGTGTACTACCGCGTCGAGCCCGCCGTCCTTGCCGCCATGGGGCAGCTGCTGACCAAGGCGGCGGCCGCGTGAGCGTCTCCGCCCTGGTGGTGCCGCTCACGGTCGCACACGCCGACGAGGTGATCGCGATTTACGAGGCCGGCATCGACGAGGGCAACGCCACCTTCGAGACCACGGCCCCCACCTGGGAAGAGTTCGACGCGGCCAAGCTGCCCGAGCACCGCTTCGCCGCCGTCGACGAGACCGGCCGCGTCCTCGGCTGGGTCGCCGCCACCAAGGTCTCCGACCGGTGCGCGTACGCCGGCGTCGTCGAACACTCCGTCTACGTGCATCCCGACGCCCGAGGCCGGGGCGTCGCCTCCGCGCTGCTCAAGGCGCTCATCGAGTCGACGGAAGCGGCAGGCATCTGGACCGTCCAGTCCGGCATCTTCCCGGAGAACGCCGCGAGCCTCGCCGTCCATCAGTGGGCCGGCTTCCGGGTCATCGGCACCCGCGAGCGCATCGGCCGTCATAACGGCCGCTGGCGCGACATTGTCCTCGTCGAGCGCCGCAGCCCTCACATCGACTGACGCCTCTCAGCCCCGCCGCCACAGGTGAGTTGGCGGTGGTGGAAGTCGAAGTGCTGGGTGGGGTAGCGGTAGAGGTCCGCGAGGGTCATGAAGTCCTCGAAGAACGGGTCCCACCGAACCGGAAAGTGCATCCCTCGCGCCAGATCGCGCTCGGACTCCTTCGCGAGCCGCCGCGCCAGCGAACCGGTGATCTGGTCGAACGCCGTACTCATCCTGCGAGGCCCGAACACCTTCACCGCCCCGCACGGCCCGAGGTAGTTGATCACGTCGAAGAGCCGCGTCCCCGCGTCGAGCACCTGGGCGAATGCCTTGCTCGCGCTCCGGGGCAGGCGGCCGAAGCCGTGTACGAGCACCAGCAGGACGCGGGTGACGAGGTAGCCGAAGAGCATGTGCCACAGCAGCTGCCAGTTGGTCCAGCGAGTGCCACTGGTCGGACGGGCGAGGTCGGACGGCGTGGCGTCGTCCAGAAGCGCGTGGAAGGTCCGGCGGGCCCTGGCGTAGTCGTTGAGAACGGCCTGCCGGTCCAGCGCTGAACGACCGTCTGGCATCACCGCTCCCCTCGATGCCTGAGTTTCCCAGGGCCTGGATGATTCCCGCCGGCATCGCCACGAACCACCCGGCTTCCTCACCGGCTCTGCGGGCTCACACAGCTCCGAGCAGCCCCGCGATGGCCCGGGCCGCGTCGCGGGCGGGGCGGCCGACACCGATGAGGGTGGCGGAGGCGGGGCCAGTCCAGTCGCCGTAGCCGAGGAGGTGGAGGCGGGGTTCGCCGATCGCCTGGGTGCCGGTCGTGGGGATGTGGCCGCGCGTGCCGCGCAGGCCGAGCGGGGCGAGGTGGGACAGGGCCGGGCGGAAGCCGGTGCACCAGATGATCGCGTCCGCCTCCGCGGTCATGCCGTCGGCCCAGGTGACTCCGCTGGAGGTGATGCGGTCGAACATCGGCTGGGCCTTGAGCAGGCCCGCGTCGCGAGCGGCGCGGACAGGCGGGACGGCCACGATGTCGCCCAGCGAGGCGACGCCACCGGTGTCGGTGCGGCCCTCGTCGAGGGCGCGACGGCGGGCGGTGGCGTGATCGAAGAGGGCACGGCCGTCGATGTCATCTGCGAGATAGCGGGGCTCGCGCAGGGTGACCCAGGTCAGGGCGGTGTCGTACGCGAGGTCGGCGGCGATCTGGGCACCGGAGTTGCCGCCGCCGACCACGATCACCCGCTGTCCGGCGAAGTCGGCGGGACTGCGGTACTCGACCGTGTGGAGCTGGGCACCCTGGAACTCCGTACGACCGGGGATCGCGGGAACGAAGGGCCGTGACCAGGTGCCGGTGGCGCCGATGACCGCCCGGGCCCGCCAGGTACCGGAGTCGGTCTCCACGCGCAGGAGTTCGCCGTCTCGGTGCACGCCAGCCACGCGTACGGGGCGGTGGACAGGGAGGTCGTACCGCTGCTCGTAGTCGGTCAGGTACGACACGACGTGGGCCGCGTCAGGGTACGTCTCGCCCGGCTGCGGGGGCATGAGGCGGCCGGGCAGAGAGGAGTACGCGGCGGGCGAGAAGAGGTGGAGGGAGTCCCAGGTGTGCTGCCAGGCACCGCCGGGCGTCGGCAGAGCGTCGAGGATGGCGAAATCCAGGCCCAGGCGGCGCAGGTGGTAACCGGCGGCGAGTCCGGACTGGCCGCCGCCGATCACCACCACATCCGTACGGCTCATGCCGAGGGGGTCTCGCTGTCGGTCTTGCCGCGCATGAAGATCACGGCGACCAGGGCCAGGCCCACGACCGTGCCGATGAGTTGCATGCCGATAAACGGCGCGACCGAACCGGGGGCGATGCCAGCGAACGTGTCGGTGAAGGCCCGGCCGATGGTCACCGCCGGGTTGGCGAAGGAGGTGGAGGAGGTGAACCAGTAGGCGGCGCCGATGTACGAGGCGACCGCGACCGGCGCGAAGCGGAGCCGGTCGGTACGGGCCAGGCCGAAGATCAGCAGAATCAGCCCGGCGGTCGCCACGACCTCGCCGAGGAGCAGGTTCCCCGCCGAGCGGTCGTGCGTGGACCACTTCACCAGCGGCTCGCCGAACATCGCGTCCGCCAGGATCGCACCGAGGATCCCGCCGACGACCTGCGCGGGGACGTACACGGCGAGCTCGCGGGCATTCACACCGGCACCGCCCCGGCGGGCGGTCCACCACTCGGCCAGGCTGACCGCCGGGTTGAAGTGCGCCCCGGACACCGGCCCGAGGAGGGCGATCAGGACGCCAAGGCCGAACACGGTGGCCGTGGAGTTGGCCAGCAGCTGCAGCGCCACGTCGTCGGTGAGATCCGTGGCCTGGATGCCGGACCCGACGACGATCGCCACCAGGGCGGCGGTGCCGACGAGCTCGGCTGCGGCCCGGGCGACGAGCGGGGTGCGGGGCGGGGTGGCGCCGGGGGCGGGCTGCGGCGATGTGTCGGCGGCTATGGCGTCGCTCGCGGCGGGCTCGGTGGCGGTCACGGGCTGGTTCTCCTCGGCAGGTGAGGCAGGGGACGGGAAGGCTCAGGGGCAGGAACGCTTGAAGTTCGCCTCGGCGGTCAGGCGCGCGGTCTGCGCGAGAGCGGCGAACTGGCCGGCGAGCTGCTCGATGACGTCCGGCTTCAGCCGGTAGTAGGTGAACCGACCACAGGGCTCCGTCTCCACGACCCCGGCCTCGCGCAGCACTCTCAGGTGGTTGGAGAGATTGGTCTGCTTGGCACCGGTCTCCTCCACGAGGTGGGTGGTGCACAGCGTCTCGCGGGCGAGCAGGGTCACGATCTGGAGGCGCAGGGGGTCTCCCAGCACCCGGATCAGATCAGTATCGACTGACGTCATCATGGGCTGATACTCTCACATCACCCGGTGCTGATACCAGCCTGGGCTGACCTCTTTGTACCCAGGGGGTTCTCGCCATGGCCGCGTCCTCGCACCCGGTCCTTCCCGACGAACGACTCGCGGCCGGTGCCGCCCGCCTAGCCATGCGCCACCAGGGCCGATTCTCCCCGGAAACGGTGCAGCGGCTGATCGCGGACTCTTACCAGCGGCTCGCCGCCCACGCCCACGTGCGCACCCACCTCGTGGTGCTCGCGGAGCGGTTCGCCGCCGAGCGCCTGGACGCCCTCGCGCACGTCGAGAACCCGACCGCCGCAGAAGGCCGACCGCGGGTGCTGTTCGTGTGCAGCCACAACGCCGGCCGCTCCCAGCTCGCCGCGGCACTGCTCGCCCACCGCGCCGGGGACGACGTGATCGTCTCCTCCGCTGGCACCCACCCGTCCGGCGCCGTCGACCCGCACGTGGTCCAGGCGCTCACCGAGACAGGCGCCGCACTCGACGAGGTCTACCCCAAGCCGCTGACCGACGAGGTCGTCCAGGCCGCCGACATCGTGATCACCATGGGTTGCGGCGACGCCTGCCCCGTCTTCCCCGGCCACCGCTACCTGGACTGGCCAGTCCCCGACCCCGACGGCGCCCCGATCGCCGTCGTACGCGAGATCCGCGACGCCCTCGACGCCCGGATCACCGCCCTGCTGGACACCCTGCCGTCCAGCTCCTGAGCCATCCCCGTCCCCGCACCACCCCTGCCCCAAGGAAGTACCGATGACTGCTCCGCTCGCCTCCGTGCTCTTCGTCTGCGTCCACAACGCCGGCCGCTCCCAGATGGCCGCCGGGTTCCTGCGCCACCTCGGCGGCGACCGCGTCGAGGTCCGCTCCGCGGGCTCCCTTCCGGGCGACCAGATCAACCCCTCCGCCGTGGCCGCGATGGCCGAGCTGGGCATCGACATCTCCGACCAGAAGCCCAAGGTCCTCACCACCGAGGCCGCCCAGGCGTCCGACTACATCATCACCATGGGCTGCGGCGACGCCTGCCCGTACTTCCCCGGCAAGACCTACCTCGACTGGACCCTGGAGGACCCGGCCGGCCAGGGTGTCGAGGCCGTCCGACCCATCCGCGACGAGATCAAGACCCTCATCGAGGGCCTGATCGCCGACATCGACGCCAAGAAGGCGTGAAGGGCGTGAGCGACATCGACCAGGCAGACGGCATACGCGACGTCGTCATCATCGGCTCCGGCCCCGCCGGATACACCGCCGCCCTCTACACCGCCCGCGCCCAGCTGAGCCCCCTGCTCTTCGGCAGCTCGATCTTCGTCGGCGGCTCGCTCACCACGACGACCGAGGTCGAGAACTTCCCCGGCTTCCCCACCGGCATCGACGGCCCGGACCTGATGGAGAACATGCGGGCCCAAGCCGAGCGCTTCGGCGCCGAGATGATCGACGACGACATCGTCGAAGTCGACCTCACCGGCGACATCAAGCTCCTCACCGACTCCGCCGGCACCGTCCACCGCGCCAAGGCCGTGATCATCGCCACCGGATCCGGCTACCGCAAGCTCAGCCTCCCCAAGGAGGACGAGCTCTCCGGACGCGGTGTCTCCTGGTGCGCGACGTGCGACGGGTTCTTCTTCCGTGACCGCGACATCGTCGTGGTCGGCGGCGGCGACACCGCCATGGAGGAGGCCACCTTCCTCACCCGCTTCGCCCGCTCGGTCACCGTCGTCCACCGCCGCTCGACCCTGCGCGCCTCCAAGGCAATGCAGAACCGGGCCTTCGCCGACGACAAGATCTCCTTCGCCTTCGACAGCGAGATCGCCGAACTGAAGGAAGAGAACGGCATGCTCGCCGGCGTCGTCCTCCGCGATGTCATCACCGGCGAGACGCGCGACCTCGACGCCACCGGCCTGTTCATCGCCATCGGCCACGACCCCCGCACCGAACTCTTCACCGGCCAGATCGACCTCGACGACGAGGGCTACATCACGGTCGAGTCCCCCTCCACCCGCACCAACATCCCCGGCGTCTTCGCCGCCGGAGACGTCGTCGACCACACCTACCGCCAGGCCATCACAGCCGCCGCCAGCGGCTGCCAGGCCGCCCTCGACACCGAACGCCACCTGGCAGCACTGGCACACAGGACCGCCGCGTCGGTCGCCGTCTGACGCTCTGCGGGCGGCCGTGCCACAACGTGCCAGTAGGGGCGGTAAACAGCGGGCAACAAGGGTCCGTCAGAGGGAGGGCGACATGTACTCCCCAGCGGGCGTTTCCGCAGGTCAGAAGCTATACACCGGCCCAAGTGCCGGGTGATTCCCAAGCTTATGGCGCGGGTTCGATTCCCGTCATCCGCTCGTGAGAGAAGGCCCAGGTCAGAGACCTGGGCCTTCTTGGTTGTCTAGACCTCTCCAGTCTTGTCGCGTCCTCCGATTGCCCCAACTCGCGGGAATGCCCTGCCCGGAGTGCCCTTCGCGCCCCATCGGCACCCCTGCTCCGCGAAACACTCCGGGTGCCGTTTGACCTCGATAGAGAGGAAGGCCGGCAGATAGCTCGTGCGCACACCAGCCGCGGGATTTGCTGCCGCCCTCGACGAGGCGTTGGGTGATCAGTTCCGGAGCGGCCTCTGCGACCCGCACCACGAGTACCCAGCCCGACCTGCCGTCATTGATGGGGTGGCCTAAGATCGGCTCTTTCGAACAGGCGCCTTAACAACAAGTAGTCGTTGCGATTTATTGGCGTGGGGTACACACTCCTCCCATGACCGACAAGCCCCGCACCCGAGCCCCGCAGGCCGCCCTGACGGACGCGCAGAAGCACGAACTGGACCGGGCGAGGAAGGCCGCCGAAGAGGCCACCGCGCACTTCCGTGAGACCGCGGGGCGTATCGCCGTAGACCTCGGCCGCGGCGGAGCACCGGCCGTCGCCAGGCACATGGAGTGGACACCCCAGTACGCGTCCACCCTCGCCGCCGCCTACAAGGCCAAGCAGGCCGCTCAGGCCACCGAGCCCGAGGAGGTGGCGGCATGACGACCGCCCCCAGGCCGTCCGGCATCCCGCCCATGCCCGAGCGGAACACGAAGGCGCTGCGCGCCGCGATCGCCGAGCACACACCGCAGCTCCTCGCCGACTTCGACGCCCACTGGAAGTGGGCCATCGGCGACGCGCACGACATCGCCCCGGTACCGGCGTTCCTCGCCCAGTGGTGGGCCGAGTTCGCCATCGCCCGCGATCCCGCGCTCGACCGGCACATCCACGACCTGGAAAGCCGGGCAGCCGACGCGACGACGAACGCCGAAGCCGCGCAGTTGCTCACGCAGGCCGCGCACCTTCGGCGCGAGGCGGGGAAGGCAGAGCCCGGCCAGTGGAGGAGGTGTTCTGGCAGTGACCTGCGACAGCACCCTCGCGCATCCAGCCAGCGCGAAAGCCGTGCCACAACGTGCCAGTAAGGGCGGCAAGCAGCGGTCACCAAGGGGAGCGCGGAAGCAACCACGACGCAGCCGCCAGCGCACGTTTCTGCAGGTCAGGTGGCATGTGTAGGCCCAAGTGCCGGGTGATTCCCAAGCTTATGGCGCGGGCTCGATTCCCGTCATCCGCTCGTGAACGAAGGCCCAGGTCAGCGACCTGGGCCTTCGCCATTGTCCAGACCTCTCAGGCGCGTCGTGCCCTCCGCGTGCCCCATGAGCACTCGAGTGCCGGCTATAAGTTGGGCGCTCCAACCGACAGCCGTCGAACCCAGGACCGCCCGTCTCGCCGAGGTCATCGCGGGCGAATCAGCCAGGGAGAGCCGGTCGGCCGAAACGCCGCATTACGAGTTCGCGGATACCTGCGTTCGCGGACCGAGACTTTAATCAACGCCAGACGGAGAGTTTTTACCGGCGACGCACAGGGGCAAAAAACGGAACGCGCATGGCCTGCACCGGCATGCTACTGTCGAATCAGTTGCAGTTTTGGTACCCGAAACTTCAGGCGCCCCGTCGGCCCGTGCCGCACGGAAGCGTTTTGCATTCCGGTCATTTTCCGGGCAGGGAATCATCGCGGCGACACGGCGTCCGTAAAGTGCGGATTCCGCTGCACTGCCCAAAGGAGATATGACATGGCTACTGGCACCGTGAAGTGGTTCAACGCGGAAAAGGGTTTCGGCTTCATCGAGCAGGAGGGTGGCGGCCCTGACGTGTTCGCCCACTACTCGAACATCGCCACCCAGGGCTTCCGTGAGCTTCAGGAGGGGCAGAAGGTCTCCTTCGACATCGCGCAGGGCCAGAAGGGTCCGACGGCCGAGAACATCGTTCCCGCCTGACACTGACGCGTCATACGTAGCTGGGGCCCGCATCCTTCGGGGTGCGGGCCCCAGCTGCCTTAATTTCACAGGGCTTCCACGTGCGCTCGAATCACCGCCACCCCTTTCAGCTGCCCACCTGCGCCAATAATTCTGCACCCAGGCCCGAACCACCTGACTCTCGCATTCCATTCGGCCCGTTCTTATGATTTTCCAACACCGCTCATCCGCTGTCGGAATTTCTCGATACGTGCCGTATCAAGAAAGGTTCTTAATGAACCCCACATGCACGAACGGCCGTTCCTCCCGCACCCGCCGCACGGGCGGCCACGCGTACCACTCCCCCGCCGGAACGGGCCGGGGCGGTCTTTCCGGTGCGTTCGGCGCGAACCGAACGGGGGGTACGAGCCGGTCGGGCGGATACGGCAGGCACCCCGCCTCGGTGCAGGGGGAGTTCGCCCTGCCCAAGACGATCACCCCGGCGCTGCCTCCCGTCGAGAACTTCGCCGACCTGCCCCTGGACAGGCGTCTCCTGGTCACGCTCACCGCGCAGGGTGTGTCCGTCCCGTTCGCCATTCAGGGTGCGACGCTGCCGAACTCCCTGGTCGGCCGTGACGTCCTGGGCCGCGGCCGGACAGGTTCCGGCAAGACGCTCGCCTTCGGTCTGGCCGTGCTCGCCCGTACGGCCGGGCAGCACGCCGAGCCCCGTCAGCCAGTGGCCCTGGTCCTGGTCCCGACCCGGGAACTCGCCCAGCAGGTCACGGACGCCCTCACCCCCTACGCCCGCGCTGTGAAGCTGCGACTGGCCACCGTCGTCGGCGGGGTGCCGGTCGGCCGGCAGGCGAACGCGCTGCGAAGCGGAGTCGAAGTCGTCGTGGCCACCCCCGGGCGTCTCAAGGACCTCATCGACCGCGGGCATTGCCGGCTGAACCATGTGGCCGTCACCGTCCTGGACGAGGCGGACCAGATGGCCGACATGGGCTTCATGCCCCAGGTGACCGCGCTTCTGAACCAGGTCAGGCCCGGCGGCCAGCGCTTGCTGTTCTCCGCGACCCTGGACCGCAACGTCGACCTTCTGGTCCGCCGCTACCTCACCGACCCCGTCGTCCACTCCGTCGACCCCTCCCAGGGCGCGGTCACGACGATGAAGCACCACGTCCTGCACGTGCACGGCGCCGACAAGCACAGGCTGACCACCGAGATCGCAGCGCGTGACGGCCGGGTGATCATGTTCCTGGACACCAAGCACGCCGTGGACCGCCTCACCGAGGACCTCCTCAGCCACGGCGTCCGGGCCGCCGCCCTGCACGGCGGGAAATCACAGCCGCAGCGCGCCCGCACTTTGACCTGGTTCAAGGACGGACACATCACCGTCCTGGTCGCCACGAACGTCGCGGCCCGCGGAATCCACGTCGACCAGCTCGACCTCGTCGTCAACGTGGATCCGCCCACCGACCACAAGGACTACCTCCACCGCGGCGGCCGTACCGCGCGAGCCGGCGCGTCAGGCAGCGTCGTCACCCTGGTCACCGCCAACCAGCGCCGCGACATGATGCGCCTCATGGCGGCCGCCGGCATCGTGCCCGAGACCACCCGGGTCCGCTCCGGCGAGGATGCCCTCGCCCGGATCACCGGCGCGCGCACCCCTTCCGGCATTCCTTTGACGATCACCGTGCCGCCCACCGAGCAGCGCAGGCGCGGCACGGCCTCTCGCGGTCGACGCGGTCCAGCCTCGGTGGCCAGGCGCGCCGGCGCACGGCGTTCTGCCGGCACGACTGCCTGAGTGTCGCGTGATACGGAAGCCGACCCCTCGCCTCAGGAGGCACGCTGTGACGCTGGTCCAGATGCAGGCCCGCCCGACACATCCCACCCCCACGCACTCCACGGTGGCCGACGCCATGGACACGGCCGGACCGCAGGTCTGCGACGACATGACCGTGGAGGTGGCCTTGGCCGTCATGGCCGGGGCTCGTACCGGCCACTTGCTCGTCTGCGACAACGACGATCAGTGCACCGGTCTGGTCACTCAGGCCCAGCTCACCGCCGTCCGTGGCAGCGCCGCCTACACGGACCGGCTCCGGCTGCGCGACCTCTCCGACAACAGCGGCCCGTCCGCCTCCTCCACCGCTCCCAGACCAGCGCGGGCCTTCCCTCCCCCCAGGATCGTCACCCCGTCCGTCGCGGGTGGACAGGACGCTGTTCCGGGCGCCCCCGCGCCGGCCCTCGTCCTCGCGTAAACCGCCCGCGCGGCGGGGCCATCCCCCTTCCTCTTCCCTTGTGAGGCATCGTGCGCTGTGTCATCGCCCGCTTCCCCTTCGAACTCACCAAAAGTGCCGTCCTTGACTCCATGAAGGGTGTCAAACCCGAGGAGATCACCGGCGAGTCCGTGATCATCGGTCGCCGCGCCTACCCCGTCAAGCAGGTCGGCCAAATCATCACCCGCCAGGATCGCCGCGACTTCACCGCCCGTGAAGTCGTCCGCGCGATGACCAAACTCGGCTTCACCTGTCGCAGCCTCCCGAGCAGTGCGCCCACCCGCGGCCTCGACCCCGTCCAGCACGCCTCTGCGACACTCGGCACCCCCACGGGCGGCCTGACCCTGGTCCGCGGGCGGACATGAGCTGACACCCGGGCAGCCGAGAGGACCCGACCGGCACTCGCCGGCCGGGTCCTCTCGTGTATCGACGGGTGGATCCGCTACGGAGGCGGGGTCAGTGATCGGAGTAGCTGACGTCGCCCGTGGTCCAGGCGCTGACGTCCGGGATCGAGACGCGGTACAGCCCGCCGGTCTCCGGGATCCCCACCGTGCCCGCACCAGCCTGGCGACGTCAACGAGCAGCTCGTCAATCTTCGACAGTCCACAGGTCGTCCTACCGGGTAGGACGGACAGCCGGGCGCGCGCAGTGCAGAGGCCGCCGCACCTCGCGATCACTTGACGCCCCCGTCCGACTCCAACTATCTGCTCACCGGGGACACGAAAATCTACTTCGGCCGCAGTAGACATCGCCAGGTAGACGGGTTATGTTTTCTCTCGTACCCCGGAGAGACAACAGGGCCTGGCAGAGACGAACTGCCGGCAAGCAGTACAAGTAGTTGCAGTGAGCAGGACGGTGCGGCGGTGGAGTTTCGAAGCCAGGGCTTTCGCAGGACGGCGACGAAGCTGGCTGCCGGACTGGGCGGCCCGCAGTGATCAGGGGCCTCCGTGAGCGGGATCGCGTCATGGCAGATGCGGTACCCGTGAGAGCAGTAGGGCGGTACCCCTGGTGAAGGCGTCGGGCTGCGGACGCGCGCACCAGGGCATGGCAGCAGTGGCGCTTCCTCAGGCCGCTGAGCAATACGCATCACCAGCAGTACGCAGTATCCGCAGGACAAGAAGTTGATCAGCAAGGGAAGAACGGAGGAACACGGCGCCATCAGGATCGTCCGGGCAGAAGTCTCGAGTCCGGGTACCGCAGGACATCGATAGCGAGGTGATCTTCGGTCAAGCAACCACGATCCCCGCACCCCCGGCAGCGACCAGGCCGGGTGGGCGGACACAGAAGGCCGGCGCTTCATCAGGGCCGGCAGGTGGTGTAGTACTTCCTTCAGGGCCCTGGTGCCAATACTGGTACCAGGGCCCCTCTATGCGTGTCACGGAGAGGTGCAAATGACAGCAGACGATTCGTACGACCGTCTCGACGACGACGACTACCCCGCCTACACCATGGGCAGAGCCGCCGAGATGATCGGCGCCACCCAGGGCTTTCTCCGTGCCATCGGCGAAGCCCGCCTGATCACTCCGCTGCGTTCCGAGGGCGGCCACCGTCGCTACTCCCGCTACCAGCTCCGCATCGCCGCCCGTGCTCGCGAACTCGTCGACCAGGGAACCCCGATCGAGGCCGCCTGCCGCATCATCATCCTCGAAGACCAGCTCGAGGAGGCCCAGCGCATCAACGCCGAGTACCGCCGCGCCGCCGAATCCGGCACGCCCCCCGAGAAGGCTTGAGACGGGTACGCCTGCTGCCGGCATCGGTCGGCCGCCCTCCGGTGTCAATGACGCCCGCCGGGGCCCTGGTCAGAGACCGGGGCCTTCATCGTTCTCCAGGGCGGTGCCAACCGACGGGCCCGCGGGGTGGGGGAGTTCGGCGAGGAGGATCCCGGCGGCCTCGGTGACGTTGTCGGCGTGGACGGCGCGGGCCATGGCCGTGCGGGCGGCCTCGGGCGTCGTGTCCGGCGGGACGACCATGAGGGAGAAGTGGTCGTTGTCGCCGCGGGTGATCAGGGCGGTGTCGTCGCCGACGGGGAAGGAATCGAGGTGCACGACCCGGCCCACGCGCTGCCGCCCGACCGGGTGGGGCCTGCCCTCGCCTACGCGGTGGCCCGGATCGGCGGCCGGGAGACGCGGATCCTGCTCCAGGCCAACGGGCAGCAGAGGCGGGTTCCCCTCGCCGGGGACGGGCTGGAGGACGGCGATCCCCTGCCCATCGACGGTGCGGACGCCGGCCGGTGCTTCCTCACCTCGCGCCCGGTCGAGGTGGCGCTGGCCGATGGGGTTCGGGTCCACATACCGTTACTGGACGGCGGCGACCAGGCCGGTGTCCTGGCCGTCACCCTGGACGCGGTCGACGACGACGCCCGCCGCATCCTGCGCAGGCTCGCGGCCCGTGCCGCCGACACAGCGTGCAGGAGGGCGAGGACGGCGACGTGCCGCCCTCCCCCTTCCCGGATCGGGCTCGGGCGCCGCAGCGGCCCGGTCCCTGGCTTGCTCCCCTACGACCGTTCGGCGTCGAGCATCTGCCGCATCTGGACGATCTCGGCGGTCTGGGAAGTGATGATGTCGTCCGCCAGATCCTTGGCGGGGCCGTAGGAACCCTGCTGCTTCTCGGTCTTGGCCATGTCGATCGCGCCCTCGTGGTGCTCGATCATCATGGTCAGGAACATGATGTCGGAGGCGTTGCCCCTTGCGTCGCCGAGCCGGTTCATGTCCTGGTCGTCCATCATCCCGGGCATGCCGGATTCATCGTCGCCATGGCCCATGCCGTCCATGCTCATGCCGCTGGGGACCTTCTCGCCCCATGCCTTGAGCCAGCCGGACATGGCCTCGATCTCCGGGGCCTGGGCCTTCTTGATCTTTTCCGCGAGTGCCTTGACCTCGCCGGAGGCGCCGTGGGCGGCGACCATGTCGGACATCAGGATGGCCTGACGGTGGTGGGGGATCATCCCCTGCGCGAAGGTGACGTCCGCCTGGTTGTGCCGGTCGGTCCCGGTCGGCGCCGGGGCGGTCGTGGTCGCGGCAGTGGTGCCGGCCGTGCTCGTGCTGTCGGCGCTGCCGCACGCGGCCAGGACCAAGCCGGCTGCGACCGCGGTGGCCGCGCAGGCCGCGCGGCGCGGCAGGGATCGGTTCGTGTTCATTTCGCTGAGCTCCAGTGATCGGATGCGGAATGGAAGGGCTGGGCTGTCCGTGGCCGGCGTCTTCGGGCGTGCGCCACGGGAGGGGTCCCTATGTCCGCAGGATCTGGAGTTCGGCGAGCAAGGGCGGTGCCCGCCCTCCGGCGGGCTCGTAGGCCAGTGCGAGCGACAGCGCGGCACGGGCGTGAGCAACGCCGCTCGGCACGCCGGTGAGGGGCGCGGTGTCCGGCGCGACAATGCCGGGGGAACCGGGCAGCGCCGCAGATGCGCACATCTGGTCCGCGTGGCCGACGGGCCGGGCCGGGCCCTGGTCCTCGGCGCCGGGGCACGAATGACTCGGGGCAGCCTGCGCTGCCGCGACGTGGTGGGAGATGTGCTCGGCGGTGCCCGCCGACGGCAGCGCGGCAGCAGTGCCCAGAGCATGCATGCCGAGCAGCCCGATGATGAGCCCGAGGACGAGCAGGAATCCGAGCCGCGGCACCGGCCTGTACTGCGGCTGCGATTCGTGGCCGGTCACATTTCCCACCGTAGGACGCACTCGTACCCGGCGCAGTGCGACCAGGCCCTGCTATCCGCCATGGCCATCGCCTCCGTCCACCGGGTCCGCAGGGGCCTGGCTGGGCAGGCGCAGGCGTTCGAGGGCGAGGGCGGGGTCCGGCCGCCCCGGACGCGGCCCGTGTGGAGGCGGGTGAGGACTTCGCGTGCCGAGCCCATGGCTGTGGAGTGATCTGTCTCACAAGCTGTCACGGCGAGCAGTCGCGCGGTGTCTTGAGGCCGAACGCCTTGAGACAGAGGAGAGAGCATGTCCGATCAGGAGCGAGACATGAAGCACCGCATCGTGGTCCTCGGCGCCGGCTACGCCGGGGCCTACGTGGCCGGGACCCTGGCTCGTCGGCTGTCCCCGGCGGATACCGAGATCACCGTCGTCAACGCCGAGCCGGACTTCGTCCAGCGGCTGCGTCTGCACCAGCTCGCGGCCGGCCAGGAGATCGAGGCTCCGAACCTCGCCGACGTCTTCGCGGGAACGGGGATCCGGCTGCGCCTGGCCCGTGTCACCGCAGTCGACCCCGAACGGCAGGTCGTCGCCGTGGCCGACGCCGACAGGGACGGCGGCGAGCTCGGCTACGACACGCTTCTCTACGCGCTCGGCAGCCATGTCGCCGACCACGGTGTGCCCGGCGTGGCCGGGCACACCTTCGACGTCGCCGGCCGGCCCGCCGCGCTGCGCCTGCGCGAGCGCCTGGACAGCCTGGACGCGCGGGGCGAAGGCGGGAAGGTGCTTGTCGTCGGCGACGGGCTGACGGGGATCGAGACCGCCACCGAGATCGCCGAATCCCGGCCCGGCCTGTCGGTGACCCTGGTCGCCCGCGGAGAGCTGGGCGCCCCGCTCTCCGCCGAAGCCCGCGGCCACCTGCGCCGGGCCTGCGACCGGCTGGGCATCACCGTCCTGGAGCACACCAGCGTCGAAGCCGTCGAAGCGACGCGTGTGCTGTGCGCCGACGGCACCGCCCTGGCCTCCGACGCGACCGTGTGGACGGCCGGGTTCGCGGCCGGCCCCCTCGCCGCTGCAGGCGGCCTCGAGGTCACCGAGGACGGTCGGATCGTCGTCGACCGCACCATGCGGTCGGTCTCCCACCCGAACGTCTACGCCGCGGGCGACAGCGCCTACGCCGTCGGCGACAACGGCCGACCGCTGCCGATGTCCTGCGCTTCGGCCGGCTACACCGGCCGGCAGGCCACGGACGCCATCGTGGGACGCCTGACCGGCGGCAGGATCGCGAACACCAGGCTGGAGTACCTCGGCAACCACATCAGCCTCGGGCGGCGGGACGGGATCCTGCAGCTGGTCGATGACGAAGCGCAGGCGAAGCCGAAGTACCTGGGCGGCCGGAAGGCCGCCCGGATCAAGTCGGGCATCGTGAGGATGTCGCTGTGGGCCACCTCCCACCCGACCTTCGGCCTGCCCAAGCGCAAGCGCCGCCTCCGCCCGGCCGCCGCGCCGGATCCGTCCGTCGCGAAGACGGTCCGCCCGCTGGTGAACGGAGAAGCCGCCCATGGCTGAGAACTCCGACGTCGTCGTGCACGCCCGGCCCGAGGGCGACCACCGCCGGTGACTGCCGCAGGCCGGGCACGGCGGGCGTCGGCCGCCGCGGGGCGGGCAGCCCGACCAGGCATTCGAGGGAGAGAGACCGAGATATGACCGACCACACCACCGACCTGGCGACCGGAGCGTTCGTCGCCCACCGCAACCTGCTGTTCACCGTCGCCTACGAGATGCTCGGATCGGCGGCCGACGCCGAGGACGTCCTCCAGGAGACCTGGCTGCGCTGGGTCAGGGCCGACCTGGGACAGGTGAGCGACCAGCGGGCGTACCTGGTACGGATCACGACCCGGCAGGCGCTCAACCGGCTGCGCACCATGAAGCGCCGCCGCGAGGCGTACGTCGGCCAGTGGCTGCCCGAACCGCTGATCACCACGCCGGACGTGGCCGAGGACATCGAACTCGCCGAGAGCATGTCGATGGCGATGCTGGTCGTCCTCGAAAGCCTCTCCCCGACCGAGCGGGCGGTGTTCGTACTGCGCGACGTCTTCGAGGTCGACTACGACGAGATCGCCGAGGCCGTCGACAAGAGCCCCGATGCCGTCCGCCAGATCGCGCACCGCGCCCGCCGGCACGTCGGCGCTCGCCGCCCCCGCAGAACGGCGTCCCCGAACGAGACCCGGGCGGCCCTGGAGTCCTTCCGGCGCGCCATCGAGACCGGGAACCCGCAGGACCTCCTCGACGTACTCGCCCCCGACGTCGTTCTGCTCAGCGACGGCGGCGGCCTCAAGAGGGCCGCGGTGCATCCGGTCATCGGCGCCGAGAAGATCGTCCGCTTCTACCTCGGCGGCTCCGCCAAGCTCAAGGCCACCATCACCTGGGAGCCCACCGTGGTCAACGGCAGCCCCGCACTCGCCGTTCACGTGGACGGCGAGCTCGACGGCGTCATGGCCGTCCGTGTCGAGGACGCCCGCATCACCGGCCTCTACTTCGTCCGCAACCCCGAGAAGCTGACCCACGTCACCTCCGGGACCCCGCTCACCCTGCGCTGACGCCGACGACTCGGAAGCACCCGCCGATCGCCGCACACGACACGAGGGGAACCACAGCATGACCGGACGGACGACTGCCGCCGCGCCGCGCGGCGGCACCTTCCTCAGGACCGCGATGGTCCTGCAGACCCTGACCCTCTTCTTCCAGGCGGCAACCGCAGGCATGCTGCTGACCTCGTCCCGCGGCTATCTGATGCACGACGTCGGATCGAAGGTGATGTACGCAGCCGCCATGCTGTACGTGCTCGCCACGCTCCTGGCCTGGCGCCCGGGCGGCGGATCCCCGCGCCCCGTCCTGTACTCCACCGGTTTCCTCCTCCTCGCCTCGGCGCAGGTCGCACTGGGCATCGCGCACGTGCCCTCGTTCCATGTCCCCCTGGGCGTGGTGATGTTCGCCCTCAGCACCCTGGCCCTGGTCCGGTCGCTGCCCCCGCGCCTGCCGCTGCGCCCGGCCGCCAGGTCCTGGCCGCCGGGCGGTGAACCGCCGACGACGGCGATCCGACGGTGAGCCCGACGGCCACGAGAGCCGACTCGGCACCGGACGGCCGGACCCGGATGTCCGGTACGACTCCGGATCGTCATCGCCGGTGTCGCCTGCTGCAGCGGTCGAGTGGTCGCGGTCGTACCCGGACCCCTGGGGCCCGTGATCTCACGAACAACCGGTTCAGACCATCTCAGAAAGGCAAGACCTGCCATGTCCGTTCGATCCGTGCTTTCCATTGCCGCTGCCGTCCTGATCGGCGGTCTCGCGTTGGCCGAACCGGCCGCCGCGGACGCCTCGGTCCAGCCGGTCGTCGCAAGCGTCTACACCGTGAGCGTCGGCCGGGTCGGAGCCTCTCTGTCGGCGCTGGTCGGCCTCCTCGGCTCGGTGGGCGGCGGCCTGGCCCTGGTCCGCACCAGCAGGCGGGGGCGCATCGTCACCTGGGCCCGGCGGAACGGAGCGGTCACGGCCCTCGTGACGGGTCCGGTCGCCGTGGTCGTCGGCGGGACGGTCGCGGCCACCGCAGACGGCGGCCTCGGCACCGGCAACGGGCTCGGCGGTGCCTGCTTCGCCGTGCTCCTGGGCCTGACCGCCGTCACCCTAGGCCGGCTGGCCCGCGCCCGTTCCCGTCGAACCCGCTGATCCCATCGCGAATCCTCGGCGCAGAACCCCGGGCGGGACGTCGCCTCCCCTGCCCGCCGACGGTCGGCCGTCCCGCGCGGCCCCGGTTCGGCCACCGTCTTCCGGCGTGCCGCGCGACCCATGGCATCGATGCCTCCGGCGACCTCCTGCCGACGTCCGCCGTCGGAGTGCCGGTAGATCATCGCGGCCTTCCCGCAAGTCCTTCGGCAGGCCGGCCTCGGCGCGGGCCTTGGCGTACGGGCTGTCGGCATCTCCTGGTGGGGGGAGGCCGACGACCCGTGTCACCGACCGTGTCCCGTCGCCGGCTCCTTCAGGAGAACTGCCGCTCTCGGGACATGCCGGGCGGACCGGGCGCGCGGCTCTGCCGGATATGTGGGCAAGTTCGCGTCGTTCACGTCGCCTCCCTAGAATCCGCGCCCATGAGCCAGCAGGACAACAGTGTCTTCGTCGACGCCTCGGGACGGCGGGGCCGCGCCATGAGGTGGGTGGCCGTGGGCGTCGGGGTGGCCTGCCTTGGGTTTCTTGCCGTCCTGATAGCCGGATTCTTCGGTTCCGGCCCCGGCGGAGGCGCCTGGGTCGAGAAGGGGCGCCCGGCCCCCGCACTCATCGCCGACCCGTCGCCGTCGGCCTCCGATGCCGGCGGCGAGGACGACGGCTCTGCGCGGCCCACCGCCCGCGCGAGCGCCCCGCCCACCAGCGCGGCCCCGAGCCCGAGCGCATCCCCGACGAAGGCAGCCTCCCCGACGAATGCCTCCCCGACGGCGACTGCACGGCCGACCCCAACGTCCGGCAGCGGTTCCGGGGGCTCCGGCGGATCCGCGACCGAGGACGCACCGGGCAAAGCCGGTCAGGCTCCCGGAGCCACGAAGAGGCCGAAGTGACGTATCCACATGAGCCGTGGGGCCCACCGGAGCCGTACGGCGACGCGTACGGGGATCCGTATCGTGCGCAGCCGCCGTACGCCGACCCGTACGGGCCGCCGCCGGCCGGCTCGTACGGGCAGGGAGCCCACCCAGGTCCGTACGAGCAGCCGCCGGCGCACGCCGGGCCGTATCGGCAGCCGCCCTCTCATGCCGGCCCGCACGAACAGCCGCATCGGCGCGACGCCGGTGCGCGCGAGGAACCGCCCGCCCCGGAACCCCGTACTCCCCGGCCCCGCGCCGCGGGCCCCGCGCCGTCCGCAGGCGCAGGAGGCAAGCGGCACGCCCTGCGGCGTGACCCCCGGGCCCACTGGTACATCCTCGCCCTGACGCTGCTCGTCGCCGCGACATCGCTGACCTTCGCCGGCTACGGCCGCCACGAGGTCGCCCCCACCGCCACCCCCGCACCTGCCGGCTCCTGTCCGGTCGCGCCGAAGGAGATACGCGACGGCGGCCCCGTCCTCCGCGTCGACGACACCGGCGTCCACAGCGCCACGCCCCGCCCCGGTACCGTGGCCCTCACCTACGACGGCGGCCCCGGCCCCGGCTGGACCCCCCGCCTGCTCGACGTCCTCAAGGCCAAGGGCGTCAAGGCCACCTTCTTCGTCACCGGAAGCGCCGCCGCCGAACACCCCGAGCTGCTGCGCCGGATCGTCGCCGAAGGGCACGAGCTCGGCTCGCACACGTACACCGATGCCGACCTCGGTCAGGTCTCCGGCACCCGCGCCGGCCTGGAGCTCTCCTTCGCCCAGAACGCGCTCGCCGGCACCGCCGGGACCGGCACCCGGCTGCTCCGCCTGCCGCACACCGGGGAAGTGAGCAAACTCTGCGCGAGCCAGTGGGAGGCCGCCGGGCGCGCTGCCGAGTCCGGCTACCTGATCGTCGCCGCCGACGACGCCTCCGTACGGCAGTACACCGGCTCGCCCGAGGCCGTGCGGCAGACCGAGCGGCTCCTCGCCGAGGGCGGCGGCACCGAGTACACGACCGTCGGCGCCGCCGTCGGCCTCCCCGACACCACGTACAGCGTGTCCCCCGCCGCCGAGTGGACGGGAGCTGCGTTCGTCCTCGCCCAGAAGGTCTCGCGCGGTTTCGCCGACGGGATGACCTGGCTGCTCGTCGTCGCCGGCGTCATCACCGCCGTACGGCTGGTCATGCTGTTCGGCGTCGCGCGGCTCCACGTACGCCGGGTCCGGGCCCGCCGCCGGCGCGGCGCGCCGCGGCTGCCGCCGGTCACCGATCCGGTGTCCGTGATCGTGCCGGCGTACAACGAGGAGGCCGGCATCGAGAAGACGATCCGCTCCCTGCTGGCCTCCACCCACACGTATGTCCAGATCGTGGTCGTCGACGACGGCTCCAGCGACCGCACCTTCGAGATCGCCGAGTCGATCGAGGACCCGCGGGTGATGGTCGTCCGGCAGCCCAACGCAGGCAAGGCCGCCGCGCTCAACACGGGACTGTCCTGGGCGTACTTCGACATCGTCGTGATGATCGACGGTGACACGGTCTTCGAGCCCGACGCCGTCGAACGGCTCATCCAGCCGCTCGCCGATCCGCGGGTCGGCGCGGTCAGCGGCAACACCAAGGTCGGCAACCGGACCGGCGTCCTCGGCCGGTGGCAGCATCTCGAGTACGTCATCGGCTTCAACCTCGACCGCCGAATGTACGACGTCCTGGAGTGCATGCCCACCGTGCCCGGTGCGATCGGCGCGTTCCGCCGGGACGCGCTCGCCGCGGTCGGCGGCGTCAGCGAGGACACCCTCGCGGAGGACACCGACCTGACCATGGCCCTGTGCCGGGACGGCTGGCGGGTCGTCTACGAGGAGTCGGCGATCGCCTGGACCGAGGCGCCGTCCACCGTCAGTCAGCTGTGGAAGCAGCGCTACCGGTGGTGCTACGGCACCCTCCAGGCGATGTGGAAGCACCGCCGGGCCGTCGTCGAACGCGGCCAGTCCGGCAAGCTCGGCCGCCGCGGCCTGACGTACCTGCTGCTCTTCCAGACCGTGCTGCCGCTGCTCGCCCCGCTCGTCGACGTCTTCGCCGTGTACGGACTGCTTTTCCAGGACGCGGGACAAGCGGCCGGCGT
Source organism: Streptomyces sp. NPDC030222 (assembly GCF_055573115.1). NCBI lineage: Bacteria > Bacillati > Actinomycetota > Actinomycetes > Kitasatosporales > Streptomycetaceae > Streptomyces > Streptomyces sp. NPDC030222. The sequence goes on from NZ_JBVICA010000002.1 coordinate 41,569, forward strand.
CTGGCTGGGCTTCACCGCGGTCCAGGTCGCGACGGCGGTGTACGCGCTGCGGCTCGACAGGGAGAGATTCGAGCCGCTGTGGACGCTGCCGCTGCAGATCTTCCTGTACCGCCAGCTCATGTACCTGGTCGTCGTCCAGTCCGTGGTGACCGCGTTGCTCGGCAGCCGGTTGCGGTGGCACCGGATGCAGCGGACGGGCACGGCGGCGGAGACCCTGGAGCGGGCCGCCGGATAGGGAAGGCGGGTTCGATCCCCGTCATCCGCTCTCGAGAGCAGGCCCAGGTCGACTACCTGGGCCTGCTGCGTTGTCCGGACCGGTCTGCCGGCCCCGTGCCGGATCCGTCCCTGAAGCCGAACCGTCAGTGTTCGCCGGCGAGTGCGCAAGTGCCGCAAGGAGAGCCGGATCACCATCGGCGACCCGCGTACCCGGCTGCCAGGAGGTCGCCGAGGGCGGTCGGCCTCGGTCGGCCACGGCCCGCGAAAGCCCGGCGCAACCGACCGCTCCCGACGGCTGGGGCATGCGCCGTGCATGCCCCAGCCGGACGCTCCGGACTCACCCACTCCCCGGCCGACGACCGTCCGCCGTGGCCGGCCGCGCCCATGGGGGTCTGGCGCGGCCGTGGCCGGTTCTGCCATGCTTCCGTCCGACAAGCGACGGCGGAACGAGGAAGCCGGTGGGATTCCGGCACGGTACCGCCACTGTGTAGGGGGAGCGACTCCGCCATGGCCACCGCCCCGTCCGGGGTGGGAAGGCCGGAGAAGCGTCGATCCCGAGTCAGGAGACTCACGCCGTCGCACCTCGATGGACGGGGCGGATTTCCCCGGGAGAGGCGGTGGCACTCGTGTGCCTGCGTATGTGTGGCGGCTTCGCGCCGCCCGTGACCCGTCAGGTCCGGCCTGCCCGGCCGGCCGCACCGGCCCGTTCCCCCAGGCTCGTCTCCAGGTCCTGACGCCCCCTCCGCGGATTCCTTTCCGTACACACCGCATCGCGCGCCCCAGGATGCCGATGCGCGCTGCCCACGCACGCCACCAGGAGTCACCTTGACCGTACGATCCGTCATGCCCGGACGCCGTCAGGCCGCCGCGGCGGTCCTTCTCTCCGTCGCCCTCACCGTCACCGCGTGCGGCGGCGACTCCAGCCCGCCCGCCGACGCCGGGGCCCAGGCCTACGGGGACGGCTGCATCAAGGACTTCGACCCGGCCAAGGACTACTTCCCGGTCAAGTCGACGGTGAAGCACGCCGAGAACTTCACGCTCCGGTACGAGAAGAGCTACCAGGTCCTCACCGTCGACGAGCCCTTCCCCAAGGGGAAGCCCGAGTCGTACGTGCTGGTCAAGTGCGGTGCACCGAAGCCCGAGTTGACCGGTGAGCTGGCGACCGCGCAGCAGGTCACCGTTCCCGTCAAGAGCCTGTACTCCGCCTCCACCACCCACCTGCCGCTGCTCACCGAGACCGGCACCCTCGACGTGCTGACCGGAGTGGCGAGCGCCGCGAACATCTCCTCCGCCCAGGTGATCGAGCGGGTGAAAGCCGGCAAGGTCACCGAGTACGCCAAGGACCGCACCCTCAACGCCGAGACGGTCATCGGCGCCAAGCCCGACGTGCTGATGACCCAGGGCACCGACGACCCGCAATACCCCAAGCTCCGCCAGGCCGGCATCGCCGTCGTCGCCAACGCGGAGTGGCTGGAGCCCAGTCCGCTCGGACGCGCCGAGTGGGTCAAGGCGATGGCCGCACTCACAGGAGCCGAGAAGCGCGCCGGCGAGGTGTTCGACACCATCGAGAGCGACTACCGGAAGGTCGCCGAGAAGGGAGCGCAGGCGGTCAAGGCCGGCAAGCCCGTCGAAGTGCTGCCCGGCACGATGTACCAGGGCACCTGGTACATGCCCGCCGGCGGCAGCTACGCCGCCCGGCTGATCAAGGACGCGGGCGGCACCTACCCCTGGGCCGGTGAGGCGGGCACCGGCAACGTGCAGCTGAACTTCGAGGCGGTGTACGCCAAGGGCGGCGAGGCCCCGGTCTGGATCGCCGACCAGCAGTGGAAGTCCACCGCCGACGCCGTGAAGGCCGACAGCCGGTACGGGCAGTTGAAGGCCCTCTCCGGCGGCGCGGTCTGGACGAACACGAAGGCGCTCGGCCCCGGCGGCGGCAACGACTACTTCGAGCGCGGTGTGTTGCGCCCGGACCTGGTCCTCGCCGACCTCTTCGCGCTGATGCACCCGGACCAGGCGAAGGGCCACTCCTTCACCTTCCACCGACCGGTGCCCAAGGCGTGACGACGCACATGACAACCGCGTCGGCCTCCACCCCGAAGACCTCGAAGAACTCGAAGACCCCGAAGGCTCCGGACGCTCCGGACGCCCCGCGGGCGGTACGGCCGAGGCGGCGGCGCCTCGCCGTCGTCCTCGCCCTCGCAGCCGGTGCCGCCGCGCTGTTCGTCCTCACCATCGCGACCGGCTCCCACCGGGTGCCGGTCGCGGAGGTGGTGCGGATCCTGTTCGGCGGCACCGCCGACGACCCGCGATGGACCGTGATCGTCGAGCAGGTCCGGCTGCCGCGTGCGCTGACCGCCACCGTCGTCGGTGCCGCCCTCGCGGTGGCGGGCGTGCAGATGCAGACCCTGTTCCGCAATGCGCTGGCCGACCCGTTCTCCCTCGGGGTGAGCTCGGGCGCGAGCATGGGTGTCGCCGCCGTGGTGGTCGGCACCGGCGGGGTCGCCGGCAGCTTCACCGGAGACCTGGCCGGGCTGGGGCGCGTGGGCGTCGTCCTGGCCGCATCACTCGGCGCCGCCGCCGTGCTGGCCCTCGTCCTGCTCCTCTCGCGATGGGTGCAGTCGGCCGTCACCCTGCTCGTCATCGGCGTCATGATCGGCTCGGCGGCCACCGCGGTGGTCGGCGTGATGCTCGTCTACGCCAGGCCCGAACGCGCCCAGCAGTTCGTCATGTGGGGCCTGGGCAGCTTCAGCGCCACGACCTGGCCCGACCTCCAGGTCATGCTGCCCGTCATCGGCGCCGGCCTGCTGACCGCGCTGCTGACCGCCAAACGCCTCAACGCCCTGCTGCTCGGCGAGGACTACGCCCGCACCATGGGCCTGAACGTGCGGCGCAGCCGCGATCTGGCGCTGCTCGGCACCTCACTGCTGGCCGGCGCGGCAACCGCGTTCTGCGGCCCGGTCGCCTTCCTGGGCCTGGCCGTCCCGCATCTGACGCGGGTGGCGCTGGGAACCTCCGACCACCGGGCGCTGATCCCGGCGTCGATACTCGCGGGGGCGTTCCTGGCGCTGGCGTGCGCGCTGCTGAGCCAGCCGCCCGGCACGGATTCCGTCCTGCCGCTCAACGCCATCACCTCACTGTTCGGCGCCCCCGTCGTCATCGCGTTCCTGATCCGCAGCCGGCGCGGCGTACAAGGAGTGGCCTCGTGACCGACACCATGACCGAACCCGTCACGGACATGACCGACGGACCGGACCGCCCCGGCGGTCTCGCCACCCAGGGGCTCGCCGTCGGCTACCGCACCCGGTCGCCGCGCGGGCGCGAAGCGGGCCGGGCGGTGCTGTCGGGGCTCGACCTTCAGGCGCGGGCCGGAGAACTGACCGTACTGCTCGGACCGAACGGCGCGGGCAAGTCCACGCTGCTGCGCACCCTGTGCGGACTCCTGCCACCGCTCGACGGCCGGATACGGATCGGCGCGGCCGACCTGGCGCACCAGCCACGGGCCGCTCTCGCCCGACGGCTGGCGGTCGTCCTGACCGACCGGGTGGACCCCGGACTGCTGTCCGTACGGGAACTGGCCGGGCTCGGCCGCCACCCGCACACCGGGTTCACCGGCCGGCTCACGGCCGCGGACCACGCGGCCGTCGAGTGGGCGCTGAAGGCGATGGGCGCGGGACATCTGGCGGACCGGCCGGCCGCCGAGCTCTCCGACGGCGAACGCCAGCGCGTCCTGACCGCGCGTGCCCTCGCCCAGGAGCCCGAGGTGGTCCTCCTCGACGAGCCGACCGCCTTCCTCGACGTCCCCTCGCGGGTGGCGCTCACGGTGCTGCTGCGCGACCTCGCCCGGGACAAGGGCCTGACCGTCGTGGTCAGTACGCACGACCTGGAGCTGGCCCTGCGGGTGGCAGACGCGGTCTGGCTCGTCGACCGCGACTCCCGTGTCCACGCCGGGGCACCCGAGGATCTGATCCGCGGCGGAGCCGTTGCCGCGGCGTTCGACGCCGACCACCTCGCCTTCAACCCGGTCTCCGGCACCTTCGGACTGCGCCGCACCGAGCGGGCCCACGTGACGGTCGACGCGCCGGCCGACGTGCTCCCGCTCCTCGAACGCGCCCTGGCCCGGGAAGGGCTGGCCGTGGCGCCCCCGGGAGACGGGGCCCCCACCTCGCGGGTGAGCTGGGCGGGAGCCGGCCGGCTCACCCTCACCGGGCCGGACGGGCGGGTCGCCCGTGTCCACGGCTTCCACCAGCTGACACGGACGGTACGGACATGGTGAGTACGGCCTTCACACCCGGCGTCCTGGCGCGGATCGCCGCGATCGGCCCCTACTTCACGATGGCCACCGGTCCCCGGCCCGGCGGTGACGGCTTCCGGCCCCTGACGGAGCTGTACGCGGACCAGGGCACGCTGGAGCGGTGCGTCCAGGCCGTCGGTGCGCGGCTGGGCACCGACCGGCCGAGGGTGGCCGCCTCCACGCTTCACCTGGGGACCGCCTCACGCCTGTGGTCCATCGCCCTGGCCTGCGCCGCGCTCACCGGCCGCGTCCCGGACCTGGCACCCGACCGGTTGTGGTGGCGCCTGCCCGCCGCGGGGCCGCTCGACCTGTGGCTGCCCAGCCCGCGGGAGGCGGACCAGGAGGAGCCGTCCGCGGCCCTGCACCGCGCGGTCGTCGTGGCGAACCTGGCGCCCTGGGCCGACGCGGTGCGACGCGTGGCCGGGGTCTCCCCGCACACCCTGCGCGGCAACGCCGCCTCCGCGCTCATCGGAGCCCACCGCGTACTCCTCGCCAGGGAGCCGCACGCCCCGTACCCCGTCGTACCCCTCGTACGCGGACTGCTGGACCGGCCTCCGCTGGTGGACGCCGGCACGTACCGCATCACCCCCGCCGCACCGCTCGCCTTCCGGCGCCGCAGCTGCTGCCTGTACTACCGGGTGCCGGGTGCCGGCACCTGCGGCGACTGCGTCCTCAACTCCAGGGAGAAGACCTCATGACCACCACCGAGCCGACCGTCGTCGAGACCCCCGGCGGCGGCACCCAGCACGTCTGGCCCCTCCCGGCCGACGAGGCCACGCTTCTCGACCTGCTCACCGTGCTCTTCACGGACCACTGGGAGCACATCCACTTCGGCCCCGTCATCGAAGGCGCCGCCTGGGAGGTGGCCGCGCCGGGCGCACCCACCGCCATCACCATGAACGACGGCTACGTCACCGTCGACTTCGGGGCCTGGCACTTCCACCTGTGCATCGGCGAGCACACCGCGTCCGGCCCCGAACTCGGCCGCATCCGCCGCTGCTCCCGGGCCGAGCTCTACCGCAGCCTCGGCTCCGACGGCGCCCCCGTGAGCTGGGGAGTCCGCCTGTTCAACGGCCGCGGCGAACAGATGATGACCGTCCTGCTGCCCAACCCCTTCCTCACCGACCGGCAGGAAATCCTCGACACCCCGGACTTCACCCGGCTCACCGTCTGGGACGCCCTCCGCGACCGCTTCCTCGGCCTCTCGCCCGACCCCCGGGACCGCACCGGCAAGGGGTTCCGGCACAGCGGCTGAGTCACGAGAGCCGGCCCCGGCGCCCGCTGCTACGAGGCCGTGCCACCACGTGCTGGTAAGGCCAATGAACAGCGGTCGGCAGGGAGCGGCCCAGGGCCGGAGAAATTGCGCCCGCGGATCAGATTTCGCAGTTCAGGCGCCCTCTGGATATCGAAGCGCCGGGTGGCTCCCAAGTTGCGCCAGAATCCTTGACGCGTGTCAGAGCAGGTGCGGTGGTGTTACCACCAGGACCACGGCGATCAGGCGTGGCCTCATCCGGGGTAGCGCTTGGGTTTCGAACCACCCGCCGGAATGGAGCGTATGACGTCGAGCCGTACCTGGGGTGGGGTCGCCGAGCTCGGACGGATCGATGCCGAGGTTCGCGAGTTCGACGATCTGGTCGGCGACGGCCTTCACCTCATCGCGGACGGACTTCGGGTAGCCGACCTCGTCCTCGGCATGGAAGGCGTACTCCCACATCCAACGGTCGTCGGTCGTCGGCCGGCACCGCCGGCGGTACGGATGCCCGCCTCGGCGGCGGCGGCGTTGCGGATACGGCTGATCTCGGCGGCGATGTCACGGGCCTCGCCGAGGTCGGTGACCTCTCCGGCGCGGGCCTCCAGGGCGTGCAGCCGGGCGGCGGTCTCCGGATGCCGGGCAATGGCCACCTCGACGGCCCACGCCTCCGTGAACGTGCGGAGGGGAGCCGCGGAGACCTCGGCGCGGGCACGGGCGGTGCTGGCCGCTCGGTCACGGTCGAAGTCGGCAAGCAGGTGAGGGGCGATCCGGGCGAGCGTGGCGCGGACGGCCTCGGGCTGGGCCTGCGGCTGCGGGATGTCGGACGGCTGGGGCGCGGTGCTCATGCGGCTTGGGTCCTCTCCTCCTGGTCCGGTTCGTCTGCCCGGTAGGCGTTGGCGAGGGTGTTGATGTGCTGGCGGGACCAGCCGACGCGGCGACCCACCGCGGCTTTCTGCCCGTAGCGGTCGGCGGAGCCGATGCGGCCCGCCGTGCGGTTGAGGTGCTCCTGCGCCCGCGCGAGGGCCTGCTCGGCCCGGCGGACGGCCTTGAGGGCCTCGTCCAGGTCGGTCTTCTCGTCGTCGGTAAGGGGGTCGCTCGTTGCTCGCACAACCCGAGCATAAACCGTCGCCTTCAGGTGACGCTATGGGCGGTCACGGAAGAGCGGTCGCGGTGAGAACAGCGTCAGGCCGGAATTCTGGGGCTTCGTCGTCGTCCAGACCTCCGGGATACGGCCCTGTCCGGTATGCACCCGCGGTCGGCCGCCGGAAGTCGACCCGGTCGACCACCGCGAACGGCACGCGGTGGAGTCCCATCGAACCTCGCGCCGGCTGTCTGTCCCCCTGTCCACCGCCTCTGCCGGGCATGTTGTGGCACGCCCTCCTCGTCGGAGAGACCGAGGGGAAAGCGGACCGGCGCACCGGAGACTCCCGACTCCGGGAGCGTTCTTCCGAACTCCGGCCCGAACCTGCGGGTCTCGGATCGGAGCGCGGCCGCGACGAGGGTTACCTGGGGCGCGGTAATCGGGCTCCGGTGGTGCGCCGGCGGGCGCAGTCTCGACGTACGTGACGAGGCGTCACCCAACTCGACGACAACGGGAGTCCTCATGTCCGTCAGCACGCCCGCCCTGCAGCTGCTCTCCGCCGAACTCGCCGTGCTGCGGCCCCGGATGGAGACGGTGAGCCGGGCCATCCACGGCCGGCCGGAGCTGAAGTTCGCCGAGTTCCACGCCCAGGAGGTGATCACCCGCTGGCTGGCGGAAGCGGGATTCACCGTGGAGGCGCCGGCCGGAGGGCTGGACACCGCGTTCGTGGCGGTGCACAAGGGGAGCAGACCGGGTCCGTGTGTCGCCGTGCTCGTGGAGTACGACGCGCTGCCCGGGGTCGGGCACGGCTGCGGACACAATCTGATCGCCGCGGGCGGGACGGCCGCAGCGATCGCCGCCGTGCGTGCGCTGCCCGGTCACGCCGGCACGATCGCCGTCATCGGCACCCCGGGCGAGGAGATGGGCGGCGCCGGCAAGGTGCGGCTCGCCGACGCGGGCGTCTTCGAAGGCATCGACGCAGCGGTGATGTTCCATCCGGGCGACCGCTCGCTGACGATGCAGCACGGGCTGGCCGCGGCGCACCTCCGGGCCCGCTTCACCGGTGTGAGCGCGCACGCCGCGAAATCCCCCTGGCAGGGCCGCAGCGCGCTGGCTGGCGCCCAGCTGTTCCTCACCGCAATCGACACGATGCGCCAGTTCGTACCGCCCACCGCGCGGATCCACGGAATCGTCCGGGACGGCGGCCAGGCACCGAACGTCGTTCCGGCCCGCGCCTCGGTGGACCTCTACGTACGGGACCGCACGGCCGCGTCGGCCCTGGCGCTGGTCGAGCGGGTCCACAAGGCCGCCCGGGGCGCGGCACTCGCCACCGAGACGGAGGCGGAGCTCTGCGAGACCGGTCCCCTCTACGCCGAGCGCCGCAACAACTCGGTCCTCGCCGAGCGGTTCCGCGACACCGTGAGCGCGCTGGGCCTGGACATCGCGCCCGGCGACCCGGACGGCCCGGCCGGCTCCTCCGACATCGGCAACCTCTCCCAGCTCATGCCGGTCATCCACCCGTACGTCCAGGTCGCCGCCCCCGGCACACCCAGTCACTCCCGGGCCATGTGCGAGGCAGCGGCGACCTCCTTCGCCCACGACCGCACCCAGATCGCGGCGACCGGACTGGCCCGGGTCGTCTGCGACCTGCTCACGGATGCGGATCTGCTGGCCGCGGCACGGGCGGAGTTCGCGGCGGGCTGAGCCGGTGAGAGGAGAGACAGAGACCCGACGTCCCTACACTCCGCCCATGTCGGTCGTCATCGTTCTGGAAGGCGCTGTCACCGCACGCTTCACGGTCGCGGTGTCACCTCTCGCGGAGCTGGCCGCGAGCCTGCATGTGCTGACCGAGCACGCCCACCACCCGGATCGCGCGCCCTGGGCCGAGCAGGTCCTCGGTGCCGCGCCTCCCGCCTTCCGTTCGGGGCTCCGGCGGTTCTCGCCACTGTGGACGGCACTGCGCTGGCGGGGCTTCTACCCGGGGCTCGACGGATCGGCCGGCTGCGGCGGTACGGGACAGGGAACAGGCGCCCGGTCGTCGAATCCGGCCCGGCTCCCACTGGACCTGTTCGCCGAACTCACCGCGTACGCCTGCGCCAGCGGCTACCGCGGCTTCGACTTCGGCCGGATCCTCCACGAACCGGGGCAGGCCGCGGCACTGCGCCAGGCCGCGTCCGGGCTGCCCGAACCGCACCTGGACCTCGCCGAGGCCCTGCTCCGCGACCCCGAGGCGCTCCGCATGGACGTGCTCGGCTTCCTCGACCTGTGCCGCTCCGCGTTCTTCGGCGACCTCTGGGCGGACATCGAACCGTCGCTCACCCGAGCCGCCCACCGGCTGCGGCAACGGCTCGCGGACGAGGGGCCGGCGGCGGCTCTGCTCTCCCTCAGCCCGGCCGGTGCGCGGCTCGCCGGTCCGTCCCCGGACACCACGGGCGATGCGGGGTCCACCGGCGAGGCCGGGCCCGTGCGCGTCGTCTTCGACAAGGTGCACCACGCGGTGATCACCCCGGCCCGTACGCCGGTGCTGCTCATCCCCACACTGTTCGGCGCACCCCATCTGCTCGTGAAGAACGAGCCGGGGCTGCCACCGGTCGTCCACTTCCCGGTCTACGCCCCCGAAGTGGGCGTCACGCTCGCCCGCAGCCGCATGCTGGCGCTCACCGATCCCCGCCGAGTGCGGCTGTGCCGGCTGATCGCGCGGCAGTCGATGACCACCGCCGACCTGGCGGACCGGCTGTCGATGACCCGGCCGCAGGTCTCACGCCATCTGCGGGCGTTACGCGACCTCGGGCTGGTGTGCACGGAACGCGACGGCCGCTATGTGCGCTACGGGCTCGATCTCGCCGCCGTCGAACGCATCGGCCGGGACGTCGCCGTCGCGCTGCAGTACTGAGCACGGCCCGTACGAGGAGTTCCGCGCGGGGGGTTCGCACAGGGGGTTCCCCACGAGGAGCGCCGCACGAGGAGTGCCGTTCGACACGTCGTCAGGAGGTCTGCTGTGAACATCCGTTACCCCATCACCAGGCACCGTGAGCTCGAGCCCGCGTTCCGCTGGAGCGCGCTCCTCCAGCGGAGGCGTCCGCTCGTACCGGCGGCGAACGAGGTGCTCGTCCACCGGATCGGCCCGACGCACTACGTCGCCGGGCCGGCCGACCCGGCGGCCGTGGCGCGGGCGACCGCGGTGAGCGTGGTCGACGTCAGCCGGAACGTGACCGTGAAAGTCGAGCGGGAGGTGTCGACGGCCGATGTCGAATGGGTCTTCCCCGTCGCGATGGCCTTCCGCTGCACGGTCGTCGATCCCGTCGCGGTCGTACGGACCCGCGGTCTGCACGGCATCGCGGCGATGAAGCACCGCCTGGCGCAGGACCGGCGGCCGGACGACATGGGCAGCGCGTATGCACCGGGGGACCGGGAGGCCTTCCGCGACGCGCTCGCGTCACTTCTCGCCCTGCAGCCGACCGATGCGTCCGTCCCGGGGGTGAAGGTGGTCGCCGTGGGCACTGTGGTGGGCCGGGCCCGCCGCGTCGGGAGCGAGGCGTGACGGCGCGCGGCCGCGTCGGGGCCGGTGGTGGGAGCGAGGGCCCGTGCCTGAACCGAAGCGGCCGGCGAACCGTACACACAACGGCGGCCCCGGCCTTCCGGGCCTGGTCCGCCGTGCCATCAGCGGGCTTGTACGGAAGGATCCTCGGGTGTCGCTCTGGACACGTTCTCGTCAGCAGCCGGACACGGGCGACGCGACCGGGGAGGACGACCGGCCCGGCAACTCCACCGCGTCCTCCGACGGCCCAACGACGCCGCACGACCCGGCGTTCACGGACGGCACCACGCCCCCTGACGGCAACGCCGCGATCCCGGCTCCCGTGACGAGAGACACGGCGCGGGACGCGGAGGGGGCGGCGCATGGGGACGGGGACGCGGACGCCGATATCGACACCGGTGCGGACGCCGATGTCGCCGATGACAAGGAAGGCTCCGGCGCCAACGCCGAGCCCGGCCCCGGCATGACCGACGGCCCCGCGGACACCGAGGCCGTCACCGACGAACCGACCGACGACCCCGCAGGCGCGGTGGGCGACGAGGAAGCTTCGCCTGACGGCCCGTCCGTCGACGACGGCTCCACCGCGGCTGCCGACGCCGAGTCCGTCACCGACACCACCACCGACACCACCACCGCCACCACCACCGACACCACCACCGACACCGACACCGACACCGACACCGACACACCGCAGACTCCGCGTTCCCGTCGGGCGCGGGTCCTGACGCGTGTGACGACGGGTCTGGCCGCCGTGTTCGTACTGCTCGCGCTGCTGCTGCCGAACGAGCTCACCGATCTCGCCCCGGGGGCGTTCCTGCACATTCCGGTGGAGGGGATCTTCGGCGTCGCGGTGGTGCTCGTCCTGCGGCACGGCAGGGCGAGGCGGGCGGTGGCCATGGGCGCCGGGGCGCTCCTGGGCGCGACGACCATCCTCAAGCTCCTGGACATGGGCTTCTACGAGGTCCTCGACCGGCCGTTCGACCTGGTGCTCGACTGGGTGCTGTTCGACGACGCCGAGTCGTTCCTCAGGGACGCCGTCGGTCCGGCGGGGGCGATCGGGGCGGTGGTCCTGGTCGTGGTCCTCGTCGTCGCCCTGCTCGTCCTGATGGCCCTGGCGGCCGCCAGACTGAGCGACCTCGTCGTCCGGCACGGCACGACGGCGACCCGCGGCACCCTGGCGGCCGGTACCGTCTGGGCCGCCTGCGCCGCGCTCGGCGCGCAGATCGCCGGCGTGCCGGTCGCCTCCGGCGGCACGGCCGGGTTCCTCCAGAGCCGTGCCCAACAGGTGCGTGCCGGCCTGGAGGACAAGGAAGCGTTCGCCGGGGAAGCGGCCGTCGACGCGTTCCGCAGCACCCCGCCCGACCGGTTGCTGACCGCGCTGCGCGGCAAGGACGTCATATTCGCCTTCATCGAGAGCTACGGCCGCAGCGCGCTCCAGGACCCGCAGATGGGCCCGCCGGTCAGTGCGGCGCTCGCCGACGGGACGAAGAGGCTGCGGGCGGCCGGGTACTCCTCCCGGAGCGGCTTCCTCACCTCGCCGACGGCGGGCGGCGGCAGCTGGCTCGCCCACTCGACGTTCAACTCGGGCCTGTGGGTCAACAACCAGCAGCGTTACCGCACCCTCACCTCCAGCGACCGTCTGACGCTGACCGGTGCCTTCCGGCGGACCGGAGCCTGGCGGACCGTCGGCATCATGCCGGGTGTCACCCGGTCCTGGCCGGAGGGGAAGTTCTACGGCCTCGACAACATCTACGACTCCCGCAACATGGGATACCGCGGGCCGAAGTTCAGCTGGTCGCCCGTACCGGACCAGTACAGCCTCGCCGCCTTCGAACGGCTGGAGCACGGCAAGCCGCACGGGCCCATGATGGCGGAGATCATCCTCACCTCCAGCCACACTCCGTGGGCGCCGATACCGCGGATGCTCGACTGGGACGAGGTCGGTGACGGCTCCGTCTACCACGCCGTCAAGGCGGAGGGCAGGGACGCGGCGGAGCTGTGGAAGGAGCCGTCCGACGTGCGCGCCGAGTACGCACGTTCCGTCCAGTACTCGGTGAACAGTCTCGTCTCCTACGTGGAGAAGTACGGAGACGACGACACGGTGCTCGTGTTCCTCGGCGACCACCAGGCCGCCCCCGTCGTCACCGGCCGCAAGCTCGGCAGGGACGTGCCGATCGCGATCGTCGCCCGCGACCCCGCGGTGATGGAACGGATCTCCGGCTGGGACTGGCAGGAGGGCCTGAAGCCCGGCCCGCAGGCGCCCGTCTGGAAGATGAACGACTTCCGTGACCGCTTCCTGACGGCCTACGGACCCCAGCCGGGCCGCACCCCGGCCCCGGCGGGCCGCTGACCGCCGGGGCCGGGCGTAGGCGAAGGGCAGCCGACCGGGCGTAGGCGAACGGAGGGGCGGCCCGGTGCCGGCGAAGAGCCGGGACTGGGACCGTCGGCCCGTCGCCGTGCAAACGCCGAGCCCCTTCATGCGCGAACCGCGGGACCGGCCCGTCGGGCTTTGCCGACGGGCCACGAGGGGCGACGCACCGGTCGGCCGTGTCGCGTGCGCCGGGGCTCCTTCGCGCCGCACCGAACACGCGTGGAGCGCACACGTACAGCCGACGCACCGGGGCGACACCCTCGAGCCGCGTCGATGCCCGACGAGCGCGCGCCGTCGATGCTCGAGTTCGCGCCAGGGCCGGGTCCGGTGCTCACGCGGGCGTGCCGACGGGGTCCACGCGAGCCCGACGGGCCGAGGAGCAGGCCCCGGACGCCGTGCCGGGCAGCGCCGCCCCGGCCACGCACACCGGCCGTGACTTCTGGTGCAGTCGGGCGTTTCGTACGTCCGGACTCGTACGTTCAGACGCGCAAGCCCGGACCCGCAAGCCCGGACCCGCGCGTCCAGACCCGCCCGCTCTGACTCCGAGGTTCGGACTCCGACGTTCAGACCTTCTCGCGCGTCATCTCCCGCACCGGCACCACGCCTTCGGGCACGCGGACGCGCCACAGCCACGCGATGTCCCTGCCGAAGGACCAGACGAGTGACGCCAGGGCCACCAGGACCGTCAGGTAGGCGGCCGCGTACGGCAGGATCCCGGCGGCCGCGACGACGAGGGCGATGCCCTGGAACGCGGCGACCGTCTTGCGCGCCATGCTCGGCGGGAGCGGCCCGTTCAGCCAGGGCAGCGGTCCGGCCGCGAGGACGAAGACGTAGCGCATGGCGCCGATCAGCAGCACCCAGGCGCCCAGCGACACGGCCACGTACACGCTGAGCACCATGATGAGGAAGGCGTCGACCTCCATGTCGAAGCGCGCCCCCAGCGACGACTCCGTCCCGGTGCGCCGGGCGACCTGGCCGTCGACCGCGTCGAGCAGCAGCGCGATCGTGGTGAGCGCGACCATGACGCCGGTCGCGGGCGGGCTCGCGAAGGATTCGGCGACCAGCGCGGTCACCCCTCCGACGAGCGTCGTGCGGGCCAGAGTGACGGTGTTCGCCGGACCGAACGGCCCGGTCCCGGACCGGCGCAGGGCACGCGTGAGCACGGCCCAGGTGGCGACGGTGAACACCAGCCCCACCAGCCAGCCCACGGGCCCCAGTCCGGTCGACGTGCCGAGCAGCACCAGCAGCAGGGTCTGCGCGCCCGCACCGGCGGCCGTCTCCGGTCGCAGCAGCCTCGTGTCGTATGTGGCGGTCAGGGCCACCGCGCACCACCCTCCAGCCGTGTGACAGATCCACCGGGTGCCGCGTACCGTGTGCGGCCCCGTGACTATCAGAACGTGAACCATCACCCGAGCGTTCAAGGCAGGAGGCCGCCATGGAGCGTTTCGCACGCGCCTTCTGGCTCCGCTCCCCCGGAGTCGGCGAGATACGGGAGGTGGCCCTGCCCGAACCGTCCGACGGCGACGTGGTGGTGCGCACGCTGTGTTCGGGCGTGAGCCGGGGCACCGAGAGCCTGGTCTTCCGCGGGGGTGTTCCGGAGAGCCAGCACACGGCGATGCGGGCGCCGTTCCAGGACGGCGACTTCCCCGGACCCGTCAAGTACGGCTATCTGAACGTCGGACTGGTCGAGGAAGGGCCGCCGGACCTCGTCGGCCGGAGGGTGTTCTGCCTCTACCCGCACCAGAGCCGGTACGTCGTCCCGTCGAGTGCCGTTACTCCGGTGCCCGACGCGGTTCCCGCCGGACGGGCCGTGCTGGCAGGGACGGTGGAGACCGCGGTGAACGCGCTGTGGGACGCCGCGCCGCTGGTCGGCGACCGGATCGCGGTGGTCGGGGCGGGCATGATCGGCTGCTCCGTCGCCGCGCTTCTCGCCCGGTACCCCGGCGTCCGCGTCCAGCTGGTCGACGCGGATCCCGCGCGTGCCGCCGTCGCCGGGGCGCTGGGGGTGGATTTCGCGCTTCCCGGGGACGCCCTCGGCGACTGCGACCTCGTCGTGCACGCCAGTGCCACCGAGGCCGGTCTGACGCGCTCGCTGGAACTCCTCGCCCCGGAGGGCACGGTCCTGGAGCTCAGCTGGTACGGCGACCGGCGGATCAGCGTGCCGCTCGGGGAGGCCTTCCACTCCGGCCGGCTGGTGCTGCGCGGCAGCCAGGTCGGGAGGGTGTCCGAGGCGCGCCGCTCCCGCCGGACCTTCGCGGACCGGCTGGCGCTCTCCCTCGACCTGCTCGCCGACCCGGTGTTCGACGCGCTGGTCACCGGCGAATGCGCCTTCGAGGAACTGCCGTCGGTGATGCCCCGGATCGCCTCCGGCGACCTGCCCGGCATGTGCCACCGTGTCCTGTACGACACGGCTCCGGACGCCGCCACGACGCCGGGTACGGGCTCCGGAAGGTGATCTACCTGGGCCTTTGAACACGCAGTACCCTCCGGCCGTACTGAAGGCCAGGGGCCGCCAGCGGCCCGACACGTCCGACCGGGAGGGCACAGCCGTTGTTCAGCGTCACCGTCCGCGAGCACCTCATGATCGCTCACAGCTTCCGCGGTGAGGTCTTCGGGCCCGCGCAGCGTCTGCACGGAGCGACGTTCCTCGTGGACGCCACGTTCCGCCGCACCGAACTGGACTCCGACAACATCGTCGTCGACATCGGTCTCGCCACCACCGAACTGGGCAAGGTGGTGGGGGAGTTCAACTACCGCAATCTGGACGACGAGTCCGAGTTCACCGGCATCAACACCTCGACCGAGTTCCTGGCCAAGGTCATCGCCGACCGGCTGGCGGACCGGGTGCACACCGGGGCGCTGGGCGAGGGTGCCCGCGGCCTGACCGGCATCACGGTCACACTGCACGAGTCGCACATCGCCTGGGCCAGTTACGAGCGGGCTCTGTGACGGCGGACCCGTTGCCCCCCGCAGCCGCCGCCGTGCCCGAACGCCCGGTGCACGTGGTGATGCCCGGAGGCGTCGACGATGCCACCGCACCCAGCGGCGGCAACATCTACGACCGCAGGGTCTGCCGGGACCTGCCGCAGGTCGGCTGGCAGGTCCACGAGCACACCGTCGCGGGCGACTGGCCGGAGCCCGGGCCCGCGGCGCGCGAGGAACTGGCCCGGACGCTCCGGGAGGCGGCGGACGGCAGTCTCGTCCTCCTCGACGGACTGGTCGCCTGCGGGGTGCCCGACGTGGTCGTGCCCGAGGCGGAACGGCTCCGTCTGGCGGTGCTGGTGCATCTGCCGCTCGGCGACGAGACGGGGCTCGCGCCCGGCGAGGCGGCGGCCCTGGACGCGGCGGAACGCAGGACGCTGCGGTCCGCGGCCGCGGTCGTGGCGACCAGCGGCTGGGCGGCCCGCAGGCTCGTGGACCATCACGGACTCGATCCCGCCCGGGTCCACGTCGCGGCCCCGGGTGCCGACATCGCACCCCTCGCCAACGGCAGCGCACACGGCGGCGGGTACGGCGGGACGACGGGCGGCGCGCACGGCGTCGAGAACGACGGCACGAGCGGCCGCACGACGGGCAGCGGTGCGAGCAACCGCACGCCGGCCGACGCGCACCGCGGTACGACCACCGGCACGAACGGGACCGTCGGCACCGCCGGCGCCCCGCGGCTGCTGTGCGTGGCCTCGGTGACCCCGCGCAAGGGCCATCTCCGGCTGGTGGAGGCCCTCGAAACGGTCGCCGGGCTGCCGTGGGACTGCGTCTGCGTCGGCGGCCTCGGCCAGGACCCCGGACATGTCGCAGGGCTCCGGGAGCTGATCGGGAAGTACGGCCTGGAGGACCGGGTGCACCTCGTCGGCCCCCGGTCCGGACCGGAGTTGAACGCGAGCTACGCCGCCGCCGACCTGATGGTGCTCGCCTCGCACGCCGAGACCTACGGCATGGCCGTGACCGAGGCGCTCGCCAGGGGGGTTCCCGTCCTGGCGACGGCCGTCGGCGGGCTCCCGGAAGCGCTCGGGCAGGCGCCCGACGGCAGTGTGCCGGGCGCCCTCGTACCGCCGGACGACCCGGCGGCCCTCGCCGCGGCCCTGCGCCGCTGGCTCACCGAACCCGGCGAACGCCACCGCGCGAAGGTGGCGGCGCGACGACGGCGCACCGCGCTGGCGGGCTGGGAGACGACCTCGCGGAGTCTGGCCAGGGTGCTGGAGCAGCTCCGGAAGGAACCCCGGAGGACCACATGAAGACGACCGAAGCACCTCGTTTCGCCCCGGAGTGGCTGGCGCTGCGGGAGGCCGCCGACGCCGCCGCCCGCGCCCCCGAGCTCCTCGACCCGCTGCGCCTGCACTTCGCGGACCGCGGCCACGGGACGGCCGACGGCGCGTCCGGCGCGCCGGCGGAGCCGGGCGCGCCCATGGTGATCCGCGACCTCGGTTGCGGCACCGGTTCGATGAGCCGCTGGCTCGCCCCGCAGCTGGACGGGCCCCAGCACTGGGTCCTGCACGACCACGACCCCGATCTGCTCGAACTGGCCGCCGCCCGGATGCCCCGTCAGGCGGCCGAAGGCTCCGACGTCACCGTCGCGACGGAACGCGGCGACATCGCCCGCCTGACCGCGGACGGCCTCGCCGGTACGTCGCTGGTCACCGCGTCCGCCCTGCTCGACCTGCTCACCCGTGACGAGCTGGACGGGCTCGCCGCGGCCTGCGCGGGGGCCGGCTGCCCGGTGCTGCTGGCGCTGTCCGTGGTGGGGCGGGTCGACCTCACCCCGTCCGATCCGCTGGACGCCGAGATCACCGAGGCGTTCAACGCCCACCAGCGCCGCCTCGACGGCGGCCGGCTGCTGCTCGGACCCGACGCCGTGCCGGCCGCCTCCATGGCCTTCGCCCGTCACGGCATGAACGTGTGGGTCAACCCCAGCCCGTGGCGGCTCGGTTCCGCGTCCCGGAGCCCGTCCGGGGGCGCGGGCGGTGCCACGGCGGACGCCGGCGGATCCGCGCTGGCCGCCGAGTGGCTGAGGGGCTGGGTCGGGGCCGCGTGCGAGCAGCGCCCGGACCTCGCCTCGCGTGCCGAGGAGTACCTGCGGCGCCGTCTGGCGGCCTGCGAGGCCGGCGAGTTGGGAGTGGTGGTGCACCACAGCGACGTACTGGCCCTGCCGGCGTCGAACGGCAGCAGGGCGTGATCCGGGCGGTCCGGGCCAGGCTCGGCCTGATCGCCGGGGCGGCCGTCCTCGCGGCGGTGGTGTGGTGGCAGGGCACGGGGGCGTTCCTGGACGGTCTGCGCGGGATCGACGGCCCGACCCTGCTGGCCGCTCTCGGGCTCGGGCTGTTCACCACCGTGCTCAGCGCCTGGCGCTGGTGCCTGGTGGCCCGGGGGCTGGGCTTCCGGCTGCCGCTGGGTCCGGCCGTGGCCGACTACTACCGTTCGCTGTTCCTGAACGCGGCGCTGCCCGGCGGGGTGCTCGGCGATGTGCACCGCGCGGTGCGGCACGGGCGGAGCTCCGGTGACGTCGCCGGGGGCGTCCGCGCGGTCGTCCTGGAACGGCTCGCGGGCCAGGTCGTCCTCGTCGCGGTCGGGCTGGCGTTCCTGGTGGTGCAGCCCTCCCCGGCGCCGGCCGAGGCGGCCCGGTTCGTCGGGCGCCTCGTCACGGCGCCGGGCGCGGCGGCGTTCCTCGCGGTGCTGTCCGGGCTCGTGGTCGTCGCCGTCGTACGGCTGCGCGGGAAGTCCGGCCCGTCCCGCCCGCGCCTCGCGGCGCGGGCCGTACCGGCCGGGGCACGGCGGGGCCTGCTCGGCCGGGGCACCTGGCCGGGGGTGCTGCTGTCGTCCGTGGCGGTGCTGGCGGGCTACCTCGGCATGTTCCTGCTGGCGGCCCGGGCCGCCGGGGCGACGGCCCCGGCGGCCGAGCTGCTGCCCCTGATGGTGCTGGCGCTGCTCGCCATGGCGCTGCCGCTGAACGTCGGCGGCTGGGGCCCCCGGGAGGGCGTGACCGCCTGGGCCTTCGGAGCCGCGGGGCTGGGTGCGTCCCAGGGGCTGACCGTCGCCGTGGTGTACGGGCTGCTCTGCTTCGCCGCGAGCCTGCCCGGCCTGGGTGTGCTCGCCGTCCAGGGGCTCACCGGACTACGCGGCCGCCGCGGCCGCGGTGGCCGCGTCCGGCCGGGCGGTTCCGCCGGACTTCCCGGCGGAATCGCGTTCCTCGGGCGGCTCCCCGGCGCGGTCGGCGTGCGCGGCCCGCAGGTCGAGTTCGAAGAGGGTGTCCTCGCCGAGCGCGGCGCGTCGCACGGGCGGCCGGAGCGCGTCCCGCATCAGCTCGGGGCCGGGGAAGCCGAGGCCCGGAATCCCGTCGCCGAGCAGGACCGGCGCCACGGTGACGTAGAGCCGGTGCAGCGCACGGGCGTGGAGGAACCGCGACACCGTGACACCGCCGCCCTCGACGAGTACGCGGCCGAGACCGCGTCGCGCGAGCTCGTGCAGCAGGCGGTGCGGGGTGAACGCGGCCCGGTCGGGCAGCGTGAGCACGTCGACACCGGAGGGAACGGCGGCGAGCCGGGGATGCTCGCCGTCGGCGGCCACCACCCACAGGGTCGGTGCCTCGCCGTCGCGGAACACCTGGTGCCCCAGCGGCACCCGGCCGTGCGGGTCGAGGACGACGCGCACCGGGTTGCTGCCGGCGCATGCGCGGACCGTCAGCCGGGGGTCGTCCGCGACGGCGGTGCCGGCGCCGACGACCACCGCGTCGGCGAGGGCCCGCAGTCGGTGGAGGTGCTCCCGGTCCTCCTCGCCGGTGACGTAGTCGGCGTCTCCGGTCCGGGTCGCGATGAAACCGTCGAGGCTCTGGCCCAGTTGCGCGAAGGTGAAGCGGGGGCCGGCCAGGCACAGCGACAGATAGCGGTCGGTGAGGGCCTCGGCCTCGGGCGAGGCGTTCCACCGGCGGCCGCCGTCCGCGCATCGGAGGAGTCCGGCGGCGTCGGCGTCCGCCTCGGTGCGGACGCCGAGCAGTCGCTCCCAGGCTTCCGAGGCGTCGAGCGCGGCGTCGCGGTGCGCCGTCGCGGCATGCGTCGCGGTACTCGCGGTCATCGCGTCTCCCCTCGGGTGGCGGCCGGCTGCCGGCGGTCTTCGGTGCCGGACGAGCCGGGCCCGGAATCGCCCGGCGAGAGGAGCGAGAAGTATTCGGCGAATGAATCGACGAGACCGGCGAGCAATTCCTTTCCCTTCTCCGCGGAGGCCAATGACGGACGACCGATCACACCCGACTCGGTGTAGGCCCGCATACCCAGGGTCAGCAAATGCTCGCGGTCGTCGGCGAGCCAATCGGAGGTCTCATATCCGGGACGTATGAGTTCTGGGTGATCGTGCAGAAGTATGGATGTCTCGACTTCTCCGGCGTGCATATCGCTGTGCGACGAGGTCTGCACACCCGCCCTGTCCCGCGCCGCATTCCAGTCGGCCGGGCCGGGGAAAAGCGCCATGCGCGTGCCGCTGCCCGCGGACTCCTGAACCACGTTCCGCAGGACGTAGTTGCCGCCGTGACCGTTGATCAGAACGAGACTGCGGACACCGGACCGGCGGAGCGATCCGGCGATGTCCCGTACGAGGGCGTGCAGGGTCGCCGCGGAGATGCTCACGGTTCCCGGCCAGTCGGCGTGCTCGTGGGAACAGGAGATCGTCACCGGCGGCAGGCAGCGGACCGGGTACGCCGCGGCGACCTCCCGGGCTATCGCGCAGGCTATGACGGTGTCCGTCATCAGCGGCAGGAACGGCCCGTGTTGCTCGAAACTGCCCACCGGCAGCACGGCCACGCCCGCCCTCCCGGTTCTCACGTCCTCCGTCGTCGTGTCCAGCGGCAGCAGACCCAAAGCCGGCAGTCGCACGTGCGGGCCACCCATGTTTCCCGACCCTTTCTTTCCCGATCCAAGCGATTTGACCGACCGACAGCCCGAACAAGCGCAACCAGCAGGGCAGTTGATAATTTCACGCCGATTCGGAGCCGCTTCCAGAGGTTACCCGATATGATCTGGCCATGATAGATACTGATGGCGCATACCAGGACACTGTTCGTTCATCAGGCGTCGAACGCGCGGCAAAGGTCCGGCTGTCCACCGAGCACGGCGTCTTTCTCGCCGTCGGCTACCGGGACATCAATGACGGCCAGGAACAAATAGCCTTGGTGTACGGCGATATCGAGGGTGACGGCGCGCTTGTCCGGCTGCATTCGGAGTGCCTCACCGGAGACGCCTTCGGGTCGAGGCACTGCGAGTGCGGGGACCAGTTGTCCGCCGCGCTGCGCGCCATCGTGAACGACGGACGCGGTGTGCTTGTCTACCTCCAGGGCCACGAGGGGCGCGGGATCGGTCTGCTGGCGAAGCTCCAGGCGATGCAGCTCCAAGCCGAGGGGCTGGACACCGTCGAGGCGAACCTCGCGCTCGGGTACCCGGCCGACGCCCGCGACTACCGCGTGGCGGCGGACATGCTGCACGACCTCGGCGTGCGGTCCGTACGGCTGCTGTCGAACAACCCGCTGAAGCGCGAGGCCCTGGTGCGGCACGGCATCGGGGTCGCCGAGCAGGTGCCGCTGCTGACCCCGCCGCGCGAGGAGAACCTCTCGTATCTGCGGACCAAGCGGGAGCGCATGGGGCACCACCTGCCGCACCTGGACCTGCCGGACTTCGGGGCGGACCTTCCGCACCCGGACCTTGCGCACCAGGGGCTTTCCCGCGAGGACCTTGCGCACCAGGGCCTTCCGCGGCTGGACCACGCGGCCGACAGGGCCTGAGACACGGCCGGGCGGTGCCCCGCCGTGCGGAGCCCCTGGACGCGGACCGGGACGTGGACTCGGTGGCTTCGTCGTTCGACGGACTGGACGACGAACGGGCACGACGAACGGCCCCGGAGCCGCAGCCGGCTCCGGGGCCCGTCCGTCGTCCCGTCCGCTCGATGACCCGTCCGCTCGATGAACGGCCCTCGATGAACTGAGCTCAAGAAGCAGCCAGCATGTACGTGTTCTCCAGTTCGTCCTGCACGACGTGGGCCTCCCCGTCGACCGTACGGACGACGAGGTCCTCCTCCGGGGTGTGCACGCGGTACTCCCAGCCCTCCGGGAGCCGCAGCCGCCCGCCGAGGGTGGCGAGGGAGTCCATCGTCAGGCTGTCGTCCACGGTGTGGGCGTAGGCCTGGAGGACGTACGTCCGGTCTCCCGGGGCGTGCAGGGCGTGCACCGGCCTCCCCTTGGAGAAGACGTACTCCGTGTCCCGTTCGACGGTGGAGTCGACGTAGTACTTCCTGGGGGTCTTCCCGGTGACGTCGATCTCCATGGGAATGGCGACCTCGGCGACCAGCCGGGCCTCCAGACCGCCGAACGTCGCGGTGTCCCCCGCCTTGTAGGCCGTGATCTCGTCCATCGCCCAGAAGCGGGGTCCGTTGAGATACACCATGGGCACGTCGAACTGCTGCGCCAGTGACCGGGGGTCGAGGGCGTTCCACCGCTCCGGGGGGCAGTCGTTGAGCCCCATGGTGTTGTAGACGTCCGCCTTGAGACCGCCGTCGTCGCCCGGCGAGATCAGCAGGACCTCGCCGTAGCGGGCGTCCCGCAGTCCGCTCATGTGCCGGACGCCGTTCGTCATGTGAGGCATCGCTCCTCCTCGTCCCGAGGTCGGGTGTCAGGGACCGGGGCCGAGGGCCGGGTGCGGCCCTTCGTACAGGTCACCGACGACTCTCACCGGATTCCGGCGGCCGACGCGAGCCCTGTGGGCCACACGAGTGCAACCACTGCGCCGTCCTGTGGACCCGTGTGGTGAGCCTGGTTGGCCGGAGCCGCCCGGGTCTATGGATCCGTTGCTTGATTTCGGTCGATGCCGTCTATGCCCTTGCTGTCCGATCCGCCGTGGCCAGACGTCGTCTGAATCGGGCAGTCGGCGGCGACCCTCGCCGACAAACACGAACGATCACTGATCAAGCGACGCATCCGAAGGAGCCCGAACACGATGCTCAGACGTACGAAATGGCGTGTCGCCCTGGCCGCCTCCGCCGCAAGCCTGATGGCTGCCGCTGCCCCGATGGTGTACGTGGGACCGGCGTACGCGCAGTACCCGCCGGCCCCCAGCCTGCAGATCGACGACGACACCGTCGACGACGGCGACGTCATCAACCACATCGCGACCGGCTTCCTGCCGTTCGAGACGATCATCGTGCGCCTCATCCCGCTGGGTGTCGCGGGAGCGGGCGGCCCCGCCGCGGCCTCGCTGCGCTCGCCGACGTCCGCCCTCCCCCTCGCCTTCTCGACGGTCGCGCCGGGAACGGACCTGACGCTCAACCCGAAGCCCTCGGCGGCCGCGACGCGGCCGAAGCCCACACCCACCCGGACGACGCCGCCCGGCGGCGGGGTCCCGGGCACAGTGGTGATCGCCACCCTGACCGTGCCCGCCGACGGTTCCCACGAAGGGAGCGTCACGATCCCGGTGGGCACCCGGGACGGCATGTACACGCTGGAATACGAGGGTCAGACCTCCCGGGTCAGGGTGTCCGCCGTGATCACCGTGACCGACGAGGACGACCCCAATGACGGTGGCGACCACGGCGGGGGTGGCGGCCACGACGACAACGACGACCACGGTGGCGGCGGTGACCACGGTGGCGGCGGCGGTGACCACGACGGCGACGACCACGGCCGTCCCGGCAACGGTGGCGACCACGGCGGCGACCACGGCGGCCCCGGGCACGACAACGGACACGACAACGGACACGACAAGGGACACGACAAGGGCGACGACCACGGCGGCCGGGGCGGTGACTCCGACCACGACGACTCCTCGAAGTCCGACGACGACTCGTCCAAGTCCGACGACGGCGACGACTCGTCGAAGCTCGCGGACACCGGCTCCTCGGACGCGACCCTCGCACTGGTCGGCGCGGCCGGTGGTCTGGTGCTCCTCGGTGGCGGGGCGCTGTTGATCGCCAAGCGGCGGCGCGCCAACACCGAACGCGGCTGAGAGGCCCACGGATGCCGTGGACCTCCCGCACGATCCCGGGCAGCACCGGTCTGTCCCGCTTCACCGGCCTGGTGCGACGGAGCCGCCGTCGTACCGGGCCGGTGGTGTGGACTGCGGGCGGCCTCCTGCTCGTCGGTGCCGCATGGGTGCTCGTCACCGGCCTGTACGCACGCAGCGAGATGCTCGCGGTCCGAAGCGACCTGGAAGCGCTGCGGAACGCCGTGGTGTCCATCCCTACGGCGGCACCCGCGGCGGGCTCACCAGCCGGGAACCGCTGGGCGCGCGCCGAAGCGGCGGTCCGTTCCGCCGGCGCGCACTCGACGAGGGCCCATCGGCTCACCACCGGACCCGCGTGGGCCGTGGCCGCGCACCTGCCTCTGGTCGGAGGACCTTTCGAGACCGTGCGCGGCACGGCCGAGACCGTCGACGGGCTGACCCGCGACGTACTGCCGGCCGTCGTACGCACCGCCGGCCGCGTCACCGGGGACGCGGGTACCGGTGACCGGCACCTGAACCTCGACGCCCTGCGCGGTGCCGCCCCCGCTCTCGAACTGGCGTCGCGGCGGGTGACCGCGGCGCGTACCGGCGCCCACGGCCTTCCGCGCCGCACCTGGCTCCCCGCCGTGGACCGGGTGCGCGAACGACTCGTCACCCGGCTGGACCGGTTGGCGCCCGCCGTGGAGAACGCCGCCACCGGCGCCCGCCTCCTCCCGCGCATGCTGGGCGCCGACGGTCCGCGACGGTACTTCGTGGTCTTCCAGAACCCCGCGGAGGCGCGCGGAACCGGTGGACTGCCCGGTGCCCACGCCCTGCTGACGGCCGACCGGGGCAGGTTCACGCTCACCCGTTTCGGACACGACACGGACATGCTCGGCGCACGCCCCGAGGTCGGCCTCGGCCCCGAGTTCACCGCCATGTACGGGCGCGGCGATGCGGTCAACACGTGGCCCAACTCCAACATGAGCCCGCACTTCCCCTACGCCGCCCGCATCTGGTCGGCCACGTGGTTCGACAAGACGGGGGAACGCGTCGACGGCGTGCTGTCCCTGGACCCCGGCGTCCTGGCGCGTCTGCTCGCGGCTTCGGGACCGGCGCGCACGAACGGGGGCACGGTCGTCACCGCGGAGAACGTGGAGGACCTCAGCGAACGCACCAACTATGCGGCGTTCCCCGACGCGCTCGAGCGCAAGGCCTTCCTCTTGGACGTGGCGCGCGCCGCCGCCGTGCGGTTGCTCACCGCCGCCGAGGACCCCCAGAAACTGCCCGCGCTGCTCGCCGGCGCGTACGAGGTGCTGAACGACGGCCGGATGGCCATGTGGAGCGCCCACGAGGACGAACAACGGGAGCTCGCGTCGCGACCGGTCGGCGGGGCCCTCCCGGAGGGCCCGGAACCCTACGCCGGGCTCGTGGTCAACAACGCCGCCGGCACCAAACTGGACTACTACCTGGACCGCACCCTGGACTGGCGTGCCGGCCGTTGCACGGCCGCCGGACGCCAGGTCTCCGTGAAGGTGGTCCTGGCCAACCGTGCACCCTCCTCGGGGCTCCCCCCGTACGTCACCACCCGTCTGGACGCGCCCCGCGGCGCGACCCGCGAGGGTGACAACCGCCTGCTGGTCTCCTACTACGCGACCGCGGGTGCACGATTGGTCGACGCGACGGTGGGCGGGCAGAAGGCCTTCATGACGCCGGGCATCGAGCGCGGACATCCCGTGTACACGTTCGACGTCGAGGTGCCGGCGGGGAGCAGCCGCACCGTGGAGCTGCGGCTGCTGGAACCCGCGGCGGACCGGGCGCCCACGGTGCTGAACCAGCGCCTCCCACGTCCGCTGCGGGCCACGGTCCACGCTCCGCCCGCGTGCACGACGGACTGACCCCGGCCCGTCCGGCGGTCACCCCAGCACTGCCGCCGTGATGCGTGCCACCGCCTCCGTGACACGGGCCGTGCATGCCCGTGCCTCCTCCTCGGAACGGCCGTAGGGGTCGACCAGGTCGTCGTCGCCCGGTGCCCCGCGGCTCGCTCCACGACGTGCCGCCGCCCCCCTGGTCAGGGCCGCGGCCCGGTCGGCAGGGTCGGTGAGGCCGGCCGCATCGTCCTCGTCGATCAGCCGGGCGAACTCTCGCAGGGTGAACGCGCAGCGGAGCGCATGGACCGGGCAGAGCCGTACGGCGGCCTCGCGGTGCTCCGTCGCGGCGCCCAGCACGAGTGCCGCGTCACGCACGAGGTCCGCGGTGAGCCTCCGGGCGACGGCTCCCGCGGAGTCGCCTCCGAGTTCCGCGAGCAGGGAGGCGGCGACCGGGTCCATCGGCATGCCTGCCTCGGCGGCGGTGCCGGCGCTCGTCACCCGGAACCTGTCCGGCACCACGGCCAGGCGGGACGCCAGCAGGCGTTCCGCGAGGGGGGAGCGGTGCACGTTCCCCGTGCAGACGACGAGTACCCGGAACGACCGGGCCTCCGGCGACTGCCGGTTCCCCGTCGGCGGCGGGATCGGATCACCCATCGCGGTTCACCGGGGGCGACGGAGCACGGCGAACATCGTGTGACCGTACTCCCCGCGGGAGGCGAAGCGGCCCTCCGCCGCCAGGCGCGCGTGGCGGCGCCGCGACATGCGCAACCGGGCGGTGGCCCTGCCCGCCCACTGCGCCGCCCGTGGTCCGGTCAGCGGTCCCAGCACGGTCCGGACGGCTCGTTGGCGTGTTGCTCGCGCGTGGGACAGCGCGGGCGGCTCGCAGTCGACAAGGACGAGTTCCAAGCCGACGGCTGCGGCGCAGGCGGCGAACTGCTTGGAACTCCACCGGGACAGGTGGTGCGGTGGGCAGTCCCGCGGTTCGAGGCCCTCACGGAACCGCTCCCGGTTCGGCACCGAAACGAGGACTTCTCCGCCCGGCACCACCATCGTGGCCAGTGCCGCGAGGAAGCCGCGGACGTCAGCGACGTGCTCCAGCACCTGGAAGGCGCAGACGACGTCCGCCCGGTCGGGGCCGGCCAGGGCGTCGTCGCGGACGTCGGCGTCACTGACCGGGACGCCCGCCGCGCGCAGCACGTCCGCTGCCCGGGGGTTCCGCTCGATCGCCTCCACGGAACGGCACCGTGGACGTACGGAACGGAGGAACGCCCCCTCGCCCGCGCCCACTTCGATCACGCGGGCACCGTCCGGGATGCGCCGCTCGGCGAGCCCGAACTCCCAACGCGACGTCTCGTAGGCGATCCGTCCGGTGTAGAGCTGCTCGTAGAACTCGGCGTCGCCCTCGCGTGCCGGGTGGAACCATTCCAGCTCGCAGCGACGACAACGGCGCAGGGCGACGGCGTCCTCCTCATTGCCGTGCCGTCCCCTGACGTCGTCCGTGAACGACGTGCCCCACTGTTCCGCGTAGGCACGCCAGACGTCGGAGAAACGGATGCGTGAAGCGGTGGCCGCGGAGGAGGATCCGCAGAGGGGGCAGTGGTCCCGAGAAGTGTCCGGCAAACCGGGGTCTCCTTTCATGTGGCGCTGCTTCGGCTCATGTGGCGCCGCTTCGGCGGCCGACGCGGCGGCGATGGGCGAGTCCCTGGACGCCGGGCCACATGACCGTGGAGACGACGACCACGACCATGACGCATACGGCTGTGGCCTTGCTGCCCGTCGTCGGTGTCAGACTCCGGCTGTGCAGGACGGCCGCGCAGGCCACGAGGGCGAGCCACGGGTGGACGCGCATCAGCGCGGTGGCCGGCGAGAACGGCAGGTACAGCGCGATCAGGACGACGAGCAGGCACTCGAGCAGGGACCGCTGCCGGTAGAACTCGCCCCCGAAGGAAGCGGCGTACGTCGCGGCGTAGGCGCACGACGCGAGGACGGCGGCGCGGCCGACCCCCCGGGTGTCCCGCCACGCCCTGCGCAGAGCGGCGGGCGCGAGGGCCAGGCAGGCGATCCAGATGAACGTTCCCAGATACAACCACCGTCCGGGAACGGCGGTCCCGGGACCGAACTCCCAGGGGAACGGTCCCAGCAGGAACGTCACCAGGTACTGGGGATGGTTCAGCAGGTTCTCGGACCCGTACCCACCGGCGAAGCTGAGGGAGGTGCCGGCCTCCACCTCCAGGCTGCCCAGGAGTCCGATCAGCACCGTCACCCGGGGGACGATGAGGAGGAGGGAGAAACCGACGACGATGAGGGAACCCACGAGGTGCTCACGGCGGAACCTCACCCGGGCGAGCAGGGCGACGGCGATGAACAGCGCGGCTGCCGGCCGCACGTACAAGCAGGCCCAGACGCCGATCAGGGTACCGGTGCAGGCGACCGCGAACCGTGCCCGCGCCTGCACGAGGAGGCACCACAGGACGAAGCTGGTGACCAGTCCGTCCTTCAGGCCCC
The DNA here is from genome assembly GCF_055573115.1 of Streptomyces sp. NPDC030222. Lineage (NCBI taxonomy): Bacteria > Bacillati > Actinomycetota > Actinomycetes > Kitasatosporales > Streptomycetaceae > Streptomyces > Streptomyces sp. NPDC030222. Next base: position 69,643 of record NZ_JBVICA010000002.1, read on the forward strand.
ATGCGTCCCACAACAGGAGCGACGGACTCGTGCCCACCAGCAGGCCCGCGACCACCGCGCGTGTGCGGCCCCGCCCGGAGGCGACGGCCAGTCCGTACGCCGCCGGGGCGCCGGTGGCCCCGAGGACGGCCAGCACCAGCTTGGCCCCCAGCCACCCGCCGCCGGTCACGACCTTGCACAACGCCATGACCGCGGGGTAGCCCCAGAGCGCCGAACCGACCATGCGCGCCAGGTGCTGGGAGTCGATCCGGCCCCCGCTGCGCCATTGCGCGGCGACCGCGTCGCTGACCGCGTCGTAGGTCCGCGCATCGGGATAGAGCGCCGCGCCGTGGGTCTGCGCGTGGACGACGAGCACGACGCAGAGGTGGACGACCAGCGCGACGGCGAAGACGGCGAAGGCGCCCCAGTGCGACCACCGGGCCCGACGGGCGGAGGCGGGCGGTCGCGCGCTCCCCGGCTCCCTCAGGGCAGTCGCTGCACGCATGGTGAAACCGACCTCTTCCGTCTGCGGGTGGGACGCCGAACCGGGCACGCATACGTCGCGCTATGCCTTGCGCGCAAGCACGACCCGCGTGTGGAGACCCCGGTAGAGCGATTGGACCGGCGGCCACGAGATGACCGGGGCGAGGACACCGGAGGCCCGGCTGAGGTGCCGCATCGCCATGACGAAGTCGTGCTCCGCGAACTCGACGCGTGAGAAGTGCCGTCCGAAGGCCCGGGCGATCTCCCGCCGGGTCGGGTAGTTGATGCCGGTTCGGCTGTACTCGGTGTTCCGCGCCGCGGTCTCTCTGGCGCTGAGGCTGCGTTGGAAGGAGTTCCGGATGCCGAGCCTCGCCCACAGCGAGATGAGCGCCGGGTGCTGGAACCGCCCGCCGAAGGGCGTGAAGATATGCGGTTCGACAGGCCGCCAACGGGCCGGGAAGACGTGCAGCGTCCACGCGCCCGGCTTGAGGACCCGGGCGATCTCGCTGATCGGCTTGTCGTAGCTCATGACGTGCTCGAAGACGGAGGTGGAGTAGCAGAAGTCGAAGGAAGCGGAAGGGAAGGGGAAGTTCCCTTCGGCGTCCGAGCTGTGGAGGCAGTCCCGGTCGTCCGCGGGCAGGTCGCGCCACCGCGCGGCCAGTTGTTCCACGGGCCGGTCCACGCCCATCACCTCGTAGCCCTCGGCACGGAACTCCCGGACGTGGCGGCCGGAACCACAGCCGAAGTCCAGTACGCGACTGCCCGGGGGGAGCCCGCCGCGGCGGGCCAGGACGGCCCGGCAGGCCGATGTCATGGACTGGTTGCCAAGCGTTTCAGGCGTGTCGATCGCCATGTCAGCTCCCACCTGCAGCCACCGTTCAGGGCCCGGCGACCATAACCCGCGGGGCGGTTCACGCCGGGGCTTTGACGGCGCCGGAACGAAGAGGTCACCGGTTGGGAGCACACGGCGGAGCTCTCCGATGTGAAGAGATGGCTGTCCCCGGCGAGGCCGGACGAATTGCCCCATTCACGTGGTATGTATCTCCTGCGCGGCCGGTGGGACCGACGCAGTGCGCAGGCAGGCACAGCCGGACCGGATCCGCCGACCCCGCCATCTGACGGTGCAGCACGTTGGGAGCGTTCATGTGCGGTGTAGCCGGAATCGTGTCCACCAGCCCGCCGGATCCCGAACGGGTGCGGGACATGTGCCGGCTCATCGTCCACCGGGGCCCGGACGGGGAGGGCTACCACGTCGACGACCGGGCGGTCCTGGGGATGCGTCGGCTCGCCGTCATCGACGTGGCGGGCGGAGCCCAACCGGTCTACAACGAGGACCGCACCGTCGCGGCCGTGTTCAACGGCGAGATCTACAACTTCACCGAGCTGCGCGAGCGGCTGACCGCGCGCGGGCACCGGTTCACCACCGACAGCGACACCGAGGTGCTGGTCCACCTCTACGAGGAACACGGCGAGGACCTGGTCGGACACCTGCGCGGCATGTTCGCCTTCGCCGTCTGGGACGCCGCACGCCACCGGCTGGTGCTCGCACGGGACCGGGTGGGGAAGAAGCCGCTGTACTACCACCAGACCGAGCACTCGCTGGCGTTCGCCTCCGAGCTCAAGGCCCTCGTCGCCGATCCGTCGGTACCGCGCGAGCTGGACCCGGTGGCCCTGCACCACTACCTGACCTACCAGTACGTGCCGGCCCCGTGGTCGATCTACCGCGGCATCCGCAAGCTGCCGCCCGGACACGTCCTGGTCTGGGAGAGGAACACCAAGCGTCTTCGGCGTTACTGGAAGCTGGACTTCACCCCACGGCCGATGCACAGCGAGGGGGAGGCCGCCGAACGGGTGCGGGAACTGCTCACCGACGCCACCCGGGTCCGGATGGTCAGCGAGCGCCCACTGGGTGCGTTCCTGTCCGGAGGGATCGACTCCTCCGCGGTGGTCGCCGCGATGGCCCGCCTCAGCGACAAGCCCGTCCGGACCTTCTGCATCGGGTTCGACGACCGCCGCTACGACGAACGCTCCTACGCGAGGGCCGTCGCCCACCGCTACGGGACCGACCACCACGAGTTCGTGGTGGCCGGTTCGGCGGCGCTGGAGGTCCTCCCGACGGTGGCACGGCACTTCGACGAACCGTTCGCCGACTCCTCGGCCATTCCTTCCTTCTTCGTGGCCGAGCTGAGCCGTCGCCACGTGACGGTGGCCCTCAACGGGGACGGGGGCGACGAATCGTTCGGCGGCTACCAGCGCTACGCGTTCATGCACCAGGTGGGACGGGTGCACCCCCCGCGCCGGCTGCGCGGTCCCATGGGCCGGATCGGTTCCTCGTTGGTCGAGCGGGCCGAACCCGGGTCCCGGCTGCGCAAGGCGGGCCGGGCGATGTGGCTGCTCAGCGAATCACCGCAGGGCCGCTACGCCAGTCTCATGGCCACCTTCACCTCCGTCGACAAGAACGCCCTGTACACCGACCGGCTGCGCGAACAGGTCGCCGGCGTGGACAGCCACGAGCTCATCGACCGGGCCCATTCCGACTCCTGTGCCGCAGACGAGGTCAACAGGCTCATGGACGTCGACGTCAACACCTACCTGCCCGGCGACCTCCTGCCGAAGGTGGACATCACCACCATGGCCCACTCCCTGGAGGCCCGTTCCCCCTTCCTCGACCACCACCTGATGGAGTGGGCCGCCGGCGTGCCCGGCCGCTGGAAGGTGAACGGCCACGTGACCAAGTCGCTGTTGAAGAAGGCGATGGCCCCTTGGCTGCCCGCGGAGCTGCTCACCCGGCCGAAAGCGGGATTCGCCGTACCGCTCGCGGACTGGCTGCGCGGTGAACTGCGGCCCCTGGCGTTCGACCTGCTCACCGACGGGACCGCCCGGTCACGCGGCCTGTTCCGGCCCGAGGTGGTCCGGCAGCTCCTGACCGCCCACCTCGGGGGACGTGACCACTCGAGCCGGCTCTGGTCTCTGCTCCAGTTCGAACTGTGGCACCGCACCTGCGCGGACCGGCAGCCGGTCGCCCCGTCTGCCGTACCCGAGGACGCCCCCGGGTGCCGTGGCTGACGGCGCACGACAAGCACTGGGCGTCCTGGGCAGCCAGGCGGCGTGCCTGGTGCTGTCCGCCGTGACGAGCGCCGTCATCGCCCGGTCGCTCCAACCGGAGGCTCGCGGGGTCTACGCTCTGGCCGTCACCGTCGCCACCAGCGCCACCCTGCTGGGCCACCTGTCGGTGGAGAAGGCCCAGGCGGCGTTGTGGGCGAACGCCCCCGACCGGGCGGCGCTCGCCGCCAACAGCGTCCCGCTCGCCTTCGCGCTGGGCACGCTGAGCGGGCTCGCCGGTACGGCATGCGTGGCGGCGGTGGGCACCGACGCGTTCCATCTGCCGGGGCTCCTCATCGTGGCGGTGGCGTGCCTGGGGGTTCCCCTGGGCATCGCGGTCAACTACACCACCGGCATCGTGCTGCTGGGTGGACGCCTGCACGTGGCCAACCGGGCCGCGCTGACCGGTTCGGTCGTCCAGTGCGGCGCGCTGATCACGCTGACCGCGGTCGACGCACTGACGCCCATGACGGTGGTGGTCGTCTGGCTCGCCTCCAACGGCGCCCTGCTGCTGGTGTTCACCGTCGCGGGCGGCGTCACAGGGCATCGGCGGGACCTCCGGCTGGCGCGCACCACCCTCGCCACCGGGGCCCGGTACCACCTGGGCCCCGCGTCGATCTTCCTCCTCCTGTACGCGGACGTCTTCCTGCTGGGCGCCATCGCCGGGCCACAGGATGTGGGCGTCTACACGTTGGCCGTCTCGTTCGCCGGGTACAGCCGGCTCATGGCCGACGTCCTCTCCCAGGTCATGATGCGCCGCCAGTTCGCCTCCACCGACGCGGAATCCGCTCACGTCACCGTGCGGACCACCCGTTTCTGCGTCGTCCTGGCCGTGGTTTCGGCGGTGGTGGTGACGCTCGGTGCACCGGTCCTCGTCCCCGGCCTGTACGGCGCCGAGTACACCGGCGCGGTGCTCCTCGTGGCGCTCCTGGTTCCCGGCGTGACCGCCCTCGGAGCGAGCCGGCTGCCGAGCGCCTACCTGCTGCGGCTGCGCCGCGCGCGCTTGGTGGTCGTGCCGTCGGTGGCCGCCCTGGCCCTCAACGTCGCACTGAACGTACTGCTGATCCCCGTGTGGGGCGCTGTCGGCTCCGCGGTGGCCTCCTCGGTCGCGTATGCGCTGCTGGCTGCCTGCCAAGTGGGTCTCTTCGGCAAGGCGACCGGGACCCGCCTGCGCGAACTGCTTCCCGTGCGGGCCGACCTCGTCCTGCTCCTGGCCGAAGCGGGTCGCTGTACGCCGCGCGGGTACCGGCGACGCGTCGTCGCCGATGCCGAGAAGACCGGCTGAGCGGCCACGGACGGAAGCACGCCGTGTCACCCATCGTCGGAAGCGCGCCGTGTCACCTCTTCACATATCTGACATTCCTGGCATGCTCGGTGGATGGAGCTGCTATCCACGTCTGGACGCCGCGAGGTCAGAGGTCCGTCGATCGCGGAGACCTCCGCCCGCGACGACGAGGTGTCCCGGGTCTGCCTGATGGTCGGCACACTGGGGCTGGGCGGAGCGGAGAAGCAGGTCGTACTGCTCGCCCGCGGGCTGGCGGCACGGGGCGTCGAGACCAGCGTGCTCCTGCTGTCCGACGGCGGGCCGCGCGCAGCGGAGCTCGCCGACTCCGGGGTCACCACCGTGAACCTGGGATTCCGGGGGGTGCCCCGACCATGGAGCGGCCTCCCGGGCGCCGCGCGGGAAGCCGCGGCCAGCGCGGGGGCGTTCACCAAGCTCATGACCCATCTGCGCCGGACCCGTCCACAGGTCCTCCACGCCTTCCTGTTCCACTCCTACGTCCTCGCCGCCCCGGCGGCCCGCCTCGCCCGGGTCCCGGTCTGCGTGGCCGGCCGGCGCAGTCTGGGCACGTTCAAGGAGGGGCGCCGTGCGCTGCTGGCCGTGGAGCGGGTCGCGAACGGCATGACCGACTTCGTGGTGGCGAACGCCCGGGCCGTCGCGGAGGACGCCCGACGCCAGGAGGGCCTGCCGCAACACAAGATCGCGGTCATTCACAACGGCATGGAGGAACGTGACTTCGAGCCGCACCCGCCGGCCGCCCTCGCCACCCGCCTGCCCGTGGTCCTGTGCGTGGCCAACCTCATCGATTACAAGGGGCACCGATACCTGCTCGACGCCGTCGGCCGGATGCAGCGGCGACACCAGGGGTGCACGCTCGTGTTGATCGGCGACGGCCCTCAGCGGGCCGATCTGGAGCAGCAGGCCCAGCGGCTGGGCATCGACGTACGCTTCCTCGGCCACCGCACCGATGTGGCCTCCTTCCTCACCCGGGCGGATGTCGTCGTGCTCCCCTCGCTGGAGGAGGGGTTGAGCAATGCGGTCATGGAAGCCATGGCGGTCGGTCGGCCCGTCGTCGCCACCGCGGTGGGCGGAACGCCCGAGTTGCTGCACGAGCGGGGGGTGCTGGTGCCCCCGGCTGACGCCGAGGCCCTGGCGAGGGGCTTGCACGGGATGCTCGCGGACCGGGCCGCCGCCGCACGACTCGGGGACGCCGCCCGGCGGTGGGCCCTCGAGCACTTGAGCGCGCGGACCATGGTGGAACGGCACGTCAGCCTGTACCGGGGGCTGCTGGAGCGCAGATCCACCCGGTGAGCACCGCGGGCGGCCGGCTCCCGGTGCCGGCGCACCGGTGAGGCCGCCGTCACCCGCCCGCCCCGCCCCGCCCCGCCCCGCCCCGCCCCGCCCCGGGCACCCGATACCCGGCTGCTCGGCTCGGCTCGACTCGGTTTGATTCGGTTCGGTTCGGCAGGACGGTCGGGCCGCCGCCGTCACACCCGGCCCCCAGGTGCGGCCCGATCCGTCCCGGCCACCTGCGATCGAGGCGGCCCGGCCGGAGGTCCGCAATCGTCCAGTCGATCACTCTCTCGGTCCTTTCCGCTCGTTTTCTGCGCGGTATATCAGAAGCCGACGCGGAGATGACGTCGATACTGCGGCGACGGATAAGAGAAATCGACCGAATACCCGCGTTCGAGCGCTCCTTCCACAAGCACTTCGCGTCCTTCACGGATACCGGAGCGGCCTCCGCATACCATCGGGCGCATGCCGATCTCCACCCCCCGGAGCACGGATTCCGGATTCCCCCGACTACGGGTGATGAGAGTCATCACGCGCATGAATATCGGTGGTCCGGCGGTCCAGGTTTCCGCTCTTGTCCGAGGGCTGGATCCCGAGCTTTTCGATCATCGTCTGGTCACCGGATTCGTCGGCCCCGGTGAGGCGGACCATCTGGACCAGCGGGCACCGGAACTGCCGGTCCAGCGGGTCAACGGGCTGGGGCGTGCCGTGCGCCCCACGGACGACGTGCGCTGCCTGTGGGAACTCGCGGCGGCGATGCGCCGGTTCCGGCCGCACATCGTCCATACGCACACGGCGAAGGCCGGTGCGCTGGGCCGGGCGGCTGCCGTGCTGGCGCGCGTTCCCTCCCGGGTGCACACCTTTCACGGACACCTTCTGCACGGCTATTTCTCCCCGGCGAAGACCCGGGTCCTGGTGCAGGCCGAGCGCGGGCTCGCGGCGCTGACGGACCGGCTGGTCGCCGTGGGCGGGCGGGTCCGTGACGACCTCGTCGCCGCCGGAATCGGAGAACCAGGGCAGTACGCCGTCGTGCCCCCCGGCACCAGGCTCGCCCCCGCCCCCGGTCCCGCGGAGGCCCGACGCCTGCTCGGGCTCCCGCGGGACTGCCCCGTGGTCGCCTACGTGGGGCGCGTGACCGGGATCAAGCGGCCCGACCGTTTCCTCGCCGTGGCCCGCGAGGTCCGCCGCGCCGCGCCGACGGCGCACTTCGTGCTGTGCGGGGAGGGGGACCTCCGGCCGGCCCCGGGAGCCGTCGCCGCCCTCGGCGACTCCCTCCATCTGCTGGGCTGGCGGACGGACGTGGAGACCGTCTACGCGGCGTCCGACGTGGTGCTGCTGACCTCGGACAACGAAGGGATGCCGGTCAGTCTGATCGAAGCCGGCCTCGCGGGGCTGCCGGTCGTGGCCACCGACGTCGGCAGCGTCGCGGAAGTCGTGCAGCACGGCAGTACGGGGCTCCTGGCGGGACCGTCGACCGCCGCACTCGCACGTCACACGGTGACCCTCCTGCGCGACGACGACCTGCGCCGGGAGATGGGGGCGCGGGCGCGTGCGTTCGCCACGGCGCACTTCGGCGAGGAGCGCCTGGTGGCCGACACGCAGGCCCTCTACACCTCCATCGCCGTCGCCCGCGGCTGGTGGACCGCTTCCTCGCTGGAAAGGTGAGCACAGTTGAACGTCCTCGTTACCGGAGGCGCCGGGTTCATCGGCGCCAACCTGTGTCAGGAGCTGGCGTCACGTCCGGACGTGGGCAAGGTCATCGCCCTCGACGATCTGAGCACGGGCTCCGCGGCCAATCTCGCGGGAGTCGAAGCGGAGCTCGTCGAGGGCAGCATCCTCGACCCCGGACTCCTGGAGAGCGTCGTGGCCGGGGTGGACGCCGTCGTCCACCTCGCCGCCCGGCCGTCGGTGCCGCGTTCCCTGGCGGACCCGGTCGCCAGTCACCACGTCAACGCCACCGGCACGGTGTGCGTCCTGGAGGCGTGCCGCCGCGCGGGCATCCCGGTGGTCGCCGCCTCGTCCTCCTCGGTCTACGGCACCGTACCCGCGCTGCCGAAGCACGAGGAACTGCCGACCCGGCCGATGAGCCCCTATGCCGCGAGCAAGCTCGCCACCGAGGCCTACGTCCTGGCTTACGGCGCCTCCTTCGGCCTTCCCGTGCTGGCCTTCCGGTTCTTCAACGTCTACGGCCCGCTGCAACCGGCCGGCCACGCGTACGCCGCCGTCGTCCCGGCCTTCATCGACGCCGTGCTGCGCGGCGCACCCGTGAGGATCTTCGGCGACGGACTCCAGACCCGGGACTTCACCTATGTGGGGACCGTCGCCAAGGTTCTGGCCGACGCCGTGCTCCGCAAGGTGACGGCCCCCGGCCCGGTCAACCTCGCGTTCGGCACCCGGATCGCCGTCCTCGATCTGGCCCGGCAGCTCGCGGAGCTCATCGGTTGTCCGGCCGACGTCCGGCACGAGGCGGCTCGGGCGGGAGACGTCCGCCACTCCCAGGCCTCGGACGCACAGCTGCGTGCCCTTTTCCCCGACATCAGCCAGGTGCCGCTGACCCAGGGGCTGGCCGAGACGGTGAACTGGTTCCGCGCCCTGCCCGACTACGCCGGCCCGCGGCCGGCCGAGCAGCTCGCGGTCGAAGTCGGCTGAGCACGGCATCGAGGGGAGTCACCGGCGCCGGGGCTCCCCTCGATGCCGTCCCTCCCCTGAGGCCGTCCGTCCGCCTCAGCGCTGTCCGTCACCGCTGACCGCGTACACCGGCACCCGTAGGAGCAGGCCCCAGGCCACCGCGGCGGTCACCGCGACGACGGCCACCAGGACGGTGGTCTGCGGGAAGACCTTGAACATGACCAGCACCGCCGTCAGGCACGTCACGGCCGCGAAACCGCCGATGACGAGCGTCACCTGCCGTACGGTCAGCCCGAGCCGTCGGAGCCGGTGGGCGATGTGATCGCTGCCGCCTTGCAGCACGGACCTGCCCTCCCTGCGGCGCGCGACCATCACCAGGACGGTGTCCGCGGTGACGACCAGGGTGATGAGCAGCAGGCTCGTGTACCCGGACGGCGCGACGTCGCCCCGGTGCAGGGTCACGGTGGCGCACGACACCAGGAAGCCGACGAAGAGCGAGCCGGCGTCACCGAGGAAGATCCTCGCGGGGTGCCAGTTGTGGAAGAGGAAGCCCGCGCACGCCCCGGCGAGGGCGGCCATGACCGACGCGGTGCCGACGAGGCCGACGGAGAGGGCGGCGCAGCACAGGAACCCCGCGGTGACCGCGGTCACCGTGGACACCACCCCGTCCATGTTGTCCAGCAGGTTGAACGCGTTGGTGGTGAAGAGGATCCATACGACCGAGAGGGCCACGTCGATCCAGGAATCGAAGAGCACGGGGTGGCCGCACCGCAGCACCACCACCAGCGCCGCCAGTGCCTCGACGGAGAGCCGGAGACGGATGCTGAGCGGGCGCAGGTCGTCGGTGAGGCCGAGGAGGGCGATCAGGGCCGCGCTGGACAGCACGACGGCCATGGTGGCGTCGGTGTCCTCGGCGGCGAGTATCACCGCGCCCGCAGCACCCAGGGTCGCCAGGGCGACGGCGACGCCCCCGAGGTAGGGGGTGGGACGGTCATGGGCCTTGCGTGCGTCGGGCCGGTCGGTGTACCCGCGCCGGAGGGCGAGACGCCGCAACGGCTCGGTGAGCAGGGCGGCGGCGGCCAGGGCCGCCAGCGCCGCGACCGCCACCACCCACCAGGGGCTCAGACCGGACACGGGCCCGCCAGCACCGCTCTGCCGTCCGGGTCGCCGGTCTCACCGGACGCGCCGGTGGCCGAGCCCTTCGCGACGAGCCCCAAGGCCTGTTCCCCCAGCTCGCTCCGGGCGTCCCCGACGGCGTCCGCCAGCACGTCGTCGAGGGTCCGGCGCGGCTCCCACCCGGTGGAAGCCCGCAGTTTCGCGGTGTCGGGAACCCGGCGCTCCATGTCCTCGAAGTCCGGTCCGTAGGCCTCGTTGTAGGAGACGTGCCGGATGGGCGAGGTGCTCCTGGCGCAGGCGACGACCCGCTTCGCCAGCTCCAGGATGCTGATCTCCTCGTCGCTCCCGATGTTGAAGGTCTCGCCCACGGTGCCAGGGAGATCCATCACCGACAGCAGCGCTTCGACCACGTCCGCGACGTGCAGGAAGCAGCGGCTCTGCTCCCCGGTGCCGTAGACGGTGAGGGGTTCCCCGCGGACCGCCTGGCGGGCGAACCGCGGGATGACCATGCCGTAGGCGGGGCTCTGCCGGGGGCCGACGGTGTTGAAGAACCGCACGATCGTGGACCGCAGGCCGTACTCGCGGCGGTACAGCTCGGCGAGGATCTCGTCGACCGCCTTGGCGGTGCTGTAGGACCAGCGCGGGACGGAAGGGCTTCCCAGGACGCGGTCGGAGGTCTCGCTGAGGGGCCCGGAGGAGTTCTTCCCGTAGATCTCCGAGGTACTGGCGAGGACCACCCTGCGGTCGTGGCGGTGGGCGGCCCCGATGACCGTCTCGGTGCCCCTGGTGTTGACGACGAAGGAATTCAGCGGCTGCTCGACGATGAGTCTCACCCCGACGGCCGCGGCCAGATGCACGACACGATCCGCTCCGCGCACCAACTCGTCGACGAGTGACGCGTCCAGCACGGAACCCTGGACGAATCGGAAGTGGCCGTGTTCCCGCGCGCCTGCGAGGTTGTCGAGACGTCCGGTGCTGAGGTCGTCGAGTACGACGACGGGCTCGCCACGCGCCAGCAGGGCATCGACGAGATGGGAGCCGATGAAACCGGCTCCTCCGGTTACCAGGTATTTCGGACGTTGCATCACGCCGTTACTCCATTTTTGCCGGTGGGGCATTGCCGGCGGCATGTGCACCGGCGAAAGCACGGCAACGATAGCGGGGGGCGCCGCAAAAAGAATGAAATGAATCCTGCAATTAGCCCGTTCGCCGCCTCCACCGGCGGGCATGCCCCCATTCGCCCACCGCATGTCACTCAAGAGACGGAAGGAAGTCACATCAGGCGAACGCGTGGGCATATTCCTCGCAGATATCTCGCCCGTAGACAGAGAGGAGTCCGACCGTGCCGGTTGCGACGAAGAAGGTGGTGGTGGTCGGCCAGGGGTACGTGGGCCTTCCGCTGGCCGTCCGGGTGGCGGAAGCCGGGCACGACGTCGTGGGTCTCGACGTGGACGAGATGCGCGTCAAGCGTCTGTCATCCGGCGATTCGTTCGCCGAGGACGTGACGTCCTCCCGCCTGCTGTCGGCACTCAACTCCGGTCGCTATTTACTCAGCACGGATTACGCGGACGCCGCGGACTTCGACGTCTGCGTCATCACGGTGCCGACCCCGCTCAAGGACGGCGCACCGGACCTGAGTTACGTGGAGAGCGCCGCGGAAGCGGTCGCCGAGCACCTCCGGCCGAACGCCACCGTGATCCTGGAATCCACCACCTACCCGTGCACCACGGAGCACGTGGTGCGGCCGATCCTGGAGGCGCGCAGCGGGCTCCGGGCCGGCGAGGACTTCTTCCTCGGCTACAGCCCGGAACGCATCGACCCGGGGAACCCCACCTGGAGGCTGGAGAACACCCCCAAGGTGGTCTCCGGTCTCGACGAGGGCTCTCTGCGGGAGGTCCGGCTCTTCTACGACGACGTCGTGGACCGCACCGTCCCCGTCAGCTCACCCCGCACGGCCGAATTGACCAAGCTGCTGGAGAACACCTTCCGCCACGTCAACATCGCCCTCGTCAACGAGCTCGCGATGTTCTGCAAGCCGCTCGGCATCGACATCTGGGAAGTCATCGACGCGGCCTCCACCAAGCCGTTCGGCTTCATGCGCTTCCTGCCGGGCCCCGGAGTCGGCGGGCACTGCCTGCCCATCGACCCCTCGTACCTCTCGTGGCAGGTCAAGCAGGCGTTGCGGCACGACTTCCGGTTCGTGGCATTGGCCAACGACATCAACAGCCACATGCCCGACCACATCGTGCTGCGCGTCGCCCGGGGCCTCAACGCCCGCCGCAAACCGGTCAACGGCAGCCAGGTGCTGGTCCTCGGACTCGCCTACAAGAAGAACACCGGCGACATCCGGGAGTCACCCGCCGTCGCGGTGGCCCACGGGCTCCGGCAGCTGGGCGCACACGTCCTGGCGGTGGAACCGCACGTCGACCCTTCCCGACTGCCCGCCGACATCCTCTGCGTCGACCTCACGGAGGAACAGGTCGCGGCGGCCGACGCCGTGGTCATCACCGCCGACCACGACGTCTTCGACTACGCGATGCTGGAGCGTGTCGCCGACTACGTGTTCGACGCCTGCAATCGCTGCCGCTCGGAGAACGTCGAGCGCCTCTAGGGGACGCCGATGCACTCCGTTGGGGTATGAAAAGGCAGCAAAACATGCCGTATACGGCGAATCCCTCGGAGTAACTCTACGGTGACTGCTCACCCACACGCTCCGATCGGGGACGACCTTGGATTTGCGCGATTACCTACGAGTCCTTTCCCGCCGATGGCACGTCATCGCCCTGGTCACCTTGCTGGGGACGACCGCGGGCGGCGTGGCCGGCTTCCTCGCCACGCCGGAATACCGGGCAACGGCCACGCTGTTCGCCTCCCTCCAGGGCGGTGACGACACCTCCCAGCTCAATCAGGGAAACGCGTTCACGCAGGCGCGCGTCCAGTCGTACGCCCAGGTGGCGACGAGCCCCGAAGTCACCGAGCCGGTCGTGAAGGCGCTCCGGCTCGACATGACGGGAAACCAGCTCGCCTCCCGGATCTCTGCCGACGCCCCCCTCAACACCGTGCTGGTGCGCCTGACCGTCACGGACACCCGACCGACGCGGGCCGTCCGGATCGGCAACGCCGTCGCGGCCCGCTTCGCCCAGGTGATCAGGGAGCTGGAGACACCCGAGGGAAACAGGCAGCCGTCCCCGGTACGCCTGACCGTCACCCAACCCGCCACCATGCCCTCCGCGCCCTCGTCCCCGAACATCCCGCTCGACATCGCGCTCGGCCTGGCGACGGGCCTCCTCCTCGGGCTGGGGCTGGGCGTCGTGCTGGAAACGGTGGACACCTCGATGCGGGACTCCAAGGCCCTCACCGACTGCCTGGCAGCGGCCGGAGGCCCTCCCGTGCTCTCCGGCATCGTGCAGGACCCGCGAGCCGCACGACAGCCGGTGTCCCTGCGCGACGACCTGCACAGCCCCCGTGCGGAAGGCTTCCGCAAGCTGTGCGTCAACCTGCAGTTCGCCGAGGTCGACCGGCGCCCCAAGGTGATCGCCGTCACCAGTCCGCTGCCCCGCGAGGGCAAGAGCAGCGTGTCGGTCAACCTCGCCGCCGCCCTCGCCGAGGAAGGCGCCAAGGTCTGCCTCATCGACTGCGACCTGCGCCGCCCCTCCGTCGCACCCGCCCTCGGCCTGGTCAGGGACGCCGGACTCACCACCGTCCTCGTGGGCAGAGCCGACGTCCACGACGTCCTCCAGTCCGCCGGGGCCTTCTCCGTGCTCACCAGCGGAATGATCCCGCCCAATCCGACCCAGCTCCTCGGCAGCGCCCAGTTCGCCTCCCTGCTGCGCACGCTCGCCGAGGAGTTCGACCACGTCGTGGTGGACACCGCCCCCGTACTGCCGTTCGCCGACACCACGGCCATGGCACGCGCCCTCGACGGGTATCTGCTGGTGGCACGCGCCCGGCGGACGAGCCGGAGCCAGGTCATCGACGCCCTGCGCGTCCTCGAACGCGTCAACGTGCCCGTGCTCGGCGCGGTCATGAACGCCGCTCCCCCACGAGGGGAGGGCGACGCGTACGGCTACGGCTACAAGTACCGCCCGAAGGAGGACACGGCCGGACTGACCAAGCGCATGTCGTCACGCCTGGCGGCGGTGGTCCCCGGCCGCAGGACGGCCGCCAAGGAACACGCGACGCCCGTCCCGGCCGAGAACCGCTCGTAGGACCGGGCACTCCGCATGCGCCTCGCACTGGCGGCGGCCGTGCCGGTCGTGATCGCCTCCCTGGCCGGTGGCATGCTCGTCCGCTCGTGTGAGGCGGGCGGACGAGCCGAGGGCCACGGCCCGGACACCCACGCACGGCCCGCCCCGGATGTCGCACGGCTCCGCGTGCAGGTCCTGGAGACCCTGCCCCATGATCCCGCGTCCTTCACCCAGGGCCTGGAGCTGGCCGGCGGCACGCTCTACGAGAGCACCGGCATCGCCGGCGCGTCCTCGGCCCTGGCGGGCCCGCCCGGCGGACCGCCCACCGCCCGCGCCGCACTGGCGCCGCCCCTCTTCGGCGAAGGGCTCACCGTCCTCGGCGCCTCCCTGTGGCAGCTCACCTGGAAGGACCGTATCGCCGTCGAACGGGACGCGAGGACGCTCGCAGAACTGCGCCGCGTCCCCTACGAGGACGAAGGCTGGGGCGTGTGCCACCAGCCGCACCGCAAGCGGCTCGTCACCAGCAACGGCTCCGCCCGGCTCACCTTCCGGGACCCCGCCACCCTCCGCGCGACCGGAGGTGTCGACGTCACCGCCCACGGGGAGCCCGTACCGCGGCTGAACGAACTCGAATGCGCCGGTGACGTCGTCTACGCCAACGTCTGGCCGTCGGACCGGATCCTGCGCATCGACGCCGGCACCGGCACGGTCACCGGAGAGATCGACGCCACCGGCCTGCTCACCGAGGAGGAAGCCGCCCGTGCGGACGTCCTCAACGGGATCGCGGCCGTTCCCGGCACCGACCAGTTCCTGATCACCGGCAAGTGGTGGCCGAAGACGTTCCGCGTCGTCTTCGTTCCCGCGCCATCCCGTCAGCGGACGTCGGACCGTCAGTCGGCGTCGGACCGCCGGCCGGCGCCATCACGTCAGCCGGCATCCGACCGCCGGCTGCCGGCATCGGACCGCCGGCCGGCGTCGGGCCCTCAGCCGACTTCGAAGAGCGGGCCGGTCAGCGTCAGCCCCAGGTCCTCTCCGACATAGGCGAAGAACCCGAGCAGCATCAGCGCCGCGCCGCACAAGGACAGGTCCTTGAGGAAGTGGATCATCTCCAGCTGCCGGGCCTGTGGGTCGCTCTCCTTCCAGAAAGCGTGCATCAGCAGCGCCGTCGGCAGCAGGAACGCGGCCAGCAGCATGGCGCCCAGGTCCGCCCAGACGCCGAACGCCACACTCAGACCCCCGAGGATGATCAGCACACCGGAACCGACGGTCATCGGCTCGACGACCGGAAGCGGAATGCCGCGGGAGGCGGCGTACCCGCCCATCGCCTCGGTGTGCAGGAGGTGGCTGACCCCCGCCACGACGAAGAGGGCCGCGAAGAGGATGCGGCCGACGAGCACCAGGGCGTCCACGTGATTCTCCTCAGTTCTTGGTGAGGCGGTACCACCGCGGGCGGGCACGCCGCACCCGCGGCTGCGCGGCCGGGTAGGCGACGTCCCGGACCTCCCGCAGCGCCCAGGAGCCGGCGAAGAGGCCGACCACCTCCACCTCCTCGATGCCGCGCGGCAGCAGCACGCGCCGGCCGCGGGAGAACCCGACGAGGAGGAGGGTCGCCGACGGTGCCGCGAGGGCCGTCATCGCCGCGGCCGCACGGGCACGGGCGTCGTCGGGCAACCCGTGCAGACAGCCGAAGTCGTAGAGCAGGGTGTAGCCCGGCTCCAGGCCGAGCCCTGCGAGGTCGCCGACGTCGCCGCGCACCCACTCCACCTCGACTCCCTCCCGGGCCGCGCGGTCCCGGGCCCTGGCGATCGCACCCGCCACGAGGTCCACACCCGTGACCCGCCACCCGCGCTTGGCCAGGTACACGGCCTGCCGGCCCGTACCGCAGCCCACGTCGAGCGCCCGTCCCGGCGGCAGACCGTCCGGGCCCTCCAGGATGTCCCGGAACCCGGCCGTCACCGGCGCGCGTTCCCACGGCAGGAACCCGAGCCGGTACATCAGCCGGAAGGGAACCATGTGCGCCTCCCTCGCCCGCCCCGGCAGGTCCGTCCCCGACACACCTGCCGGACCCGGCCTCCGTATCCATGGTCACCTTCGCCAGGACCCCGCGCCACCGCGCGGACCTCCTCCTCCCCCGAAGGCGGCGCCGGGCCGCGTCGTACGGGCGTGATCCACCGTTCACGGGCGGATGGCAAGCTTGAACCATGAACGATGCCGCCCCGGCGCCCGCGCCCACGCCCCGCCGCCGTGCCCGTGTCCGTGCCCCCGAGCTGATCGGCAAAGGCGGCTGGCTGAATACGGGCGGCAAGGACTTGAAACTGGCCGGCCTCCGAGGTCGCGTAGTGATCTTGGATTTTTGGACCTTCTGCTGCATCAACTGCCTCCACGTCCTCGACGAGCTGCGCGAACTGGAGGAGAAGCACCGCGACACGCTGGTGATCATCGGCGTGCACTCACCGAAGTTCGTCCACGAGGCCGACCACGCGGCCGTCGTCGACGCCGTCGAGCGGTACGAGGTCGAGCACCCGGTGCTCGACGACCCCGAGCTGGCGACGTGGAAGCAGTACGCCGTGCGGGCGTGGCCGACGCTCGTGGTGATCGACCCCGAGGGGTACGTCGTCGCCCAGCACGCCGGTGAGGGGCATGCGCACGCCATCGCGAAGCTGGTCGAGGAGCTGGAGGCGGAGCACGAGGCGAAGGGGACCCTGCGGCGCGGCGACGGGCCGTACGTGGCGCCGGAGCCCCTCGCCACGCATCTGCGGTTCCCCGGGAAGGCGCTGGTACTGCCGGACAGCGGCAACCTCCTCGTCACGGACACCACCCGGCACCAGTTGGTCGAACTGGAGCCGGACGGCGAGACGGTGGTGCGGCGGACCGGGACCGGGGAGCGCGGCCACGGGGACGCGCCCGCCGCGTTCAGCGAACCGCAGGGGCTCGCGCTGCTGCCGGACGGCACGGTGATCGTCGCGGACACCGTCAACCATGTGCTGCGCACGTACGATCCGGCCACCGGGGAGGTCAGGACCGTCGCCGGCACGGGCCGACAGTGGTGGCAGGGCTCGCCGGCCTCCGGGCCGGCGCTGGAGGTGGACCTCTCCTCGCCGTGGGACGTGGCCTGGTGGCAGGACCGGGTGTGGATCGCCATGGCCGGCGTCCACCAGCTGTGGACGTACGACCCGGCCACCGGGGAGGTGCGGGCCGCCGCCGGTACCACCAACGAGGGCCTGGTCGACGGGCCCGCCGCGGAGGCGTGGTTCGGGCAGCCGTCCGGGCTCGCGGCGGCCGGGGACCGGCTGTGGGTCGCCGACTCCGAGAACTCCGCGCTGCGGTACGTGGAGAGCGACGGCGACGGCGGCTACGTCGTGGGAACGGCCGTCGGCAGCGGCCTGTTCGACTTCGGGCACCGGGACGGGCCCGCGGAACAGGCGCTGCTCCAGCACCCGTTGGGCGTCACCGCCCTGCCGGACGGATCCGTCGCGGTCTCCGACACGTACAACCACGCACTGCGCCGCTACGACCCCGCGACCGGGGAGGTCGGCACCCTCGCCACGGACCTGCGGGAGCCGTCGGACGCCGTCCTCGTCGGCCAGGACATCGTCGTCGTGGAGTCCGCGCGGCACCGGCTGACCCGGCTGCGGCTGCCGGAGGAGGCCGTACGGGTCGAGGCCGTCGCGCACCGCACGCAGCGCGCCGCGACCGACGTCGCACCGGGCGCGCTCCGGCTCGACGTCGTGTTCCAGGCCCCGGCGGGGCAGAAGCTCGACACGCGTTACGGACCGTCGACGCGGCTCCTCGTCTCGGCGACACCGCCGGAGCTGCTGGCCTCCGGCGAGGGGAAGGGCACCGACCTGAGCCGGGACCTGGTGCTGAACCCCGAGGTCGCCGAGGGCGTCCTGCACGTCTCGGCGATGGCCGCGTCCTGCGACGACGACCCGGAGAACGAGTACCCGGCGTGCCATGTGCACCAGCAGGACTGGGGAGTTCCGGTGCGCCTGACGGAGGACGGCGCGGCCCGGCTCCCGCTGGTGCTCGCGGGCATGGACGACGCGGCGACGGAGTAGCACCCGCCGCGGAGGCACAGGACGGTACGGCCCGCCCCGGGACACGTCGGGGCGGGCCGTACCCGTCCGGGAGCGGCTCACTCCGTGAGGACGCCCCACCGACGTGCCGGCGCCGGGACGGACCGTGGCCGGCTCGTCGGTGTCAGGCCCGGTCGCTGCCAGGCCCGCTCGTCGGTGTCAGGCCGGCTCGTCCGGGGTGGCGTCGATCGCCGGCAGTGCGCGGAGCGTCGGGCGGGATGCGGGCGCGGGGCGGGGTGCGGGCGAGGGGGAGCCGGGGCGTCGGCCGAGGCGGGTCAGGGCTTCCTTCCGGGTCTGGGTGAGGGCACGGCGGTGAACCGTTTCGGTGGCCGCCGCCGCGGGGTCGTCGGGGGTGAGCGCGAGACCGGTCTCGGCGTGGCGGAGGGCGTCCTCGGGGTCGCCGGTGGTGAGGCAGAGGCGGGCGAGGTGGTGGTGGGCCAGGATCTGCGCGCGGCGGTCCCGGGCGCGCAGGGCGAGTCCGGCGGCGCGCCGGTACTCGTCCATCGCGTCGTCGAGTCGCCCGAGGGGCTCCAGGGCGGTCGCGAGGTTGATACGGCCGATCGCCTCGTCGAGGGGGTTCGCAGCGCGGGCGGCCAGGTCGGGGGCGGCCGCGAGGTGGGGCAGGGCCTCCGCGGGCCTGCCCTCGCTGGTGAGGGCGAGGCCCAGCAGGGCCCGTACGCGTGACTCGGCGTCGGCGTCGCCGAGCCGTACGGCCGCGTCGAGCGCCTGGACGAGCAGCGGTTCCCAGCCGTCGGCGGCGGTTCCCACCCTGGCCGGCCACTGGAGGACGGCGAGGCGCCACGCCCGGTCGTCGAAGTCGGCGGCGCGGGCGGCGGCCACGGCGGCGGTGAGCGCGGCGCGTTCCCGGGTGAACCACGCGAGCGCGTCGTCCCGGCCCCGGAACTCCTGGACGGCGGCGGGCCAGCGCACGTCGCCGGGCAGGGTGCAGCAGGGCCGGCCGTCCGGCTCGGCCGTGGCACACGCGGCCAGGGCGGTGCAGAGGTAGTGGTCGAGGAGCCGCAACAGCGCCTCCCTGTCGTGTTCGTGCTGCCCATGGGCCCCGTCGGGGTGCCGCGCCCGCAGGCGCCGCGCCGCCGCCCACCGCTCGATCGCGGCAGCTGCCCGCCCCGTCCGTTCCGGCCGCGTGTCGGCGAGCGCCGCCGCCGCGTACGGGTCCAGCGTGAACCCGGCGAGCGGCGCGAAGAGGGGGAAGAGCGCGGGGTCGGGAACCGGGAGCCGCACCGGGACCGTGGCGGGGGCGGTCCCCGGGGTGTCCGACGTACCGCCGGGGAGGCACGGGGAGGGCCCGGCTCCCGTGCCGACGGACGAGACGGGGGGTCCGGCCACGACGGGGCCGACCGGGGACGTGGCGGACCCGGCGGTGCCCGAACGCACCGTCGCTGCGGGGGCTCCGGTCGCTGCGGGCGCGGCGCTGGGTGCGGCCGGCCCGGTGGCCTCCAGTGGCCTTCCCGCTGGGTCCGTGGCGTGGGCTGGAGTTCCCGCTGCGCCCGGTGCCGTTGCGGAAGCGCCGGTCGAGCCGATCGCCGCGGACGAGGGCGTGCCCGGCGTCGCTTCGGTGGCGGGGGCGTCTGCTGTGGGGGCCGGTGCCGCGGATGCGCGATCCCGGGACGTGTGGACGGGTACATCGGAGGGACGGACGTCGGCACCGGTAGCCGGCGGCACTGGAGCAGGGTCCCCAGGCGTGTGCACGGGAACGCCGGAAGCAGGAACGCCGACACCGTCCCCGGGGACAGCGACGTCGACACCGTCCACCGGCGGCGCAGAAGCACGATCCCCGGACGTGCTCACAGGCACCCCGGGGACAGCGACGTCGACACCGTCCACCGGCGGCGCAGAAGCACGATCCCCGGACGTGCTCACAGGCACCCCGGGGACAGCGACGTCGACGCCGTGCACCGGCGGCGCAGGAGCACGATCCCCGGACGTGCTCACGGGCACCCCGGGGCCGATGGGCGGTGTGTGCGGGACGGTGTCGCGGACGGATTCGTAGGCCTCGCGGAGTGCGGGGCTCACGTCGGTGCCGTAGGCGGCGGTGACGAGGCGGCGGGTGCGGTGGTACCAGTCGAGGGCCTCGGCGGAGCGGTCGGCCCGGTGGAGGGCGCGGACGAGGGCGGCGGCGACGGTTTCGCGCAGGGGGTGGGCGACCGCTTCCCGGCGGAGGAGCGCGACGGCCCGGGCGTGCCGGCCGAGCCGCCCGTACGCCTCGGCGAGCCGCTCGACGGCCGTCAGCCGGGTTTCTTCCAGGTCGCGGGCGGCGGCCCGCAGGGGTGTGCCGGGTACGGTGCCGCCGAGGGCGGGGCCGTGCCAGAGGGCCAGGGCTTCCCGTAACAGGGCCAGGACCTCGGCGGGGCCGCGCCGCTGGGGGTCGGCGTCGCGGACGAGCCGCTCGAAGTGCCGTGCGTCCACGGACTGTTCGGGCACATGGAGGGTGAAGGCATCCCCGTGGCCGGTCAGTCCGGTGCCGTCGAGCGTGGTCCGCAGTCCGTCGATATGGGTGCGCAGCACACCGTCGGCCTGCGGTGGCGGTGTTCCTTCCCATGCTGCGGCTGTGAGCTGTTCGAGGGTGACGGGGGTGCCGGCGCCGAGCAGGAGCGCCGCGAGGACGCTGCGGCGCTCCGCCGTGCCCAGGTCGATCTCCGTGTTCCCGGCGGCTACGACGGATACCACCCCGAGCAGCCGGAACTCCACGGTGATTCCCCCTTGTTCCCCGTTCACTTCGGGCCCCCGAGGATACCGCCGGGCCGTGTGCTCGTTCGGAGCCTTGGGAGCCTTGGCCCGGCTCACTTGTCCGGATCGCGCCCGGCTCACCTGTCCGGACCGCCGGCCCGGATCACAGGGCCCGGCTCCGGCTGCCGCGCGGGCGCCATGGGGCGCGTCAGCCTTCCAGGAACGCGGTCATGGCGTTCGCCAGCAGATAGGGGTCCTTGTCACCGCACAGTTCGCGGGCGCTGTGCATGGACAGGATGGCGATGCCGACGTCGACGGTGCTGATGCCGTGCCGGGCGGCGGTGATGGGGCCGATGGTGGTGCCGCAGGGCATCGCGTTGTTCGACACGAAGGTCTGCCAGGGCACCCCGGCCTTCTCGCACGCGGCGGCGAACACGGCGCGGCCGCTGCCGTCGGTGGCGTACCGCTGGTTGACGTTGACCTTGAGGATCGGGCCGGCGTTGATGCGCGGGTGGTGCGTGGGGTCGTGCCGTTCCGCGTAGTTGGGGTGCACGGCGTGTCCGGTGTCGGAGGACAGGCAGACGGTGCCGGCGAAGGCGCGGGCCCGGTCGTCGTAGGAGCCTCCGCGGGCGTACACCGAGCGTTCCAGGACGTTGCCGAGCAGGGGGCCCTGTGCGCCGGTGTCCGCCTCGGAGCCGTTCTCCTCGTGGTCGAAGGCGGCGAGGACGGGGATGTACGGCAGGTCGCCGCGGGCCGCGACGGCGGCGAGGGCGGCGGCACCGGCGTGTACGGACACGAGGTTGTCCATACGGGGCCCGGCGACGAGTTCCCGGTCGCGGCCCAGGTAGGCGGGGGCTTCGACGCTGTGCACCATCAGGTCCCAGCCGGCCACGTCGGCGGCCTCGACGCCGGCTTCGCCGGCGACGAAGCGGATCAGGTCGCCCTCGGCCACGTCGTCCCCGAGGCCCCAGACGGGCTGCATGTGCCGCTGCTTGTCCAGCTTGAGGCCGTCGGTGTTGACGGACCGGTCGAGGTGCACGGCGAGCTGCGGGACGCGCAGCAGCGGGCGGTCGACGTTCACCAGGTGGTGGGTGCCGTCCCGCAGGGTGAGCCGGCCGGCGAGGCCGAGGTCGCGGTCGAGCCAGGTGTTGAGCAGGGTGCCGCCGTAGATCTCGACGGCGATCTGGCGCCAGCCGTGCGCCCCGGAGTCGGGGAGCGGCTTGACCCGGAGGTTCGGGGAGTCGGTGTGGGCGCCGATGATGCGGAACGGGGTGTGGGCGCCGGCGCCTTCCGGCACGTACCAGGCGATGAGTGCGCCGCCGCGGATCACGTACCTGCCGCCCGCCGAGCCGTCCCAGGCGTCGGTCTCCTCGACCTTGCGGAAGCCGGCCTTCTCCAGCCGGGCCGCGCCGGCCGCCACGGCGTGGTACGGCGACGGGCACGCCGCCAGGAAGGACATCAGGTCGTCGGTGTGGCCGCGGTCGAACCGGGCGGTTGCGCTGCTCATGAGATCACCCTAACGAGATGCCCGGCCTGGCCGCCGGGGCCGTGATGTGCCGACGGGCCGGACCCCTGTGGAGCAGGGGGGTCCGGCCCGTCGGCGTGGTGCGGTGCGGGCGGGCCCGGATCCAGGGCGCGGACGGCGCCGTGGATCCGGGGTGCGGCTACGGAAAGTGGTTCCGGGGTCGCGGTTCCGTCCGGACTCGGCTCAGAAAGCGGCCTCGTCCAGCTCCATCAGGGAGTTGTCGATCGACTCGGCGATCGAACGCTGCACCGAGACGCCCGGCAGGATGTTGGCCGCGAAGAACTTCGCCGCCGCGATCTTGCCCTGGTAGAAGGCGACGTCCTTGGTGGAGGCGGACGGCAGCTTCTCGGCGGCCACGGCCGCGCCCTTGAGGAGCAGGTAGCCGACGACGACGTCACCGGAGGCGAGCAGCAGGCGGGTGGTGTTCTGGCCGACCTTGTAGATGTTCTTGACGTCCTCGCCGGTGGCGATGAGGTCGTTGGTCATCGTGCCGACGATCGCCTCCAGGTCGACCGCGGCGCGGGCGAGCGCGTCGCGGGCCGGGGCCAGCGCCTCGCCGCCGGCCTCGGAGGCCAGGAACTTCTTGATCTCCTCGGCGAGCAGGTTCAGGGACGCGCCCTGGTCGCGGACGATCTTCCGGAAGAAGAAGTCCTGGCCCTGGATCGCGGTGGTGCCCTCGTAGAGGGTGTCGATCTTGGCGTCGCGGATGTACTGCTCGATCGGGTACTCCTGCAGGAAGCCGGAGCCGCCGAAGGTCTGCAGCGACTGGGCGAGCTGCTCGTAGCCCTTCTCGGAGCCATAGCCCTTGACGATGGGCAGGAGCAGGTCGTTCAGGCCGTGCAGGGACTTGGCGTCCTCGCCCGCGGCCTCCTTGAGCGCGATGGCGTCCTGGACGGAGGCGGTGTAGAGGACGAGGGAGCGCATGCCCTCGGCGTACGCCTTCTGCGTCAGCAGGGAGCGGCGGACGTCGGGGTGGTGGGTGATGGTGACCTTGGGCGCGTTCTTGTCGGTGAACTGCGCGAGGTCGGCGCCCTGGACGCGCTCCTTGGCGTACTCGAGGGCGTTGAGGTAGCCGGTGGAGAGGGTGGAGATCGCCTTCGTGCCGACCATCATGCGGGCGAACTCGATGATGCGGAACATCTGGCGGATGCCGTCGTGCTTGTCGCCGATCAGCCAGCCCTTGGCGGGGTGGCGGTCGCCGAAGGTCATCTCGCAGGTGTTGGACGCCTTGAGGCCCATCTTGTGCTCGACGTTGGTGGCGTAGACGCCGTTGCGCTCGCCGAGCTCGCCGGTCTCCCAGTCGAAGTGGTACTTCGGCACGAGGAAGAGGGAGAGGCCCTTGGTGCCGGGGCCGGCGCCCTCGGGGCGGGCGAGGACATAGTGGAGGATGTTCTCCGACATGTCGTGCTCACCGGACGTGATGAAGCGCTTCACGCCCTCGATGTGCCAGGAGCCGTCCTCCTGCTCGACGGCCTTGGTGCGGCCGGCGCCGACGTCCGAGCCGGCGTCCGGCTCGGTGAGGACCATGGTGGAGCCCCACTGCTTCTCGACGGCGATCTGGGCGACCTTCCGCTGCGCCTCGTTGCCCTCGGAGTGGAGGATGCCGGCGAAGGCCGGGCCGGAGGAGTACATCCAGATGGCCGGGTTCGAGCCGAGGATCAGCTCCGCGTAGGACCAGACGAGGCTCGCGGGGGCGGTGGTGCCGCCGATGCCCTCGGGCAGGCCCAGACGCCAGTACTCGGAGTCCATGAAGGCCTGGTAGCTCTTCTTGAAGGAGGCCGGGACCGGCGCGGTGTTGGTCTCCGGGTCGAAGACCGGCGGGTTGCGGTCGGCGTCCACGAAGGACTCGGCGAGCTCGTTCTCCGCGAGGCGGGAGAGCTCGTCGAGGATGCTCTTGGCGGTGTCGGCGTCCATCTCGGCGAACGGGCCGGTGCCGTATACCTTGTCGCGTCCGAGGACCTCGAACAGGTTGAACTCGATGTCGCGGAGATTCGACTTGTAGTGCCCCATGGCGACGGCCCTCTCATGACCCATTACCAGTAAGTAACTCCGATGATGCTACCCGCCGGTAATAACAAGCAACCCCTCTGGGGACAAGTGTGACGAGGCTCTAACCACGGGTCCATAGGGGGAATCACCGGTTCACAGGGGACACCCGGTCCTCGCACTCGGCTCCGCGCCCGCCCCACACCCGCCCCCGCACCCCGTCACGGCCGCGGACCGCGTGGCCGCCCGCGGCCGCCCATGGCCGGAACACGCCCCCGTCGGCACCCGGTCCGCCCGGCCCGCCCGGGGGCCGCGCCCGCCTCGGTACCCTTACGGGCATGTACGGCTACGACCAGACCCCGGGCGCCCAGCAGCAGTACATCCCGCAGCAGGGCTACCCCGAGCAGCCGCTCTACCCGGAGCCGTCGCCGCCGTCACTGGCCGACGCGGTACGGGCCTTCACCACCGCGTCGCTCTCCGCCGAGGACTTCCAGCAGATCTTCGCCACGTCGAAGGTCTACTGCCCGCGCGGCGACAACCCCGGCTTCCTGGCGCTGCACAACACGCAGCAGCCGGTGATCCCGATGTTCACCTCGCTCAAGGAGCTGCGCCGGTACGCGGGCAAGGAGTCCAAGTACTTCGTGATCACCGGCGCCGAGGTGATCGACCTGCTGCCGACGGGATACGGCTTCGTCCTGGACATGGAGGGCGAGCACCGCATGGTCTTCGACGCGAAGGCCGTGGAGCAGATGGTCGACTACGCGATGCGCCGCATGTACGGCTAGCGCGTCGTCCGGACGGCCGACTTCCGCACCCGGGTCCGGGTGCGGGACGTATGGCCGGACGACAGGCAGGGCAGGCACGAACGCCCGGGAGGAATACCTCCCGGGCGTTCGTCGTTCCGGATGGCAAGAAGTTCTACGTTCAACTAATCTTGGGCGTACGAGATGGAGGTCCACATGCCTGCCGTGACTGTCGAGAACCCGCTCACCCTGCCGCGCGTGACCGCACCCGACGCCGCCGCGTCGCGTCCGGTGCTGGCCGTGACGACCGCGCCGACGGGGTTCGAAGGGGAGGGATTCCCGGTGCGCCGCGCGTTCGCGGGCATCAACTACCGGTACCTCGACCCGTTCATCATGATGGACCAGATGGGCGAGGTGGAGTACGCGCCCGGCGAGGCCAAGGGCACCCCGTGGCACCCGCACCGCGGCTTCGAGACCGTGACCTACATGATCGACGGAACCTTCGTCCACCAGGACAGCAACGGTGGCGGCGGCACCATCCGGAACGGCGACACCCAGTGGATGACCGCCGGATCCGGCCTCCTGCACATCGAGGCCCCGCCGGAGCACCTGGTGATGTCCGGCGGCCTCTTCCACGGCCTCCAGCTGTGGGTGAACCTGCCGGCCGCCGACAAGATGATGGACCCCCGCTACCAGGACATCCGGGGCGGCCAGGTGCGGCTGCTCACCTCCCCGGACGGCGGCGCGCTGCTCCGCGTCATCGCCGGTGAGCTGGACGGGCACGAGGGGCCGGGCATCACCCACACACCCATCACGATGATCCACGCCACCCTGCGGCCGGGCGCACGGATCACCCTGCCCTGGCGCGAGGACTTCAACGCCCTCGGCTACGTCCTGGCCGGGCGCGGCTCGGTCGGCACGGACCGCCGGCCGGTGCACATGGGGCAGACCGCGGTGTTCGGCGCGGGCGGCTCGCTGACCGTCACGGCGGACGACGAGCAGGACGGGCACGCACCCGACCTGGAGATCGTCCTGCTGGGCGGGCGGCCCATCCGTGAGCCGATGGCGCACTACGGGCCCTTCGTGATGAACAGCCACGCGGAGCTCCAGCAGGCCTTCGAGGACTTCCGGAAGGGCCGGCTCGGAACGGTCCCGGCGACCCGCGGCTGACCGGCCGAGGGGCACTGATCCGCCCGGGGGGTCACCCGGGCGGGTCGGGGGCCCGGCGACGGGCCCGCGTGATGCCGTGGGCGGATGGAGACGCGGAAGGGGCCGCTGCTGCCGGTGGGTGCGCAGCGGGCCGGGGCGTGGTGTGCCGTCGCACTGCTCGTGAGCGGGGTGGCGGCCCTCGCGATCTGGCTGATCATCACGTTCAGGACGGCCGTCACACCGGCGCTGCTGGCGATCCTCGGGACCGCGCTCCTCGGCCCCGTCCACCGGTGGCTCGTCTCGAGGGGCGTGAACCGCTCCCTCGCCGCCGGGCTGACCTGTGTCGCCGTGGTCGTGGGGGTCGGCGGGGCGCTGTACGTGGTGGTGAACGCGCTCATCGACAGCGGCGACCAGATCCTCGCCTCGCTGCGGGACGCCGCGCGGGGCATCGCCGAGCACTTCGGGGCGGCCGGGACCTCGCTGGACGACATCGCCGCGCACGCGAGGGAGCTGCTGCAGAAGTTCGGCGGCACCGCCGCCTCCG
Source organism: Streptomyces sp. NPDC030222 (assembly GCF_055573115.1). Classification (NCBI taxonomy): domain Bacteria; kingdom Bacillati; phylum Actinomycetota; class Actinomycetes; order Kitasatosporales; family Streptomycetaceae; genus Streptomyces; species Streptomyces sp. NPDC030222. The sequence continues at coordinate 96,424 of NZ_JBVICA010000002.1, forward strand.
GAGTGATCTCCGGGATCAGCGTGGTCGGCGAGGCGATCGCGACCGCGGTGCTGTCCCTGCTGCTGATCTTCTTCTTCCTGCGGGACTCCCACAAGGTCGCGGGGCTGATCAAGGGGCTCGCGCCGCGCGCCACGGGGGACGTCGCGGAATCCATGGCACGCCGGGCGTTCGAGGCCGTCGAGGGATTCATGCGGGGCACGACGTTCATCGCGCTGATCGACGCCGTCCTCATCACGATCGGGCTCCTGGTGCTCCGGGTGCCGGGCGCGGCCGGGCTGGGCGCCCTCGTGTTCGTGACCGCCTACATCCCGTACCTGGGGGCGTTCCTCTCCGGAGCCGTCGCGGTCCTGGTCGCGCTCGCCGACCGGGGCTGGGTGATCGCCCTGTGGGCGCTGGGCGTCGTCCTGGCCGTCCAGGTGCTGGAGGGCCACGTCCTCCAGCCGGTGGTCCAGAGCCGCACCGTCCAGATGCATCCCGCGGTGGTGATGCTGGCGATCACCGCCGGGGCCGGCCTCGCGGGGATCCTCGGCATGCTGCTCGCCGTGCCGGTCGCGGCGGCAGCCTTCGGTGTCCTGGGCGAGCTGCGCAGACGCCACACGGCGGCGCGGAGCCCGCGGGTCGGGTGAACCGGGGCGGGAGCCCGCAGGGCGGCTGAACGGGCTGGGCGACGGGGCCGCCGCCCACGGGGAGGCCAGGGGGCGCCCGGGAGCTTCCAGCGAAAAGCAACGCCAGGGAGTTGATCCAGGCGTCGCCGGGCTGCCGCTCGCGACAGGCAGCGCTTCGGAGCGCGTCTCGACGACGACCCTGAACAACACGTGTGTGTCGACCTGGTCGGATCTGAAGCTTCCCTGCACCCTCACGCGATACGGCAACGATTCCTGGTCGAGACGGCGTGCTTGATCGCCGTTCCACAGGGTCGGACGCCGAGCCGGCACAACCCGACCCCGAGCGATACCGGCAGATGCGCGGCGAACACGGCGCGCGTGAGCACCGCTTGGTGCGGTTCAGCGCCAAGGGGTCGGCTGGTACCGGTCAGGCTGCCGGGGCGGTCAGGACGGCCTTGGCCGCCAGCCGGAGATTCCCGATCATCGGATTCGGGTCGCCCTTGCGGCTGACCAGGACGACCTGGCTGGGGGGAGCGCCCTCGATCGGGACGGTGACGAGGTCGGGACGCAGTGAGCTACGCCGGTCGCCGACCGGTAGCACGGCGATCGCCCCACCACTCGCGACGAGTTCGAGCTTGTCCTCGTAGCTCTCGATCGGCGGCACGCCGGCCCCGAGGACCCGGTAGGAAGTCCAGTCCGCGGTCTCGAACGCGCACGGCGCCGCCTCCTCGCCGGCCAGTTCTTCCGCGGTCACCGACGCGCGGTCGGCCAGGAGATGGCCGCGCGGGACCACGAGCATCCGGGGCTCCTCGTACAGCGGGGTGGTGAACACGTCGTCGGCGGCGAGCGGCAGCGGGGCCCGCGCGATCAGGGCGTCGACGCGCTTGTCGGACAGCGCCCCGACGTCGCGGCAGCTCAGGTACCGGGTGGCGATCTCGGCGTCCGGGTGACGGCGGCGCAGTTCCCGCACGGCGGCAGTGATCACCAGGTCTTCAACGTAGCCGATGGCGATTCGTTCGGTCTCGACTTGTTCACGCACGGCCAACTCGGCCTGGCGGGCGGCCTGCAGCAGGGCTTGGGCCCGGGGCAGGAACCTCTGGCCGGCCGGAGTGAGCCGGGCGCCCTGGGGTACGCGGTCCAGCAGTCGTGCGCCGAGATACTTCTCGAGCCGTTGGATCTGGCGGCTCAGCGCCGGCTGGGCCACGTGCAATTCGGTGGCGGCCCGGCCGAAGTGCCGGTGCGCCGCCACCACGGTGAAGTAGCGCACCAGCCGCAGTTCCAGGTCCTTCCCGAGATCGTTCACCCTTCCAGCGTACGTGTCATGCCGTTTCGGAATGATCAGTTGCCGAACCGGTCTTGGACGGCCATGCCGTCCCGGGCCTTGACTGAAGGAGCAACGTCTCCCCAAGAAAGCGACAGGTGCGATGAAGGCGATCCAGTTCCACGAAGCGGGCGGGCCGGAGGTTTTGCAGTATGACGAGGTGCCGGCTCCCGAGATCGGCCCGGGCGAGGTGCTCGTCCGGGTGCACGCGGCGGGCATCAACCCGCCGGACTGGTACCTGCGTGAGGGGATGAAGGTCATGCCGGCCGAGATGAGGCCGGCGCTGGAGTTCCCCCTGATCCCCGGAACGGACATGTCGGGCGTGGTCCAGGCGGTCGCTCCGGACGTGCCGGGGTTCGCCGTCGGTGACGAGGTCTTCGGCATGCTGCGGTTTCCCGGGTTCGACGGCCGGACGTACGCCGAGTACGTGGCCGCGCCGGCTTCGGACCTGGCTCACAAGCCGGCCGGTATCGACCACGTGCAGGCGGCTGGGGCGCCGATGGCCGTGCTGACGGCCTGGCAGTACCTGGTTGATCTCGGCCACGACGTGCCGTCTCCTTTCACCGGCCGGGTGCACCGGCCGGTGCCGATCACGCCGGGGATGACCGTGCTGGTCAACGGGGCCGCCGGTGGAGTGGGCCACTTCGCGGTGCAGCTGGCGAAATGGAAGGGGGCACACGTCATCGCGGTGGCCTCGGGCCGGCACGAGCAGTTCCTGCGCAAGCTCGGCGCCGATGAGTTCATCGACTACACCAGGACGCAGGCCGCGGACGTGGTCAGCGGTGTCGACCTGGTGATCGACACCGTCGGCGGCCCGGACAGCTCACGCTTCCTGACCGTGCTCAAGCGCGGCGGCACCATGCTTCCGGTGTTCTTCGCCCAGTACGACCCGGAAGAGACGGCGAGTCTGGGCATCACAGTCTCGAACATCCAGGTGCGCTCCAACGGCCCCCAGCTCACCGAGATCGGGCGCCTGTTCGACGAGGGCAAGCTCCAGGTCGGGGTGGACAGCACCTACCCGCTGCCCGAGGCGGGCAGCGCACACACGCGAGCCGCGCAGGGCCACCTCCAAGGCAAGATCGTGCTGACGGTGGTCTCGTGATCACCGAACTCCAGCAGGCGGTGGCGAACTACGCCCACGCCCTGGACGAGCTGAATGTGCCCGAGCTGGAAGCGGTCCTGACCGAGGACACCACCTGGACCTTCACGATGCCCGGACGGGGAGTGCTCGGCCCGGTCGCCGGACGCGCGGCGGTGCTCGACTTCATCCGTGACCAGCACCCGGCCCAGACCGGAAGGGTGCGGCACCACCTGGGCAATGTCGTGGTCACGACGACGGACGCCGCCACCGCTGAGGTGCGGGCCTATCTGGTGCAGACGAGGAACACCGGCGAGAGCATCCAGATGGTCTCGACCGGGGTCTACACGTTCGGCCTGCGCCGGTCCGACGGTGGGTGGCGGATCGCCGAGCTCACCCTGACGCTGGACAACGCCTTTCAGGGCGGGGCCGGCTAGGACTCCTGGGAAGCCGTCGTGCGGGGCGGCTCGTGGAGGACGAACCAGATGGACTTGCCCTCGCCGCGGGGGTCGACGCCCCACGTGTCGGCGAGCATCTCCATCAACAGCAGGCCGCGGCCGGACGATGCCAGCTCGCCGGGGTGCCGCACATGGGGCAGTTCGTCGCTGGCGTCGGACACCTCGATGCGCAGCGTGCGCCCACCGGAGGGTCCGGTCGCCTCGGCGACCAGCAGGGCGTCGCCGTCCGTGTGGACGAGGACGTTGGTGACCATCTCGGAGACCATCAGGACGGCGGAGTCGACCTGCTCGGCGTCCGTCCAGTCGTGCAGGAGGTCGCGGACCTGCCGCCGGGCGAAGGAGATGCGTTCCGGCTCGGCCTGGGCGATGGTCAGCACGGAGCGCCGCAGGGGGACGGGCCGGAAGTCCTCGGGTCCCTGGCGGCGCAGCAGCACCACGGCGATGTCGTCCTCGCGCCGGTCGGCGAGCGGCCCGGTGGTGTGGTGCGAGGGCGGGCCGTGCACGGCCTGCACGAGGGCGTCGGCGAGTTTCTCCAGGCCCTCGCCGCCCTCCTTCTCCAGGATGGTGCGGAGCCTGTCCCAGCCGCTGTCGAGGTCGTGGCCGCCGGTCTCGATGAGGCCGTCGGTGCACAGCATCATCGTCTCGCCCGGGTCCAGGGTGAGCCGGGTCGTCGGGTAGTCGGGGTCGGGTTCGATGCCGAGCGGGAGTCCGCCCCGGGTGCGACGGGTGATCACGGTGCCGTCGGGCATCCGTACCGCCGGTTCGGGGTGCCCGGCGCGGGCGACGTCGAGGGTGCCGGTGGCCGGGTCGACCTCGACGTAGAGGCAGGTCGCGAAGCGGGGGAGGGTGTGTTCCTGGTAGGCCGGTGACTCGGCCAGGGCGTGGTCGTGCAGGCCGTGCAGGAAGCGGGAGGCGCGGGAGAGCACCGCGTCGGGGCGGTGGCCCTCGGACGCGTAGGCGCGCAGGGCGATCCGGAGCTGTCCCATGAGGCCCGCGGCCCGTACGTCGTGGCCCTGGACGTCACCGATGACCAGGGCGAAGCGTCCCGAGGGCAGCGGGATCATGTCGTACCAGTCGCCGCCGACCTGGAGCCCGCCGCCGGTGGGGACGTAGCGCGCGGCGACGGCCATGCCGGGGATGTCGGGGCCGAGCGTCGGCATCATCGTGCGCTGCAGGCCGAGGGAGAGCTCGCGCTCGGACTCGGCGGCGCCGGCTCTGGCGAGCGCCTGGGCGAGCATGCGGGCGACGGTGGCGAGCACGGACCGTTCGTCGGGGGTGAAGCCGACCTTGTGGGCGAAGGCGGCCATCCAGGCCCCGATGGTGCGGCCCGCGACGACGAGCGGCAGGAAGGCCCAGGAGCGGCGTCCGAAGCGCTCGGCGAGCGGCCAGGTGACGGGGTAGCGGCTGCGGTAGGTCTCGGGTCCCGAGAGGTAGACGGCGCGGCCGGTGCGGACGACCTCGGCGGCGGGGTACTCGGTGTCCAGCGGCATGTCCGCGAAGGGGGTGTCGACGCCCGGGCCGTATCCGTGGTGGCCGATGAGGGTCAGCCGGTCGCCCTTGATGCCGAACACGGCGAGCCCGTCCGGGGAGAAGCCCGGCATGGACAGGGACGCGGCGACCCGCAGCACCTCGGCGGTGGAGCGGGCCTCGGCGAGGGCGCGCCCCGCGTCCAGCAGGAACGCCTCGCGGGACCGCCGCCAGTCGCCGGTGACGGGGGTGCGGGCGGCGGACTCCGGCGGGGCCTCGCTGACCTCCTGGAGGCTGCCGTACAGGAGGAAGGCGCCGTGGCCCTGCGGGACGGCGGTACTGCGGCTGCGGACCGTGCGCAGGACGCGGCCGTTCTCGTCGACGATGCGCAGCCGGGCCTCGGCGAGGGTGCCCTCGGTGGCGGCGAGCTGGACGGTGCTGCCGACCTCGATCCAGTCGACGGGGTGGAACCGGGAGCGCACCCTGGCCTCGGTGAGGGTGACCGGTTCGGCAGGCAGACCGAGCAGCCGGGCGGCTTCCGCGTCGAGGGACACGGTCCCGGATGCGTTGTCCCAGCGCCAGAGACCGGTTGCGATCGCGGCCAGGACGTCCTCGGTGCGCATTGCCCACAACTTTATGACGTTCCGATCGGTGATGCCGGAGACGTCAGGTGATGCACCGGAGACGTCAGGCCATGTATATGCCAACCGATTCCCGGTGTGCGAGCGGTAACCTGAGGTGGTTGTGCCCACCCCGAATCGCGAAGACTGGATGAACGACGATGCATCGGTACAGGTCCCACACCTGCGGCGAGCTCCGCGCCTCTGACGTCGGCACCGACGTCCGGCTGAGCGGCTGGCTGCACAATCGCCGAGACCTGGGCGGCATCCTCTTCATCGATCTGCGGGACCACCACGGTCTGGTGCAGCTCGTCGCCCGCCCCGGCACCGCCGCCAACGAGGCCCTCGGCCACATCAGCAAGGAGAGCGTCGTCCGCATCGACGGCAAGGTCTCCGCCCGTGGCGCCGAGAACGTCAACCCGGAGCTGCCGACCGGCGAGATCGAGATCGAGGTCTCCGAGGTCGAGGTCCTGGGCGCCGCCGCACCGCTGCCGTTCACCGTCAACACCGACGACGGGGTGAACGAGGAGCGCCGCCTGGAGTACCGCTTCCTCGACCTGCGCCGCGAGCGCATGCACCGCAACATCATGCTGCGCACCGCCGTCATCTCCGCCATCCGGCACAAGATGACCGCGCTCGGCTTCAACGAGATGGCCACCCCGATCCTCACCGCGACCTCCCCCGAGGGCGCCCGTGACTTCCTGGTGCCGTCCCGGTTGAACCCCGGCAAGTTCTACGCGCTGCCGCAGGCCCCGCAGCAGTTCAAGCAGCTGCTGATGATCGCCGGCTTCGACCGCTACTTCCAGATCGCGCCCTGCTTCCGCGACGAGGACGCCCGCGCCGACCGCTCGCCGGGCGAGTTCTACCAGCTCGACGTCGAGATGAGCTTCGTCGAGCAGGAGGACGTCTTCCAGCCGATCGAGAAGCTCATGACCGAGCTCTTCACCGAGTTCGGCGGCGGCCGCGAGGTCACCTCGCCGTTCCCGCGGATCCCGTTCCGCGAGGCGATGCTGAAGTACGGCTCGGACAAGCCGGACCTGCGCGCCCGGCTGGAGCTGGTGGACATCACCGACGTCTTCGCCGACTCCGAGTTCAAGGCCTTCGCCGGCAAGCACGTCCGCGCCCTGCCCGTGCCCGGCGTGCAGGACCAGCCCCGCAAGTTCTTCGACGGTCTCGGCGAGTTCGCCGTCGAGCTGGGCGCCAAGGGCCTGGCCTGGGTGCGCGTCGGCGAGGACGGCACGCTGGCCGGCCCGATCGCCAAGTTCCTCACCGAGGAGAACGTCAAGGTCCTCACCGAGCGCCTCGGCCTGACGCCGGGCCACGCCGTGTTCTTCGGCGCGGGCGACTTCGACGAGGTCTCGAAGGTCATGGGCGCCGTGCGCGTCGAGGCCGCCAAGCGGGCCGGCCACTTCGAGGAGAACGTCTTCCGCTTCTGCTGGATCGTCGACTTCCCGATGTACGAGAAGGACGAGGAGACCGGCCGGATCGACTTCTCGCACAACCCGTTCTCCATGCCGCAGGGCGGCCTGGAGGCGCTGGACACCCAGGACCCGCTGGACATCCTCGCCTGGCAGTACGACATCGTCTGCAACGGCGTCGAGCTGTCCTCCGGCGCCATCCGGAACCACGAGCCGGACGTCATGTACCGCGCCTTCGAGATCGCGGGCTACGACAAGGAGACCGTCGAGCGGGAGTTCGCGGGCATGCTCCGTGCCTTCCAGTACGGCGCCCCGCCGCACGGTGGCATCGCCCCGGGCGTCGACCGCATCGTCATGCTGCTGGCCGACGAGCCCAACATCCGCGAGACGATCGCGTTCCCGCTCAACCAGAACGCCCAGGACCTGCTGATGGGCGCCCCGTCGGAGATCGACGAGGCCCGCATGAAGGAACTCCACCTGAGCATCTACAAGGGCCCGGCGAAGCCGACGCCGTACAAGCCCACGAAGTGATCGCACCGCGTGCATGAGGAAGCCCCCCGGCCGGGGGGCTTCCTCATGTGCCGCTGTTTCCGCGGCTCACTCCTCGGTGCCGCCGAAGCGCTCGCGGTAGGACTCCTGGTCCTCCTCGGTGATCTTCGCGAAGAGCACCGGCGGGACCGTGAACGGTGTGCCGGCCGGGACCGCGTCCAGGGACTTCGCCTCCTCCGCGGTCACCCACGGGGCGGTGTCGTTCTCCAGCGCGAACGCCGAGCGCATCGCCTTCGCGGAGGACGGGATGAACGGCTCCGACACCACCGAGTAGAGGTGGATCAGGTTCATCGCCGTGCGCAGCGTCAGCGCCGCGCCGTCCGGGTCGGTCTTGATCTCCAGCCAGGGGGCCTTCTCCTCGAGGTAGGAGTTGCCCGCGCTCCACAGGGCACGCAGCGATGCCGCCGCCTTGCGGAACTGGACGGCGTCCATGTGGCCCTCGTACTCGGCGAGCAGCCGGGCGATCTCCTCGCCGAGCTTCGCCTCCGCCTCACCGGCCTCCTTGCCCGCCGGCACGTCGTCGCCGAAGCGCTTGCGCGAGAAGGAGAGCACACGGTTGACGAAGTTGCCGAGGGTGTCGGCGAGGTCCTTGTTGACCGTGGCGGTGAAGTGCTCCCAGGTGAACGACGTGTCGTCGGACTCGGGGGCGTTGGCCATCATGAAGTAGCGCCAGTAGTCCGCCGGCAGGATCTCCAGCGCGTCGTGCGTGAAGACACCGCGCTTCTGCGACGTGGAGAACTTGCCGCCGTAGTAGTTGAGCCAGTTGAACGCCTTGATGACGTCCACCTTCTTCCACGGCGCCCGGGTGCCCAGCTGGGTCGCCGGGAACATGATGCTGTGGAACGGGACGTTGTCCTTGCCCATGAACTGCGTGTAGCGGACCGAGTCGTCGGCCTCCCACCACCAGGCACGCCAGTCCCGGTTCTCCGGGTCCTGGTCGGCCCACTCCTTCGTCGAACCGATGTACTCGATCGGCGCGTCGAACCAGACGTAGAAGACCTTGCCCTCGGCCGCGAGCTCCGGCCAGGTGTCCGCGGGCACCGGCACGCCCCAGTCCAGGTCACGGGTGATGGCGCGGTCGTGCAGGCCCTCGGTGAGCCACTTGCGGGCGATCGAGGACGCCAGCACCGGCCAGTCGTCGGCCCGCCCGTCCAGCCACGCCTCGACCTCACCGGCCAGCGCCGACTGCAGCAGGAACAGGTGCTTGGTCTCGCGCACCTCCAGGTCGCTGCTGCCGCTGATCGCCGAACGCGGCTCGATCAGGTCGGTCGGGTCCAGGACCCGGGTGCAGTTCTCGCACTGGTCGCCGCGGGCCTTGTCGTAACCGCAGTGGGGGCAGGTGCCGACGATGTAGCGGTCCGGCAGGAAGCGGCCGTCGGTGTTGGAGTACACCTGGCGGATGGCCCGCTCCTCGATGAACCCGTTCGCCTTGAGCTCGCGGGCGATCTCCTGCGTGATCTCGCGGTTCTGCGGGGAGGAGCTGCGGCCGAAGTAGTCGAAGGCCAGCTGGAATCCGTCGTAGATCGCCTTCTGCGCGTCGTGCGCCTGGGCGCAGAACTCGTCGACCGGCAGTCCGGCTTCCTTGGCCGCGAGCTCGGCGGGCGTGCCGTGCTCGTCGGTCGCGCAGATGTACAGCACCTCGTGGCCGCGCTGGCGCAGGTAACGGGAGTACACGTCGGCCGGGAGCATGGACCCCACCATGTTGCCCAGGTGCTTGATCCCGTTGATGTACGGAAGGGCGCTGGTGATGAGGTGTCGAGCCATTGCAGGCTGCTCCCAAGTCGCTACGAGGAGTGACGCGCGCACGGAGTTGCGTGCGGCGTCCACGGAACCTCATTAGCGTATCCGACCCCTCGGGGCCGCCCGCCCGGGATTTACGGCCCGGACGGGCGGCGTCTCGCAGGCCGGACGCCTAGAGGGTCCAGTCCTTCAGCAGACCCTCGTACAGCTCGGCGTCCGTCAGCTCCTTCGGGGCGGGACCCGCGTGGAAGAAGCCCGCGTTCGGGACCTCCAGCTTGCGCAGGAAGTCGAACGCCTTGCCGTCGTGCTCACCGAACGCCACGAACTGCCAGAACAGCGGGCGTCCGGCCGCGTCCGCCAGCGCCTGGCGGGCCGCCACCTTCGCGTCGGGGGCACCGTCCGTCTGGAACACCACCAGCGCGGGGCGACCCGCCGCGTGCTTCTCGTGGTGCGCCACGACCGCCTCCACGGCGAGGTGGTAGTTCGTGCGGCCCATCCGCCCGAGTGCGGCGTGCGTCTCGTCGATGCGGCCCTCGTGGTCGGCGGGCGTGATGTCCACGGTGCCGTCGACCTCCGTCGAGAAGAACACGACGTGCACGCCGGCGTCCCCATCGGTGTGCGCGGCGAGCGCGAGCGCCTGCTCGGCGAGGTTCTGCGCGCTGCCGTCCTTGTAGTACCCGCGCATCGAACCGGACCGGTCCAGTACGAGGTACACGGCGGCCCGCGTCCCGGCCAGCCCCCGCGCCTCCAGCGCCGCCCCGGCGGCGCTGTACGCCCCGACGAGCCCGGGCGCCTGCGCCTTCACGAGCGCCTCGGCGAACGCCGGGCGACCGTCGGCCCCGGCGCCACCCGCCTGCGGCGCCGCAGCCGCGGCAACCGGCTCCACGCCGGCGTCCACGCCCGCGTCGACGTCCACGTCCGCAGGGGAGACGGGCTCCTCGACGGCCGCGGTGACGAGCTGGGGCTCGGGGGCGCGGGTGGTCTCGGCCTCGGGCCCGGCGACGGCCTCCGGCTCGGGGGTGATCTCGGGCTCGACGGCGGCCTCGGGCTCGGCCTCCGTGAGGGCCTCCGGCTCGGGAGCCGTCCCGGCCTGAGCCGCAGGCTCCTCATCGGCCACCGCGACCGGCTCGACGACGGCCTCGACAACCGCGACCGGCTCGGCCGGGGCCTCGGCGACCGGCTCAGGCGCCTCGGCGACGGCCTCGGCCTCGGCGACCGGCTCAGGCTCGACAACGGCCCCGGTGAGGGCCTCAGGCTCGGGAGCCGTCCCGGCCTGCGACGCAGGCGCCTCATCGGCCACCGCGACCGGCTCGACGACGGCCTCGACAGCCGCGACCGGCTCGGCCGGGGCCTCGGCGACCGGCTCAGGCTCGACAACGGCCTCCGGCTCGGGCGCCTCGGCGACGACGCTCGCGGACTCGCCTGTGGCCGCCCCGGTCTCATCCGCGGCGGGCTCGGGCTGGGCAACAGCCTCGGGCTCGTCTTCGGACATCGGCTCTGCGACGGCCGGCCCGGCCCCGGTGAGGGCCTCAGGCTCGGGAGCCGTCCCGGCCTGCGACGCAGGCTCCTCATCGGCCACCGCGACCGGCTCGACGACGGCCTCGGCAACCGCGTCCGGCTCGGCCGGGGCCTCGGCGACCGGCTCAGCCGCCTCGGCGACGGCCTCGGCCTCGGCCTCCGGCTCGGGAGCCGTCCCGGCCTGAGCCGCGGGCTCCTCATCGGCCACCGCGACCGGCTCGACGACGGCCTCGGGAGCCGGCTCCGGGGCCGAGGCGACCTCGGGCTCCGGCTCGGTGACGGCCTCCGCGGCAACCGGCTCCGCGGATTCGGCCGGGGTCTCGGGCCGGGCCTCGGGCTCGGCGTCCAAGGTGGCGACCGGCTCCGTCCCCTTCTCGGAGGACGTCTCCGGAGTCGCTTCGGCGCCGGCCGCGGCGCCAGCCGCCTCCGCGGTCTCCGGACCCGGCGCCGTCTCGGCCGTGGATGCCTCGGAGGCCGTCTCCGGGCCGGACGCGGTGGTGCGGGACTGGGCGGGGACCGTGGGGCGGGGGGTGTCGAAGGCCGCCGCGACGAGGTCGCCCGCGGCGGTCAGGTCGGCGGCCTGGGCCGGGACGGTGGGGGTGGGGGACGGGGTGGGCTGCTCGGCGGTGGTGTCCGGCGCGGAGGGCTGGGCCGGGACGGGAGCCGCCGTCGACGCGACGCTCTCCGCTCGATCGCGTCCGAACACCTTGCGCAGCAAGCTCCGAATGCCCATGGACGTAGGCCTTTCGCATGAGTTGGGTGCGATGTTTGTCCGTACTGTCGGAAGTGATCCCTGGCCAGGGCGGACACGTAAGGTTAGCGACCCTTCGGGCCAAACTCAGGGAGGGTGTGGCACCTCTTCCAACTCCCTTTACGCCGATACTCATTCACGTGTCGTTCACCCTGAGTCCGCCGTGCCGATGGTGATGCGCCCTAGCGTCACGGCCGTCGCATTCCACAACGTTGCTGGCGCAGGGCGCGCCTGAAGTCAAATCCAGTCGGAGGGAACGAACGTGCGCAAACTGCTGCCGCTGCTCACCTCGCACGCGGGTGGCCGGTCCGCGCTGACCTGCCGTTACCGCTGTGGTGACGCCTGCTTCCACGAGGTGCCGAACACCAGCGACAACGAGTACGTCGGTGATGTCATAGCCGGTGCCCTTTCGCGCCGCTCGATGATGCGTGCCGCGGCCGTCGTGACGGTCGCCGCCACCGCGGGCACCGCCGCGGTCGTCGGCCAGGGCGGCTCGCAGGCCGCCGCCGCGCCCGCCGGTGACGCCGCCGGGTCCGCGCAGGCCGCCGCCACGAGGAACGCCGCCCGCGGTCTGCGCTTCGTGAGCGTCCCGCCGAACACGGACGACAAGGTCACGGTCCCGTCCGGCTACGCCCAGGGCGTGGTGATCCGCTGGGGCGACCCGATCCTGCGCGGCGCCCCGGCCTTCGACCCGGAGAAGCAGACGGCTGCCGCCCAGGCCGGCCAGTTCGGCTACAACAACGACTTCCTCGCGCTGCTGCCGCTGCCCGGCGAGCGCAACCGCCAGGTCCTCGTCGCGAACCACGAGTACACCGACGAGATCCTGATGTTCCGGGGCTACGACCCGGCGAACCCCACCCGCGAGCAGGCGGAGATCGCGTGGGCCGCGCACGGCCTGTCCGTGGTCGTGGTGGAGGAGGACTTCCGGTCCGGCAAGCTGACCCCGGTCACCCGGCACCCCCTCAACCGCCGCCTGACGGCGACCAGCGAGTTCCGGCTGACCGGCCCGGCGGCCGGCAGCGACCTGCTGAAGACGTCCGCCGACCCGACCGGCACCAAGGTCCTCGGCACCCTGAACAACTGCGCCGGCGGCACCACCCCGTGGGGTACGACGCTGCACGGCGAGGAGAACTTCAACCAGTACTTCGCCAACTCGTCCCGGCCGACCGACAAGCGCTACGGCCTGGGCACCGGCGCGACCGAGCGCAAGTGGGAGCGGTTCGACAATCGCTTCGACGCGGCGCAGGAGCCGAACGAGTCGCACCGCTTCGGCTACATCGTCGAGCTCGACCCGTACGACCCCGCCTCGGTGCCGCGCAAGCGCACCGCCCTGGGCCGCTTCAAGCACGAGGGCGCGCAGCCGCGGCTGACCGAGGACGGCCGTCCGGTCGTGTACACCGGTGACGACGAGCGGTTCGACTACTTCTACAAGTTCGTTTCCTCGAAGCGGATGATGAAGGGCGGCACCCGCGCCGCGCGCGAGCACAACCTGACGCTGCTCGACGAGGGCACCCTGTACGTCGCCAAGGTGACCGGCGACAGCCCGGCGGCCGAGATCGACGGCACCGGCAAGCTGCCGAACGACGGCGAGTTCGACGGCAGCGGCGTGTGGATCCCGCTCGCGACCGCCGGTCCGAACGGGAAGAACGTGTCACACGTTCCGGGCATGACCCCCGAGGAGGTGTTCGTCTTCACGCGGCTGGCCGGCGACAAGGTGGGCGCCACGAAGATGGACCGTCCCGAGGACATCGAGCCGTCGCCGCGCACCGGCCGGGTGTACGTGGCGCTCACGAACAACACCGACCGCGGCAAGACGGGCAAGCCGGGTGCGGACGAGGCGAACCCGCGCAACCTGAACAAGCACGGGCAGATCCTGGAGCTCGCGGAGAACTGGGACGATCCGGCGAGCGACGGTTTCGCCTGGCGGCTGTTCCTGGTCGCCGGCGACCCGAACGACCCGTCGACCTACTTCGCGGGCTTCCCGAAGGAGCGGGTGTCGCCGATCTCCTGCCCGGACAACGTCGCGTTCGACCCGCACGGCAACCTGTGGATCTCCACGGACGGCAACCGGCTCGGCTCGCACGACGGTCTGTTCGGTGTCGCCACGCACGGCCCGAAGCGCGGTGAGCTGAAGCAGTTCCTGACGGTTCCGACGGGTGCCGAGACCTGCGGCCCGGTCATCCAGGACCGCCGTGTGCTGGTCGCGGTGCAGCACCCGGGCGAGGTGGACGGCGCGTCGGTCGAGAAGCCCGCGTCGGCCTGGCCGGACGGACCGGGCCGGATCGTCCGGCCGGCGGTCGTGGCGGTGTGGCGCCAGGACGGCCGCAACATCGGCGTCTGACGAGGCCGGGAGCGAGGACGCCGGCTCCGGGGCTCCGGCCCCGGAGCCGTCAGCCGGCCGGTCCCAGGCCGGCCTGTTCCCGCCAGCGCGTGATCTGCTCGCCCGGATCCCCTGTGTACGACCAGGGGATCCGGGCGGCGTTCGTTCCGAGCAGCCGGAACAGTTCGGCGGCCTCCGCGAGGAGCCCCGCCTGGCAGGCGGCGTGCGTGAGGTAGTTGAGTTCGGCGGCCTCCTGCGGGGGGACCGGGCGGCTCTCGTCGCGCCAGCCGATCCACCGGTCGAAGGTGCGGGCCACCTCGGTGACGGCCAGCTCGTGGTTCCAGTGCTGGCCGAAACCGCGCACCGGCCTCCCCCGGGCGGCCTCGGACACGTACCGGTACTCCTCGACGCGGGCTATCTGCACCAGGACCGGCAGCGGCGAGCCGGGCGGGGCCGCGCCGGCGGCGTCCCGAGCGAAGTCGTACATGGTGCCGTGCGTGCCGTGCCAGCGGGCCGAGAAGTATCGCAGTATCTGCACGTGCGCCTCGATGTTGTACGGGTCGCGGTGGCGCAGTTCGTCCCACCAGCCCCGCAGTTCGCGCCGCGCCACACCGCCCGGCTGGAGCCGGGCCACGGTGAGCAGCGACACCCAGGGCATCGGGTCCGCGGGGGCCGTGTCCGCGGCGGTGAGGCAGGCGGTGACGGTCGCGTCGAGCCGGTCGCGGTCCACGTCGGTGCCGCGGCCCGCGGCGATGGCCCGGTTGAAGATCCGGACGACCTCCGTCGCGGCACGCAGGACAGCGGCGTCGGCGCTGTGCGGTTCGGCTGCGAGCCAGGTCTCGGCCACCGAACTGGCGGCCGCCGCGTGGGAGAGCAGCCGCACCCGGTGGGTGCGCAGCGGCCAGTCCTCGCCGGTGACGGCGAGCAGATCGCGGACGCCCTGCCAGCGGCCGATGACGATGTCGTGGCGGGCGTCGGTGAGCGGCTGGTCGCCGAGGTCGGGGTCGAAGCGGGGGGTGAAGCGCGCGGGGCGGCGGCGTGCGGCCATGCGGGGTCCGGCCTCTCGTTCTCTGTCTCGCTTCATGCGTCCGGTCTGTGTCCGTCCGAGCCCGTCCGGGTCCCTCTGGGTTCGCCTCCTGTCTCAGAAGTCGGTGGCAAGGGCGTCCGACGGATGGTCCGGTGCCACCGGGCTCCCGTCGTGGCCGCCTTCCTGCAGGCGCAGGGAGCGGGCGGCGTCGAGCCTGGCGGGCCGGTAGTAGGAGCTGCCCTTGCGCCAGTACCAGAGCATCGGGACGACACCGAGGACGAGTCCGCCGATGCCGACGGCCACGGAACGGCTGCTGAGCTCGCCCAGGGACGTGTAGAGGATCCAGAACATGAACAGCGCGCCCAGCAGCGGCCAGATCCCGCCGAGCACGAAGTCGGACACGGACCTCAGCAGCAGTCCCCGGTACGCGACGACGGCGGCGAGCCCGGCGAGCCCGTAGTAGAAGGCGATCTGGAGGCCGATGGCGCTGACGGCGTCGGCGAGGACGCCGCCGACCGGGCCGAGGGTGCCGGCGGCGAGGAAGAGGGCGAAGGCGACCCCTCCGACGGCGGTGACCGCGACCCACGGGGTGTTCCACCGCCGGTGGACCCGGCCGAGCGCGGCGGGCATCGTCCGGTCGCGGCCCATCGCGAAGAGGGACCGGGTGACCTGGATGAGGGTGGTCTCCAGGGTGGCGACGGTGGACAGCAGCACGGCGAGCACGAGGAGCCGGCCCCCGGTGCCCGGCCAGATCTCCTCGCCGAGCACCGCGAGGACGTTGGCGGGGTTCTGCCGGATCTGCTCGGGGGTGAGGACGGTGTTCACCGCGACGGTGAACACCTCGAAGACCACGAAGACCACGCCGAGACCGACGAGGGCGGCCGTACCGGCGGTGCGGCGGCTGTTCCTGGTCTCCTCGCTGAGGTTGCCGGTGATGTCCCAGCCCCAGAAGTAGAAAGCCGCGATGAGCGCGCCGGACGCGAATCCGGAGGGTCCGTCGAAGTGCCCGAGGCCGAACCACGACCAGTGGAAGGCGTGGCCGGCTCCGTGGTGGAACAGCGCGGCGAAGGCGAACAGGACGAGGACGGCGACCTCGACGCCGGTCATCACCAGCTGGGCGCGGACGGTGAGCCGGGCCCCTCCCAGCACGACCAGCAGCATCATCAGGAACCAGCCGGCCCCGACGGCGCCGGCGAGCACGGTGTCGTCGGCGAGCGCGGGGTCGAACAGGGCGAGGGTCATGGCACCGGCGGGCAGGGATCCGGCCACCATGAAAATGGTCGCGGACACCACCAGGGCCCAGCCGGACAGGAAGCCCAGGAACGGGTGGAGGGTGCGGCCCACCCACGAGTACGCGGCGCCCGCGTTGACGTCGATCCGGCCGAGCCGCCCGAAGGCCAGCACGATGCCGAGCATGGGTATCGCGCAGTAGAGCAGCGCCGCCGGGCCGGCCAGGCCGACGGCGCCGACGAGGACGGCGGTCGTCGCGGTGAGCGAATAGGCCGGTGCGCTGCCCGCGACCGCCATCACGACGGTGTCGGACCCGGTGAGGACGTTGGGCTGCAGTCCTCGCCGCACGCTGCTGCTCATGGCTGTCACACTTCCCGATGTGCGCCGCGCTCCAGGAGCCCCCGATTGTCCTGCATGACCCGGCATGTGATGGCATGTCAGAAAGAGACCGGCCGCGCGGAGCGGTCGTTTCCGCAGCGAGAGATCGAGCGCATAGTAGCCGTGCGCGTGCACCCCGTGGAGGTCCGGGTCCCCCGCCGCGCACCCGGTACCGCGGCACCCCCGCCGAAGGCCGGCTGCCGGGGCGGGCCCCGCATCACGGAACGAGGTAAGGCAGTTCGCGCAGCCGGCGCCGGTACACCGCTGACTGCCTGGCCGCCTCCCAGTACGCGGCTTCCAGGTCGGCGTGGACCGCGTCGATGTCCTCCGCGGGCGGCCCGGAACGGCGTGCCAGCAGCAGCCGCACGGTCAGCGGGTCACCCCGCAGCGGCCGGATCGCCATGTCTGGACGGCAACGGGACGTGGGCTGGCAGGGGGTGACGGCCTCTCCGGCGGCGACCAGTGACGAGGCGGTGAGGTAGTCGCCGTACAACACGGTCGGATTGAGGCCGGCCACGCTGAACACGCGTCTCAGACCCTCCCATTCGCCGTCCACGCTGGGGTCGACCATCCAGCGGTCGCCCGCGAGGTCGGCCAGGTCCACCACGGACCGGCGAGCGGCCGGATGGTGCACGGCCAGCGCCACGAACTGCGGTTCGGATTCCACGACCACCTGGAGCGAGACCCCGTGGGGCACGCGCAGGAAGGTGCCCGCGACCTCGTGGACGAAGGCGACGTCGAGCTGGCCCGAGGCGACCAGCCGGAGCAACCGGTTCGCCGAGACGTCCATGTGGAGGGAGGTCTCGGTGCCGGGGAACCTGGCGCGCAGCCGGCTCAGCCAGCCGGGGAGGGCACGGCTGGCCGTGGAGCCGATGCGCAGCAGGGGGCCGGTGGCCCGGGCGGCGGCCGCCTTGGCCTCGGCGACGAGGGCGTTCATCTCGGCGACGAGCAGCCGGGCCCGGGCGAGGACGGTGCTGCCGAGCGGGGTGGGCCGGCAGCCGGTGCGTTCGCGGGAGAACAGCTGGCCGCCGAGGGAGTTCTCGATGCGGCGGAGCTGGGTGGTCAAAGAAGGCTGGCTCATGCCGAGTTCGCGGGCGGCCTTGTGCAGGCTGCCCGCGTCGGCGATGGCGCACAGCACCCGTAGATGCCTCACCTCCAGCTCCATGTGCTTGAGGGTAGAACGGTTGTCCGGGCATGCACCAGACGTTCCGTGCGCGGTAATTCCCTTGCAAACCAAGGCAGTTGGGGCATCCATCAGGGGTGATGCCGTGGTGCTATCGCCAGTTGACATCATCCCCACAGGCCTCGTCGTCCCCCACGATCCCCCTACCGAACCCGTCTCGGACGAGTAGGGAGAGCCATGACACCCCCCACGGGTCATCGCACGTCCGTCGCCGTCCTCGTCGGCCTGGGCCTGGCTGCCGGCGCGCTGGCAGCCGTCCCCGCCCAGGCCGCAACCCCCGAGGGCACCGCCGCCGCCACCACCGCCTACGCCCAGTACGAGAGGTCGAAGGAGAACGCCGCCGCCACCAAGGCCTTCCACGAGGCCGTCATGAGGTCCGTCGCCGCCAAACGCGCCGCGAACCCGGGCGCCGCGGCCGTCACCGTCGTCTACAGCGCCGCGGGCGCACCCCGCTTCCGCAGCCAGATAGCCCGCAGCACCCAGATATGGAACTCCTCCGTCACCAACGTCAGACTCCAGGAAGGCTCCAACCCGGACTTCCGCTACTACGAGGGCAACGACCCCCGGGGTTCGTACGCGTCCACGGACGGCCACGGCCGGGGCTACATCTTCCTCGACTACCGGCAGAACCAGCAGTACGACTCCACCCGGGTCACGGCCCACGAGACCGGGCACGTCCTCGGTCTGCCCGACCACTACTCGGGGCCGTGCAGCGAACTGATGTCGGGCGGCGGCCCCGGGCCGTCCTGCACCAACGCCGTTCCCGACACGGCCGAGCGGTCCCGGGTGGACCGGCTGTGGCGCAACGGACTGGCCACGGCGGTGAAGCCGGCCTCCTGACGCCGGTCCCGAAGTCCGGTCCGAGGGCCGGTGCTGGGCCTGGCCTCCGCCGGGATCAGGACCGGGGTCCATACCGGGACCCGGACCGGGGCCCACACCGGGATCCCGACCAGGACCCACACCGGGATCCCGACCAGGACCTCGGACGCGTTCGTGCCATGGGCCCCGCACCGGGCCCCGTGCACCGGGTCAGCCCGGCGTGGGCGAGGCGATCGCCCGCGCCGAGGCGACCTCCCGGCGCAACGGCGCCAGGACGTCATCGGTGTCGTCCTCCAGATCGGCGCGCACCTCCACCAGGGTGTCCGTGCCCCGTAGCCCGTCGGCGAGTTCCCGCAGCTCACGGGTGATCTCACGGACCCCGTGCGGTGACGGCGGGGGCGCGCCGTGGGCGACCCCGACCCGGGCCGCGGTGGTGGCGTCGACGACCCGCTCCACCGCGACGACCAGCGGCCACCAGGCGGCCGCGCGGGCTCCGGCCGGCGGCGGTTCGGTGAGCGCCCGCTGGAACTCGGAACGGACCACCGACAGATCGCGGTAGAGCCGGCGCCGCAACCGCAGCCGCACCGCCGGATCCGGGCTGCCACCCCCGAACGCGCACTCCACATAGCGGGCGCTGTCCGCGACCGCGTCGGCCAACCGGTCCCCGACCCGGGTGCCCCAGCTCTCCGGCCACAGCAGATACCCCACGACCAGCGCGATGGCACAGCCGATGAGGCTGTCCACCAGCCGGGGCAGCACCAGCCCGAGGCCCTCACGGTTCAGGATGTCGGACAGCAGCAGGATCACCGGCGTGATCGCGGCCGTCTGGAACGCGTACCCGCGCGCCGAGAACGCGGGGACCAGCGCGGCGAGCACGAACATCACCGGCACCTCCCACCATCCCGCCGGGACCTCCGCGAGCACCACCGCCGCGACGAGCAGACCGCCCGCAGTGCCCACGGCGCGCATCACGGCCCGTGAGAAGACCGATCCGAAGTCCGGCTTCATCACGAACGTGACGGTGAGCGCGACCCAGTACGAGCGGGTCACCGGGACCAGCGACACGAACGCCTGGGCGATGCCGATGCACAGCGCGAGCCGCAGCCCGTACCGCCAGGACGACGCCGACAGCAGCACATTGCGGCCGGCCCTGCGCGCCCGTACCCCCAGGGGGGCCGGCCGGCCCAGCCGGTCGGCCCCGCGGTCCGGGCCGGAACCGGGCTCGGGCGTCAGCACGACGGCCGCCGCGTTGCGCAGCGCGTGGTCCACCGCGCGCTGCGACGGTGTGGACGGCGGGGGCAGCACCGGCCGGGGGCATCCGGCCGGGCTGTCCGTCTCGACGGCGTCGGCCAGCTCCCGCACGGCCGCGGGGATCTCCGCGGGAAGCGACCGGCTGCCCAGATGGACGGCCGGGGCGGCCTCCACGAGCGGCATGAGCACATTGAGCTCGGCCAGCAGCCGCACCAGCGGGCCGCGTCGGCCGTGGTCGCGGACCCGGCGGGCCAGCACCAGGTCGTAGGCGGTGTTCAGGGACTGGGTGACGGCCTGCCGTCGCGGCTCGTACTCGTCCGCGCCTGCCGCTTCGAGGAGTTCGGCGACCGCACGGTAGGCATCCGCGACCGCGGCGCGTTCCGGGACCTGGTGCCGCAGCGGCCAGCCGAGCAGAGCCAGTGCCAGGACCAGCAGCCCGCCCAGGCCGAGCAGCAGCGCGGGCAGCCACCACGGCCGCGGCAGGGGCAGACCCGCGCCGATCACGGCGTTCAGGAGCAGCAGCAGTCCGGAGGCGGACGCGACCGCGCCGATCGACGAGATCATCCCGGAGACCAGCGCGACCAGCGTGACCACGACGACCGCGGTCCACCCCTGCCCGTACACCAGGGTCCCCAGGGTGACGCCGACGGCGCCGAACACCTGCGGCACCCCGATGTTGAACAACCGCATGCGGTAGGCGTCCGCGGTGTCTCCGATGACGCCCGACAGGGCGCCCAGCGACACCAGGGCGCCGTACTCGGGCCGGCCGAGCGCCAGTCCGGCGGCGAGCGGCGCCGAGAGGGCGATCCCTGCCCGGACCACGGCGGCCCAGGGGACGGGCGCGGGCTCGGGCCGCAGCGTCGTCAGCACCCAGCAGGCCGGCCAGGGCTGCTTCCGGTGCCGGGCGGTGTCGTCGGCGCGTGGGGTGCCCATGGAGGAAGGGTGCGCTCAGCCCTCGTAGTTCTCCACCTGCTCGGCGGGCTGCACCCGCACGGAGTCCGGGTTCTCGCCGAACTCCACTTTGGCGCGCCTGCGCCGCAGCAGGTCCCAGAACTGGTCGAGCTGCACCTCCAGCTCCGCGAGGCGTTCCCGTTCCTGCGGTTCGAGGCCGCGTTCCCCGGACGCCCGGTCGCGCAGGGCGCGTTCCTCGTCGATGAGCACGCCGATGTGCTCGATGATCTCCTGGTTGTCCATGCCGATCGCTCCTCCGGCCCGTTCAGGGCACGATGATCGTCTTGCCCCGGGCGCCGCCCGAGCGGAGCCGTGTGACGGTCTCCGGGGCCTCGTCGAGAGGGACCTCGTTGGTGACGGGCACCTTCAGCGAGCCCTTCACCGCGGCGGCCGCCAGCAGGTCCAGGATTCCCGCGGCGCCTTCGGAGATGAAGTTCAGCGCCTCGACGCCGAGCGGCAGCCTCAGGGGGTCGGCCGCCCCGAGCGTGGACAGGGCCAGACCGCCCCGGCGGACGAGCACCGCGTGCCGGGCGAAAGCGTCCGGGGTGGCGGACGCAAGGTCCACCAGCGCGTCCACACCTCCTGGGTACACCTCCCGTACCGCGTCCGCGAGCTTCTCCGCGGTGGTGTCGATGGTGACGTCGGCGCCGAGCCCGGCCATCCACTCGTGCTCGTCGCCGCGCACGGCGGCGAGGACGCGGATCTCGCGGTGTGCCGCGAGCTGCGTCAGGAACGATCCGACGCCGCCGGCCGCGCCCACGACCAGGGCATTCCCGCACTCCCGGTCCGCAAGGACCTGCACGATCAGCGCGGCCGTGGTCCCCGCCGTGGGCAGTGCGGCGGCCACGCTGAACGGCAGCCCCTTCGGCACCCGGGTCAGGGGCCCGAACTGCGGCACGGTGGTGTACTCGGCGAAGCTGCCGAGCCCCACGGGCGGGCCGGTGATCTGCCCGAACACGTTGTCCCCGACGGCGAAACGGGTGACCCCGAAACCGAGGCGCTCGACCGTTCCGGCGAAGTCGGTGCCCAGGACGAGCGGGAAGACGTGCGGTGTGCGGCCGTCGTCGAACGCCCCGTCGGCGATCTTCCAGTCGAGGGGATTCACCCCGGCCGCGGCGACGGCGACCAGTACCTCGCCGGGGCCGGGCGCGGGGGTGGCGACCTCCGTCACCCTCGGCACGGCGCCGAACCGCCCCACCGCCACAGCACGCATCTCGTCTCCGCCTCCCGCCGTCGGTCCCCTCCAGCCTCAGGCGGCGCGTGCGCGTGCGCGACCGGAGGAAGGACGTCCAGGGGCCGGTCAGGGGACGGGGGGTGGGGCAGGTCGGGCGGGACAGTCGGGGCAGGGCGGATCGGAGGGGCGTCGGAAGGTGCCGGGCACGAGGGCGGGCCCGTCGCTGGAGTGCGACGGGCCCGCCGTGGGGTGGGGTGAGGTGTCTCGGGTCAATGAGACGGGTGGGTCAGTTGTCGGTGGCGCGGCGCCGCAGGACGGTGAAGCCGAGGCCCGCGGCGGCGAGAGCGGCAGCGCCCGCGCCGGAGGCGATGAGCGGGGTGGTGCCGTCCTGCCCGGCGGTCTCGGCGCCCGCGGCGACCGCGCCCTTGGGGACGACGTTGATCTGGGTCGTGGTGACGGTGGTCGTTCCGGCGGCCTGCGGGCTGGTGCTGTTGCCGCCGGTGGTGGTGCCGGTGGTGGTGCCGCCCGTCGGCGTGTAGTCCAGCTTGCAGCCGGCGGGGAGCTTCGGGAAGGGGTGGTGGGCCGGCTTCATGCCCTCGCCGCCCTGGGTCCGGCTCTTGAACGTGGGCGCGGCACCGTCGGGGTTCACGATCTCCGCGGTGATGCCCGCGTTCTTCGGCAGGGCCGGGTGCTTGCGGTCCAGGACGTTCAGGATGCGGCCGTCGCCGTCGCTGAGGACGGCCTTCGGGCCCTCGGGCGACATCGCGAGGTCGGTGCGGATCCCGGCGCCGATGCTCACCTGCTTGACCGCGGTGCACTCGGCGGGGGCGATCGGGCCCCCGCCGGGGATGGTGGCGACGAGGACGCCGTCGTCGTACAGCGCGACCTTGACGCCCTTGAAGACCTCGGGATCCACGGTCGGCAGGTCACCGCCGCGGCCGGCCTTCAGGATGCCGAGAAGCTTGCCGTCGGCGTCGGAGATCTCGGCGCGGTGGATCTTCGGGGTGAGCCGGTGGACCTTGCCGGTGAGCCCCTTGAGCAGCTTCTGGGTGCGGATGAGCTCGCCCTCGGGCGTGCCGGTGCCGTTGCCGGTCCGCTCGCTCACCACGGTGCCGTCGCCGCGCAGGGTGACCTGCACGGTGCCGAAGACCTCGGAGTCGGACTGCCGGGCGCCGGCCGCCGTGCCGGCCCGGAGGGTGCCGAGGACCGTGTCGCCGCTCTGGGAGTGGACCGTTGCCATGTAGAGACCGGGGTTCGTCCGGAAGATCCGGGCGGTGAGACCGTCCAGCAGCGCCTTGGTGCCCACCGGTTCGCCCTCGGCGTCGCCCGGCTCGGACCAGTGCGAGGTCAGCGTGCCGTCGGAGGCCAGCACCACCTGGACCTTGCCGAAGGTGCGGTAGTCCTTGACGACCGTGCCGGCGGAGCCGCCCGCCACGTGCAGCACGCCCTCCAGGGCGCCGCCCTTGAGGACCTCGGCGGTGTAGGTGTGCTCGGCCGTCTCGTAGACCTTGCCGGTCAGGCCGTCCAGCAGCGGGGTGGTGAGGACGAGTTCGCCCTTCGCATCGGTGGCGGCGGCCGGCTTCTGCGGCGCGTCGGCGGCGAAGGCACTGCCCGCCGCGGCGAGCGGGGCGAACACGGCGCCGGCGAGCGCGACGGTGGCGATGGCGGTGCGGAGGGCGGAACGCATGACGACTCCTGTGAAGCATGGAAGTGGTTGGTCGGAGAAGAGCCGTATGCCGCTTTCTCTCTCGGTTGTTCCCGTTGAGGTCTGGCCGGCTGCAGGAACTACGTTAAGGATCTTGTAAGACGGAGGGGTCCGTTCCGTGTCACGGGCCTGTGACGGGGCGGGAGCCAGGCGTGACAGGGCAGGAGACGGGCCTGAAAGCGCTTGCCGCGACCGGACGCACCTGTCACAGGCCTGAGCCCGCACGCGCCTCGGATCCCGCGACCGCGCAGGTCACAGGCCCGTGAGGGCCCCGGTGACGGCGTGATCCACTTGCCGGCCGCAGCGCCCGGGTGTGCTCTGGTGACGGAGAAGAAGCGCTGCGGAAGGAGCCGTCATGGCCGCACACGCCGCGGTGTCCACGGGGCACCGTCACCGCACCCGGATATCCACCGCAGAGTGGGCGATTCCGCTGGTCATCGGGGTGATTTACGGCTATTACGCGGCCTTCATGGCCCGTAACGGCGCGGGCTGGTCCACGGACGGCCAGATCGTGCTCGGCTTCGTCTCCATGGCCGTCATGACCGGCCTCTGCTTCGCGCTCGCCCGCTACGGGCGCCTGCTGCCGCGTGAACTCCGCGCGACGGCCTACGGCGCGGTGTTCGGCGCGGCGACCGGCTTCACCTACAGCTTCGCGGGCCACAGCATCATCAAGACCATGGCCATGGGCCTCTTCCTCGGCGTGTGCCTCGGCCTGGCCCTGTTCTACCTCTTCTACACCCACGAGACGCGGCAACACCCGCCCGTGGAACAGCCGATGCCGTCGTTCCACCACCATCGGCAGTGAACGCGGGCGCCGGTCTCGCGGCCCTCGCGGCGGAGGCCTACCTGTACGGCAGTCCGCTGGTGGCCGGGCTCTCCGAGGCCGGGACGTGCCGTGCGTTCAACGAGTTCGTGCATACCGGTGCGCCCGGCGACGACGGCACGCTGCTGTCGGTGGCCCAACTGGACCTGTCCGGCGGGCCGGTGCTGCTCCACGTACCGGACACCGGCGGTGCGTACCGCGTCGTGCAGTGCGTGGACGCGTGGACGAACTCCTTCGCCTACCTCGGCCGGCCGGGTGCCGACGGCGACGGCACGGAAGAGGGCGCCTGGCTGGTCACCCCGCCCGGCTGGGCGGGGACGGCGCCGGAGGGCGTACGGATCCTGGACGCGCCGACCGCCGTGGTAACCGTACTAGCCCGGATCGCCGCAGGCACCGGGGACGGGGAGGCCGGCGGGAACGGATCCGCGGCGCGGGCGTTCCAGGAGAGACTGACCGCGGTCGCAGTGGAGCAGGGGCACATGACCGGGCTGCCGCGCCCCGAACCCTCCGTCCCGGAACCCCTGGCGTTCTTCGAGAAGTTGCGGGTGTGGATGGCGGACTTCCCGCCCGCCGCGCCCGATCTGGCCTACCAGGACCGGTTCCAGCCGCTGGGCCTTTTGGAGGAGGGCCCGTCGCCGTACGCGGCCGCGGATCCCGGTCTCGTGCGCGCGCTCGCCGACGGACGGGAGGCGGGACGCGCCCAGGTGACGGCAGCCGCCCGGCCGACGGACGACGTGCCGCCCGACGGCTGGGAGATGAACCTCCACCTCCACGACCACAACCTCGACCACCTCGGGCCCGGCACCCTCGACGAGGCGCGCTGGAAGTGGCCGGGCAGGACCGAGTCGTACCGGGTGCGCGCACTGGCCGCGCGGACGGAACTGTGGGGCGCCCACGCCTACGAGTCGCTCACCGCGCACGCCCGTACGGACGCGTCCGGGCAGCGGTTGAGCGCCGACCGCGCGTACCGGATCCGGTTCGAGGAGCCGCCGCCCGCGGAGCTGTGGACCCTCACGGCCGGGACCGGGCAGCACATCGGAAGCGACACCCCCGGTCTGGTGCACGGCCCTGACGGGTCCGTGACGGTCCTCGTCCAGCGCGAGCGGCCCACCGGCCCCGAGGACGCCGAGGACACCGAGGGCGCGAACTGGCTGCCGGCACCTCCCGCTGAGGCCATCGCCCCCGTCCTCCGGCTGTGCCGGCCCCACGAGTCGGTGCTCACGGGGGCGTGGCGGCCACCGGTGCTGTCACGGTTCTGACCGGGCAGCCGAGGGCCCACGGTTCCGGCCCGGCAGCAGGGAGCGCACGGCTTCCGACCCCGGCGGCAATGGACGCACAACCTCCGACCCCGGCGGCAATGGACGCACAGCCTCCGACCCCGGCAGCAATAAACGCACAGCCTCCGGCAGCCACCACACACGACTCGCGGCCGCGCACACCCGCTTCCTCGTGCGCCGCTGCGGTTCGCCCATCCGGCGTAGACCCCGTCCCGGCCCGGACGCGCCCTCCGGGCCGCCCCCGTCCTCCGGGCCGCCCCCGTCCGTGACCGTCAGCCCGGCAGGCAGAGCACCGACACCCGCTGGACGAGGTTGTTGCCGAACCCGCCCCGGTTCCAGGGCTGTTCCAGCGGCTGGGTGCGTCCGTCCCCGTCGGTGGCGCGGGCACAGAGCACGTACCGGCCCGGGACGGCGGTCCATTCCGCGCGCCAGCGCCGCCACGCCCACTCGTGCCCGCCGACGGCGTCCAGTGCCGCCTCGTGCCAGGTGCGCCCGCCGTCGGTGCTCATGTGCACGTCCGTCACCGGCGCGTACCCGGACCAGGCGCGGCCCTCCAGCCGTACGGTGCCGGGCCGCACCACCCGCTCCCGTGACATGAAGTCCGGGAAACCCGGCGGGACCATCAGCGCCCGCGGCGCGATCCGGGTCACCGGGATGCCCGGGTCGTCGGGGGTACGGCGGTAGCGGTACGCGACGGACTGCTGGAACCCGGTGAACGGGGTGTCCGTGACCTCGACTGCCGTCAGCCACTTCACGTGCGCCATGCCGTACCAGCCCGGCACGACGAGCCGTAGCGGATACCCGTGCTGCGGCGGCAGCGGCACGCCGTTCATGCCGTACGCGACGAGCACCTCGGGGTGCCCGGCGGTCGCAACGCCGACCGGCAGGCTGCGCATGTAGTCCTGCTCCACGCCGCGTTCCACACCGTGGTCGGCCCCGGTGAACACCACCTCGACCGCGTCCTCCCCGATCCCGGCCTCGGCGAGCAGGGTGCGCAGCGGCACCCCCGTCCACTCGGCCGTGCCGACCGCCTCGACCAGCCAGGGCTGGCTGACCGGGCGGGGCGCGAGGCGGGCCCTTCCGTTGCCGGCGCACTCCATGGTGACCCGGTGGGTCACCGCGGGGTACCGCTGCAGGGCAGGGACGTCGAGGTCGAGTTCGGACCGGACCCGCCCGCGCACCCGGAGGTGCCAGTGGCCGGCGTCGGCCACGGGGATGTCGTAGTGGACGAGGACGTAGTGCAGTCCCGGCGGGGTGACGTCGTAGCGCAGGGCCTCCAGGGGGAGGCCGTGGTTGCGGGCGGCGAGCGCCAGCTCGTCGAAGCCGATGGCTTCGCCGTCCTCCGCAAGACGGGCGGGGCCGCTGACGTCGTCGATGCGTCCGTCCACCCCTTCATCGTGCGCCGCCGCGGTCGCGACGGCGAGTCCCCGGCCGCGGGGCGGCGAGGGCCACTGCGACAAGGAGGTAGGGGACGGCGAGCAGGGCGAAGACGGTGCCGTGCGACGCGTGGGCGGACAGCGCCGCGTACGCGCCGTAGACGAGGAGCGTGGCCAGGCTCGTACCGAATCCGGCGAGGGAGGTGACGGTCGCGCGGCTCGGACCGGAGATGGACTCCTGAAGGCGGGCGTCGGCCAGGACGTCGGCGAGCTGGAACACCAGGAAGCCGGCGCCGACGAGCACGAATCCGGCCGGCCTGCCGGACAGCGCACCGGCCGAGAGGGCGACGGCGGCACCCGCCACGCAGACGCCCAGGGCACGGCCGGTGAGCCGTTCGGCCCGCCCCACCAGCAGCGAACCGAGCGTCACACCGCCCCACACGACCAGCGCCAGCAGCGGAACGGCGGCCGCCGCCACGCCGGTCGCGGCGGCGAGCAGCGGCACGTACTCGTCGAGGGCGCCCCAGACCGAGGTCACCACGACGGACAGGACCAGCGCCTGCCGTACGGGGCGGCTGCCGCGCACCTCCGCGAGACCGGCGCGCAGGGTGGCGGCGTAGCCGGGGGACGGGGCCCCGGCCTCAGGCCGGCTCTGCGTCCGGTGCTCGGGCAGCAGCGCGCCGACGGCCGCGCACAGCAGAGAGGCGGCGACGCTCGCCGCACCGAGCAGGAGGTGGCCGCCGAAGGCTAGGGCGGGGGCGGCCACCGCTGTGGCCGTGGCGGTCGCCGCCATGCCCGCCGCGGTGGCCCGCCCCATGACGCGGGCGTAGCGGGAGGCCGCGCCGAGCCGTTCGAGCTCGTCGTGCACCAGCGCCTCCAGCGCACCGGAGCGCAGGGAGCCGCCGATGCCCCAGAGCACGAATCCGGCGGCGAACGCCCCGTACGACGGGACCAGCACCCACAGGGCGAAGCCGGCCGCCGTCAGCAGGGGGCCGACGATCATCATCAGACGGCGGGACACGACGTCGGCCCAGACGCCCGAGGGGACTTCCAGCAACAGGCCGACGAGTGACCAGAGGGCGAACAGGGAGGAGATCTCGGCGGTGCCGAGGCCGTGCTCGGCGAACAGCAGCGCGTAGACGGGGTAGAGCAGGACGAAGTCCTCTAGTCCCGCGTAGGCGTAGAGCGTTCGCTCCAGCCGTCGCACCCGGGGGTCGAGCAGGCATGACGAAGAGGTGAGCATCGGTGTGGGTCCTTCTGCGGAACGGACGGGGTCGCCGGGTGCTCACCCGTGCGGCGGCCCGCGGCAGCCCGTTCCCGGACCCGCTGCCGAGGATCAATGTCGTCTGCTCATGCCGGGGAGTCTACGGACCGCTCCGCTCGTGCAGAAAGTGGATTGACGCGTACCTGACGTATCGCTGGGGTGCGCTCGACCCGTGCGGGCGGGAGTCCGAATGAAGCGCTCGGGCAAGAGGGCTCGGACGAAGACCTCGGACGAGACGAAGGGGCTGGGTAGGAAGCGCTCAGACGAACAGGAACGCCGTCGCCGTCGCCGCGCCCAGGGACGCGCCGGCCACCGTCTGGGCGACGGTGTGATAGCGCAGGGCCACCCGGGACCAGCAGACGGCGACCGTCAGGGGGGCGGCGAGGAGCCACCAGGGTTCGTGGACCATGACCAGGAGGGCCACGACCGCCGCGGCGACCGCCGAGTCGACCGAGATCTTCCACACGGTGTTGACGGCCAGGAGCCCGATGGTCATCACCCAGAGCGCGAGCATCGCCACCAGGATGCCGAGCGGCGCATTGCCGAGGACCATGAGGGCGGAGCCGGTGCCGATGGAACCGAGGATGACGAAGAAGATCGGGGCCCTCTTGGTGCGGTCGACCACATGGCGGTCGCCCCAGGTGCCGCGTTTGCGCTCCCACTCGATGTAGCCGGCCGGGACGAGCCCGGCGCACAGGGCGCCGAGCAGCCCCCACGGCACACCCGTCCAGTCGCCGGCCGCGGCCAGACCGACGCCCAGCATGCCGGCAAGGAGGATGTTGCGAGGCTGCAGGACGTCGGTGACGGTCCGGGCGACGGCGGCGGTACGGCCCGTCGGCGGGGACGGCTCGGTGGCGTCGGCCGGCGCCGGGGGCCGGCCGTTCCTGTCGGCAGTCGTGGCTGCCGACACGGCATCCGTCACGGATGCCGTCACGGTGGCCTCCGCCTTGTTCGCTTCTTGCCTCATGCCGTGGCCTCCAGGGAGCCCGATGCCTCCAGGACGGCACGGGCCCGGTCGTCGCCGACGGTCCGGAACGCGACGGCGACCCGCACCAGCCAGGCGACCTCGTCGTCCTGGTCGGTCGCGTGCTTCGGCTCGACGGCCGCGGCCCGCCCGGCCGGCGCACCGCCGGCCTTGGCGGCGAGGGCCGCCCTGATCCAGAGCGCGTCGGCCAGCGGACCGGTGTCCCCCGCCGTCGTGGTGCCGTCCGCGCCGGAGCCCTCGGCGGCCTCCTTGGCGGCCCGCAGCAGGCTGTCCGGGACGTAGTGCCGGAGCTTCTCGACGGCGTCCGCGATGTCCGCGGCCCACCGGTCCACACGGAGGTCCGCGGGGGTGTCGAACCGGGTCAGTTCACGGAGCAGGGGGGCCGGCGGCTCGAAGGGCTGGTCGGGAAAGGCGGTCATCAGCTCCCGCCACAGCAGGTGCAGCCGCGCCTGGGCCCTCCAGAGCCGCACGCGGCGCCAGCCCTTGCTGAAGGCCGGGATGGACGCGCCCACCGCGAAGAAAGCGAACAGCACGACCTGCGCGGCCTCGGTGACCTCGTCGAAGTACAGCGCGAAGCTCCTGCCGGGCTGGTCCACGACGCTGACCCACATGAACAGGGTCCTGCTCACGGTGTAGCCGACCCCGATGAACATCGCGAAGGTCATCATGCCCAGGCCGACCCGCAGATGGCGGAGCTTCGCGTCGGCGGTCGCCAGCGCCCACTGGTACGCGCAGACGGCGGAGGCGGCACCCAGGTAGAGGTAGAACACGCTCATGTAGAGCGTGGCGCCCCACTGACCGGCGTGCTCGGAGACGAAGCGGTCGGAGGGCACGGAGCGGTCGACCACGGTGAAGAAGAGCACGGTCAGCAGGAGCAGGGTGGCCACCGACGCCTTGGCCGCCACGTGTTGGATGGCCCGCGCGAACCGGACGTGCCGGGGGATGGCCCCGTCGTCCGGGAAGTGTCCGTAGATGGCGACGATGTAGCTGAGGATGGCCAGGATGGCGACGGTGGCCGTGTAGTGCTTGATCAGGACGGCGAGGTCCACGACGGGGCTGTTGTTGAGCGCCGTGCGGACGACGTACGTCTTGGTCCACAGGGCGACGGCGAAGCCCGCGTAGCAGCCCCACAGGGCGCGTCGGCGTTTGTCCTCTTCGTCGCCCCACAGCGCGGCCGGCATGCGCCACAGGGCGACGGCGGTCATCAGACCGGCTATCAGGTAGCCGGCGAGGTCGAGCGGGGTCACGGGGAATCCTCGGGGTGTGGGGGGTCGGGAAGCACGGATGGGCGGCTCCGCTCCGCGGTGTTCCAGCGGCGGCGGAAGAGCGCCCTGCGGCGGTGGGCCACCGGCCGGGACAGGGAGTTCGCCAGACGTCCGACCATGTCGTCGCTCGCCACCTCCCTCGCCATGCGCGGGATGAGCGAGGCGCCGAACTCGGCCATGCGCTCGTCGTGGGTGTCGTACTGGGCACGGGCCTGGACCGTGGCGCCCGACCCCACCATCCGGCTGATCAGCGAGGTGTCGAACACCGGCAGCAGCTTCCGGAGCTGCTCCGCGTCGAGGCTGGTGCCGTGGTCGAACCACTCGTGGCACAGCTCGTGCAGGATGACGTGCTGGGTCTGGTACTCCGTGGGCCGCCGGCGGTAGAGCACGAAGCTCGTGTCACCGGACTTGAGGCGCAGTCCGCAGGCGGCGTTCACCCGGGCCAGGCGGTCGGGAAGCTCCCTCAGCACGATGGTGCGGCCACGGGCGGCCTCCATGTTGGCCACCAGTGCCTCGATGCTGAAAGGGGCCGGGATGGGAAGGTCGGCCAGTCCGGCTTCGCACTCTTTCCGCAGCTCACGCATGGACATCGGGGCCTCTTGGTCGTCGTCACGTGTCATGTGACATGCGGTCGGCGATTTTAGCCAACTGCCCCAACGGCCCCAACATTCAGAGGGGGTGGCCGACGCCCCTGCCGCACCACGTATTCCCGTCGGCTCGCCCTGCAGCCCCGCGTCTGCGCGTACGCGGCCGGTTCCGCGTCTGTGCGTACGCGGCACCGGTGCGCCGTGCCGCGCGCCGAGAATACGCGGCGCCGATGCGTCGCGCGGGTGCGCAGGGACGGAGCGACGAGGTCGGCGCCGCGCCGAATGCCGCCCCGGGAGCCGCGCCGTCAGGAGTCGTCGCCGCCCTTTCCCCTGGTGTTGTCCTCCAGCAGGGCGAGCGCGAACTCCAGGAGTTCCGCGGGGAGTCCGTCGTCGTCGAGTCCCCGCCCGGCCACCCCGCTGATCTCCCCGGTGCGCCGCTTCGCGAGGAACTGCAGCCCGGCGACGACGTCGTCGACGATCTCGGACTCCTCCTTGAAGAACCGCCAGTCGACGCCGAAGCCCAGTCCGAGTGCCTTGAGGATGTCCTCCGAGGGGTGGGTGACCTTGCCCGCGAGGATGTTGGAGAAGTAGCTGTGCGAAAGGGCGCCGCCACGCTCCTTGACGAGGTCGGCGAACGCCCGGCCGGAGACCTTCCGGCCCGGGAAGGTCTTCTCGACCATGTACTCGACCTTCTGCTGCAGACTTCTCAACTCTGGCGTCTGCTCTGCGCCGTTCTCCATCGGGGCCCCCACGTTCACGTCCACCGCCTGGTGAGCCCGCCTGGTCA
The DNA here is from genome assembly GCF_055573115.1 of Streptomyces sp. NPDC030222. Taxonomy (NCBI): domain Bacteria; kingdom Bacillati; phylum Actinomycetota; class Actinomycetes; order Kitasatosporales; family Streptomycetaceae; genus Streptomyces; species Streptomyces sp. NPDC030222. Next base: position 128,351 of record NZ_JBVICA010000002.1, read on the forward strand.
TGCGGTGCTCGCGGTGCTCGATATCCGGTCGACGGGCTCGTACTGTAACCGACCCCGTACCGACAGCCTCAACATCCGAGACAAAAGGGCGCATCCCGCTCCACGGACCGGGCCGGGCTTGCGAAAACACTCTACGTCACTGTTAACTCGAAAAAACACGCGGGCAGGAGGCCACGAGGGGAGTCTCTTGCCCGTGTGTCCGTTGGCAGTTGACGGTCCGTACGGGTACGCCGGACACGTACGGGCGGAGCTCGCGGCAGCCGCCCGGCCGCCCGCCCCCTGGCGGCACACCGGGCGCGCACGGACGCAGCCCTTCGCGACGGGGGATGCACGAAGGGCTGCGCCTCCAGTATGACACTACGGCCGACGGCGCGCCGGGGCCGGAACGCCGAGCAGACGGTCCTTCAGCGCAGGGAACTGCTCCCGGATCTCCGCCACTTTGGCCGGATCCAGGTCGACCGTGAGGACGTGCTCGCCGGATCCCGCCTCGGCGAGCACCTCGCCCCACGGGTCCACGACGATGCTGTGGCCGGCCTGTTCCACGCCTCCGTTGGTACCGGCGCTGCCACAGGCGAGCACGAACGACTGGTTCTCGACCGCGCGGGCGCGGGCCAGCAGCGTCCAGTGCTCACGGCGGCGGGCCGGCCAGCCGGCCGGGATCACGAAGGCGGTGGCGCCCGCGTCGACCAGACCGCGGAAGAGCTCGGGGAAACGCAGGTCGTAGCAGGTGGCCAGGCCGAGGACCGGCCCGCCCGGGAGCTCCACGGTGACCAGTTCGTCACCCGCACCCATCATCACGGCCTCGCCCGTGTCGAAGCCGAAGCGGTGGATCTTGCGGTAGGTGCCGGCCAGTTCCCCGGCGGGAGAGAACACCAGCGAGGTGTTGTAGAGCGTGGTGGCGCCCTCGTCCGCGGATCCGCTGGCGGACACCGCGCGTTCGACGATGGAGCCGGCGTGCAGCCACACCCCCGCGTCCGCCGCGGCCTTCGCCATGATCTCGTGGGTCGGCCCGTCCAGCGGCTCGGCCTCCGAGGCGAACGACTCGTAGGCGAACGCACCCGTGGTCCACAGTTCGGGAAGCACCACGACATCGGCGCCCGCCTGCTCCCGTACCAGGGCTGCGGCACGCCGCCTTCGGGTTTCCACCGGTTCTTCCGGGTCTGCACCGATCTGGATCAGCGAGGCGCGCACACTACCACCGTCCTGGCATTCGAGTCGTCAACACGGGCCTACGATCGTCACACGAAAGCACTGCCGGGGTGCCTTTGGGCAGCGTAACTTAGCTGCCAAGCCTCCCATGCCGCCCGCAGAGAACCGAAGAACCGCCCGAGGGGTCCCGTGACCATCCACGCAAGCCTGCAGCCCTACGCCGACGCCTGGACCCACTCCGTCGAAGCGATATCAGAGCTGGTCCAGCCACTCGTCGAGGGCGAGTGGAACCGTCCCACACCGTGCCCCGGCTGGTCCGTGCGGGACATCGTGTCGCACGTCATCGGCCTGGACTGCGAGATGCTGGGAGACCCGAGGCCCATCCATTCGCTGCCCCGCGACCTGTTCCATGTGCGGACCGACTTCGCCCGCTACATGGAGGCCCAGGTCGATGTGCGGCGGCACCACACTGCGCCCGAGATGCTCGCCGAGCTGGAGTACACGATCATCCGGCGGAACCGGCAGCTGCGCAATGAGAACCGCGCCCCGGACCACATGGTCCGCGCCCCGCTGGGTGCCCAGCAGACACTCGAACTGGCCATGCGTATGCGGGCGTTCGACATCTGGGTGCACGAGCAGGATCTGCGTACGGCGCTCGGTGTGCCCGGCAACCTCGACTCGCCCGGCGCCCATGTGACCCGCGACGTCCTGCTGGAGGCCCTGCCGAAGGTCATCGCGAACGACGCGAAGGCCCCGTCGCATTCGGCGGTCGTGCTCGACGTCCACGGGCCGGTCGAGTTCATGCGCACGGTGCGCGTGGACGCCCAGGGCCGGGGCACGATCAACGCCGCCCCGTCCCTCGGCCCCGCGGTGACGCTGGCCATGGACTGGGAGACCTACGTCCGCCTGGCCTGCGGCCGGGTCCGCCCCGCCACCGTCGCGGACCGGCTGAAGATCGAGGGCGACCGGGCGCTCGCGGACGCGATCCTGAGCGCCTTCGCCGTCACGCCGTAGGGCTGGCCGGCGCCGAGGGCACGTTGTGCGCCCGCCCGGATCGGTCGACCGCGGCGGGCCCGGCACACGTCCACGCCCCCGTCCCGAAGCTCGGCGCACGTCCACGTCCCCGTCGGGTGGCGCCCCCGCCGGGGGCGGCCCATGGCTGGGGCACACGGCAGGGGCACAAGGCACGGACACATCGCACTGGCCGTCCATGGCGCGCCCACATGGACCGTGATCTCACACCGGCACGTGGACCGTTTCGACCCGGCTCGCCATGAGCTGGTCGCGCTCCCGGCGCGCGGTACGGGACCGCAGCCGCAGGATCTGCACGAGGCCGAGCGCTTCGAGCACGAAGACCGAGGCGAATGCGATCCGGTAGTCGTCGCCGGTGGCGTCCAGCAGCACCCCGATCGCGAGCAGCGTCACCATGGATGCGACGAAGCCCCCCATGTTGACGATGCCCGAGGCCGTTCCCTGACGCTCCGGCGGATTCGCCGGGCGCGCGAAGTCGAACCCGATCATCGACGCCGGCCCGCACGCCCCGAGCACCGTGCACAACATGACCAGCAGCCACAGCGGCGCATGGTCCCGCGGGTACGCGATGGTGGCGGCCCAGAGCAGCGCGGTCGCCGCGATCGTGGCGAGCGCCAGGGGCGCACGGGCCGTCTGGCGCCGGGCGACGAGCTGCCCGTAGACGAGCCCCACCACCATGTTGGACACCACCACGAGGGTCAGCAGCTCGCCGGCCGCCGCCCGGGTCAGCCCCTGCGCCTCGACCAGGAAGGGCATCCCCCAGAGCAGCAGGAACACCATCGCCGGGAACTGCGTGGTGAAGTGCACCCACAGGCCGAGCCGGGTGCCGGGCTCACGCCACGACTCGGCGATCTGCCCACGGACGAAGGCCATGCCCGAGTGCCGGGCCGGCACCGGGCGGCGCCCGTCCGGGTGGTCCCGGAGGAACAGCAGCAGGAGGAGCAGCACGACCGCGCCGGCCGCCGCGCTCCCGGCGAAGGTGGTGGTCCACCCGAGGCCGTGCAGCAGCCGCGAGACGAGGATCGTGGACACCAGATTGCCCGCCATCCCGAACAGCGCGGCCACTTGGGCGATCAGCGGCCCCCGCCGTGCGGGGAACCAACGGGAGCCGAGCCGCAGCACACTGATGAAGGTCATCGCGTCACCGCAGCCGAGGAGCGCCCGGGAGGCCAGCGCCGTCCCGTACGAGGGCGACAGTGCGAAGCCCAGCTGTCCGGCGGTGAACAGCACCGTCCCGATGGCCAGCACCTTCTTCGTGCCGAGCCGGTCGACCATGAGGCCGACGGGTATCTGCATCCCTGCGTAGACGAGCAGCTGGAGGATCGAGAACGTCGACAGGGCCGAGGCGTTGACGTCGAACCGCTCGGCGGCGTCGAGGCCCGCCACACCGAGGCTGGTCCGGAAGATGACGGCGACGAAGTAGACCGAGACGCCGATCCCCCACACGAACGCCGCCCGACGGCCGCCGGGAGGGTCCCCCGGGAGTCCCGCGCCCGCCCCGGCGCCTGGCCCTGCGCTCACCGGACGTCTCCCCGGATGTCTCCCCTGACGTCCCCCCGGGTATCTCCCCAGACGACGACCTCGACCCAGCTCAGATGCCGCCGCACCCGCTGTGCCGCCAGTTCGGCGTCCCCCGCCCTGATCGCGTCGAGGATCTCGGTGTGCTCCTCGATGTTCTTGGCGATCCGGTCGGGCTGCGCGTGCATCACCGTCACGCCCATGCGGAGCTGCCGGTCCCGCATCTGGTCGTACAGCCTGCTCAGGATCTCATTGCCGGCGTGCCGGACGATCTCCGCGTGGAAGCACCGGTCGGTGACGGCGACGGCGCCGAGGTCCCCGGTGGCGGCGCGGGCCCGGTGCTCCTCGACGAGCGCCTCCAGCCGGCCGAGCAGCGCGGCGGGAGCGGGCACCGCCCTCCGGACCGCGAACTCCTCCACCAGCAGACGGGTCTCGACGACGTCGGCGATCTCCTGCGCGGACACCGCGAGGACCAGCGCGCCCTTCTTCGGGTAGAGCCTGATGAGGCCTTCCGCCTCAAGCCGGAGCAGTGCCTCCCGTACGGGGGTCCTGGACACCCCGACGGCCTCGGCGAGTTCGCCCTCCGTGAGGAGGGTGCCTCCCTCGTAACGCCGTTCCAGCACCGCCTGTTTGACGTGTGCGTAGACGCGTTCGGCGGCAGGCTGCTGCTTCGGGGGCGTCGCGGACTTCGGGTTCCCGGCAGGCGGCGCGACAGGCATGCGCACAGCATAGATACAACAGGTGTCCCGGGGGGAGGCTTCGTCCGCCATACGGGACGGGTTCGTGAGGAGCCCGTCCGCGAGCGCCGAAGGGGCGGAGCCGTCCTGGTACAGACGGCGCGGAGCCCGTCCTGAATGCCGAAGGGTCCCGCGCCGACGCCGTACACGTCGTCGCGGGACCCTTCGGACTCGTCGCGGGGCCCCGGGCTGCTGCTCCGGGTCCGGACGGACGGGGTGTCAGCCCCAGGTGATGAGCTTCCTCGGGTTCTCCAGGATCGCGGCGATGTCCGCGAGGACCTTGGAGCCGAGCTCGCCGTCGACCAGGCGGTGGTCGAAGGACAGGGCGAGCGTGGTGACCTGACGGGGCTTCACCTTGCCCTTGTGGACCCACGGCTGGAGCTTGATCGCGCCGACCGCGAGGATCGCCGACTCGCCGGGGTTCAGGATGGGCGTACCGGTGTCGACGCCGAAGACGCCGACGTTGGTGATGGTGACCGTGCCGCCCTGCATGGCCGCCGGGGAGGTCTTGCCCTCACGGGCGGTGGAGACCAGCTCGGAGAGCGCCTGGGACAGCTCCGGCAGGGTCATGGCGTGCGCGTCCTTGATGTTCGGCACGATCAGTCCCCGCGGGGTGGCGGCCGCGATGCCCAGGTTGACGTAGTGCTTGAGCACGATCTCCTGGTTGGCCTCGTCCCATGCCGCGTTGACGTCCGGGTTGCGGCGGATGGCGAGCAGCAGGGCCTTGGCGACGAGCAGCAGCGGGTTGACCCGCAGTCCCGCCATGTCCTTGTCGGCCTTGAGCTCGTCGACCAGCTTCATCGTGCGGGTCACGTCGACCGTGATGAACTCGGTGACGTGAGGCGCGGTGAAGGCGCTGCCGACCATCGCCTGCGCGGTGGCCTTGCGGACCCCCTTGACCGGGATGCGGGTCTCGCGCGCCCCGGGCGACACGACGGCCGCCGCAGGGGCCGGCACCGCGGCGGGCGCGGGCGCCTCGGCCGGGACCGCCGGAGCCACCGGGGCCGCTGCGGTCGCCGCGGCCGCGTGGACGTCCTCGCGGGTGATGATCCCGTCCGGGCCGGTCGGCGTCACCGACGCCAGGTCGACCCCGAGGTCCTTCGCCAGCTTGCGGACCGGCGGCTTCGCCAGCGGCCGGGCCTGCACGGGCGCGTGCCCGTTCAGCTCGGCCTGCACGGCGGTCTGCCCGCCGGCCGCTGCCTCTGCCGGCGCCTGCCGGGCGGCCGTGCCCTTGCGCGGCCGGCGCTTGGTGGAGGACTCGGCGACGCCGTAGCCCACCAGGACCGGCTTGCGTCCCTCGGGCTTCTCGGCGGGGGCCGGCTCCGCGGCGGCGAGCGTCGGCTCGGTGGCGGCCGGCGGGGGCTGCTCCTCGACGGCCGGGCCGGAGCCCGGCGCCACGTCCACGGTGATGATCGCCGTGCCGACGTCCACGGTGGTGCCCTCTGCGAAACGCAGCTCGTGCACCACTCCGTCGTACGGGATGGGCAGTTCGACGGCGGCCTTCGCCGTCTCGACCTCGCACACGACCTGGCCGTCGGTGACGGTGTCACCGGGCTGGACGTACCACTTGAGGATCTCGGCCTCGGTGAGTCCCTCGCCCACGTCGGGCATCTTGAACTCGCGGAACCGGGTCTCGGTCATCGTCGTCACGAACCTCTCCTAGTACGCCAGCGAGCGGTCGACGGCGTCGAGCACACGGTCCAGGCCCGGGAGGTACTCCTCCTCCAGGCGCGCCGGCGGGTACGGCGCGTGGTAGCCGCCGACCCTCAGCACCGGGGCCTCCAGGTGGTAGAAGCAGCGCTCGGTGATCCGCGCGGCGATCTCGGAGCCCACGCCCAGGAACACCGGGGCCTCGTGGACCACGACCAGCCGGCCCGTCTTCTCCACCGACGTCTGCACGGTGTCGAAGTCGACGGGCGACATCGAGCGAAGGTCCACGACCTCCAGCGACTTGCCCTCCTCCTGGGCCGCGGCCGCGGCCTCCAGGCAGACCTTCACCATCGGACCGTAGGCGGCCAGCGTGAGGTCGGTGCCCTGACGGGCGACGCGCGCGGAGTGCAGCTCGCCGGGGATGGCCTCGGTGTCCACCTCGCCCTTGTCCCAGTAGCGGCGCTTCGGCTCGAAGAACACCACCGGGTCGTCGCTCTGGATGGCCTGCTGCAGCATCCAGTACGCGTCGGACGGCGTGGAAGGCGAGACCACCTTCAGGCCCGCGACGTGCGCGAACAGCGCCTCCGGGGACTCGGAGTGGTGCTCGACCGCGCCGATGCCGCCGCCGTAGGGGATACGGACGACGACCGGGAGCTTGACCTTGCCGAGGGCCCGGGCGTGCATCTTCGCGAGCTGCGTGACGATCTGGTCGTACGCGGGGAAGACGAAACCGTCGAACTGGATCTCGACGACCGGGCGGTAGCCGCGCAGCGCCAGACCGATCGCGGTGCCCACGATGCCCGACTCGGCGAGCGGGGTGTCGATGACCCGGCCCTCGCCGAAGTCCTTCTGCAGCCCGTCGGTGATCCGGAAGACGCCACCGAGCTTGCCGACGTCCTCACCCATGATCACGACCTTGGGGTCGGTATCGAGAGCCTTGCGCAGCGACTCGTTGAGCGCCTTGGCGACCGACATCTTCTCCACTGCCATGGCTTACTTGCCCTCCTCGGCCGCATCGGCGAACGACGCCTGGTACGCGGCGAACTGCGCGCGCTCCTCGTCGACGAGGGCGTGCCCGTCGGCGTAGATGTTCTCGAAGATCGCCATGTGGTCCGGGTCCGGCATGGCACGCACGGCCTCGCGCACCCGCTTGCCGAGCGCGACGCTCTCCTCCTCCAGGGAGGCGAAGAACTCCTCGTCCGCGTGCCCCTCCCTCTCCAGGTACGCCTTGAGCCGCAGGATCGGGTCCTTGGCCTCCCAGGCGGCCCGCTCGTCGTCGTGCCGGTAGCGGGTCGGGTCGTCGGAGGTGGTGTGGGCACCCATGCGGTAGGTGAACGCCTCGACCAGGGTCGGGCCCTCGCCGCGGCGGGCGCGCTCCAGCGCAGAGCGGGTCACGGCCAGGCAGGCGAGGACGTCGTTGCCGTCGACGCGGACACCGGGGAAGCCGAAGCCCTGCGCGCGCTGGTACAGCGGGACACGGGTCTGCCGCTCGGTGGGCTCGGAGATCGCCCACTGGTTGTTCTGGCAGAAGAACACGACGGGCGCGTTGTAGACCGCGGAGAAGGTGAAGGCCTCGGCTACGTCGCCCTGGCTGGACGCGCCGTCACCGAAGTACGCGATCACGGCCGAATCGGCGCCGTCCTTCGCCACGCCCATGGCATAGCCGGTGGCGTGCAGCGTCTGCGAACCGATGACGATCGTGTACAGGTGGAAATTGTTGGTGTTGGGATCCCAGCCGCCGTGGTTGACGCCACGGAACATGCCCAGCAGATTCGTCGGGTCGACGTCGCGGCACCAGGCGACGCCGTGCTCACGGTAGGTCGGGAAGACGTAGTCGTCGTCGCGCAGGGCGCGGCCCGAACCGATCTGGGCGGCCTCCTGGCCGAGCAGCGACGCCCACAGGCCCAGCTCGCCCTGGCGCTGCAGGGCGGTGGCCTCGGCGTCGAAGCGCCTCGTCAGGACCATGTCCCGGTAGAGACCGCGCAGCGCCTCGGGGGTGAGGTCGGCCACGAAGCCGTCGTACTCCGGGTTCTCGACGCGCTCGCCCTCGGGCGTGAGCAGCTGTACGAGCTGGGGTTCCGTCGTGCTCTGCGGCTGCTTCGCGGCACCGGTGCCGGCCCGCTTGCTGCTGCCGCTGCTGCTGCGACGCGGTTTGCGCGCGGCAGTACTCTCCACGGTCACGTGCGTGCTCCTCCGTCTGTCCGGCCCCCGGGTTCGCCGGGTGTGCCAGTGCGGCTCGCCTGTATCCGTACGTGTGCACGGGGGTGGGTGCTACTCGGCCGGGAGACAGGCGTGACAGGTACCCCGGCGAGTGCCCTGCCGAAGGCACGTTACCCAGTGCACCGCATTACTGCGAAACCCCATTTGACCTGCGATTTTGCTTGGATTTCCAAGTAAATCGGGAATGCTGGGAACAACCACTGGTCACAGCCTTGCAGACCGCCGGAACAGGGGCACGTTATCCCGGTGACCCGCGCCACGGGAAGAGTGAATGTGTGAAACTGGCTCCGTGGGTGAAGAAGGAAAAATCACGGTTTTTCTCCTTGACGACCACGAAGTCGTCCGCCGCGGAGTCCACGACCTGCTCTCCTCCGAGGACGACATCGAAGTGATCGGTGAGGCGGGCACCGCTGCGGACGCCCTGGTGCGGATCCCGGCCACCCGCCCCGATGTGGCCCTGCTCGACGTGCGCCTGCCGGACGGCAGCGGGGTCGAGGTGTGCCGTGAGGTCCGCTCCCGGAACGAGGACATCAAGTGCCTGATGCTGACCTCGTTCGCCGATGACGAGGCCCTCTTCGACGCGATCATGGCGGGCGCCTCCGGCTACGTCCTCAAGGCGATCCGCGGCAGCGAGCTGCTGGCGGCGGTCCGGGACGTGGCGGCCGGCAGGTCGCTGCTGGACCCGGTCGCCACCGCCCGGGTGCTGGAGCGGCTGCGCAACGGCGCCGGCGGCAAGGGCGACGACCGGCTGTCCCAGCTCACCGACCAGGAGCGGAAGATCCTGGACCTCATCGGCGAGGGCATGACGAACCGGGCGATAGGGGAGCGGCTCCACCTCGCCGAGAAGACGATCAAGAACTATGTGTCCAGCCTGCTGTCCAAGCTGGGCATGGCACGCCGCTCGCAGGCGGCGGCGTACGTGGCGCGACTCAAGGCCGAGAAGCAGAAGTGACGCGCGGGGCGGGACCGGGGCGCACGGCTTCGCGCCCACTGATGCCGCCGACGTGATTACCGAACGCGCCGTGATTCCCTGGCGTGCCTTGATCTCTGGGCTCGTTGTGATCCCCGAGCTCGTTACGCCTGCCGGGTCGCAGTGGCTCTGGGGTCTCCGTGATCCCCGTGATCCCCGCGTCCCGGCGAACCCCCGCGATCCCCGTGCCCCGGCGAACCCCACGATCCCCGTGCCCCTAAGGCTCGGCACCGCTCATGTCAAGCGTCGACCGGATGAGCACACTGCGTGATCTAACATCTGGGACGTGTCGCGCTCATCTGCAACCCTTCCTCCCGTGGGCGCCCTGCTGCGCCGCTACCGGCCCGCAGCCGAGCCTCTGACCTGCGAACGCGTCGCGCAGGGGCTGCTCAACCACGGTTACCGTCTCACCACCACCCGCGGCACCTTCTTCCTGAAGCACCATCTCGACGGCGACCGGGACGCGATCGTCCGCCAGCACCGTGCGACCCAGCTGCTCCAGGCGGTCGGGGTGCCGGTCGCACCGCCGGTCGCGGACGACGACGGCAACACGGTCACGGTGATCGACGGCCGCTGCTACGCCCTGCACCCCTGGATCGACGGCCGGCACCGGGACGGCGCCCAGCTGAGCACCCTGCAGTCCCGGCGCCTCGGGGCGCTCCTCGGACTCGTGCACACGCGTCTGGAGCAGGTGATGGGCGTGGACGCGGCCGACCGGCCCGGGAAGGCCGACGGAGAGCGGTCCGCACGGCAGGAACACAGCAGCGCCGACCCCGCCGACACCTTCGGCGTGATCGACGAACTGCTGACGCTGGTCCGCGGGAGGAGGCCCCGGGACGCCTTCGACGAGCTCGCCGAGCACCGGCTGGTGGAGCGTCGCGCAATGCTGCACCGGCAGGTACACCGCAGGCCGCCCTCGCCGGGCGCTCCCGCCGCGGGCTGGGTGCACGGCGACTTCCATCCGCTGAACCTGCTGTACCGGGGCAGCGAGCCGGTGGCGATCGTCGACTGGGACCGGCTGGACGTCCAGCCGCGCGCCGAGGAGGCGGTCCGGGCCGCGGTGATCTTCTTCGTGGCGCCGTGCGGCCGGCTGGAGCTGCCCAAGATCCGCGCCTATGCGCGCGCCTACCGGCGTGCCGCCGGTGCGGCGGCGGGCGAGCTGGCCGCGGCCGCCCACCGGGTGTGGTGGGAGCGCCTCAACGACTTCTGGCACCTGCGCTGGCGCTACCAGCTGGGAGACCGAAGGGCCGACGCGCAGTTCCCTGCGGCATCGGCCCTTGCGGTCTGGTGGACCCGCGAGTACGAGGCGGTGTGCGACGCGTTCTCCGGATGAGCGCGCTCCGGTGAACGCGCCCTGGTGAAGTTTCTCGGGCCCCCGCGGGGCCTCAGGCCGTCCTCAGGGAGTCGTACCCGTCGTCGTGCCCGTACCGGTGGTGACGTTGCCGTCGGCGCCGCCGTTGGCGGTGCCCGGGTCGGTCCCGCCGTTGGCGGTACCCGGGTCGGTGCCGCCGTTGGCGGTACCCGGGTCGGTCCCGCCGTCGGTGGTGCCGGGGTCGGTCCCGCCGTCGGTGGTGCCGGGGTCGGTGCCGCCGTCGGTGGTGCCGGGGTCCGTCGGGTCAGAGGGCTCGCCGGACGGCGTGTAGCTGGGCTGCTGGCTGGGCGGTTCCTGGGTCTTGGGCGGGTCCTGGGTCCAGCCGCCGCCTCCGTCGGTGGAGGTTCCGGTCTCCTCCTCCTCGCCGGTGCTCTCCTCGGGCGTGGGCGAGGGCGACGGCTTGGTCGAGGTGGGGCTGTTGGTCGGCTTCTGGTTCTCCTGCGTACCGCCGCCGGTGTTCGCCGCCTTGATCGCGAACGCGACGCCCGCGGTGATCGCCACCAGGGCGAGCACGAGGAACAGCACGACCTTGCCGCGGCCTCCGCGCCCGGTGCCGCCGGACCCGTGACCGCCGTCGTATCCGCCGTCGTGCGGGTTCGGCGGCGGCAGGATCGGCGCACCGAACTGCGACGTCTCTCCGTGGACGGGGTGGGGCTGGTGGCCCATCACGGTGGTCGCGGCGACGCCGCTGGTGGCGTTCCGGCCGTCGTGGACGGCGACCGGTCCGGTGTTCCAGGTGCCGCTGTGGCCGCCCTGCTCCTGGAGCATCTGGAGCGCGTACTGGACCAGGCCGCGCATCTCCTCGGCGCTCTGGAACCGGTCGTCCGGGTCCTTCGCGAGCGCGCGCATGGCCATGCCGTCGAGCTCCGGCGGCACCCCGTCCGACACCTCGGACGGCGGAACGGGCATGTCCTGTACATGCTGGTAGACGACGGAGAGCGGGGTCTCACCGGTGAACGGGGGCCGCAGGGCGAGCAGTTCGTAGAGCAGACAGCCCGTCGCGTACAGGTCGCTGCGGTGGTCCACGGCCTTGCCCAGGGCCTGTTCCGGGGAGAGGTACTGGGGCGTGCCCATCACCATGCCGGTCTGCGTCATCGTCGACTGCGCGCCGTGCAGGGCGCGGGCGATGCCGAAGTCCATCACCTTCACGGCGCCGCTGTTGGTGATGATGACGTTCGCCGGCTTGATGTCCCGGTGCACGATGCCGTGCTGGTGCGAGTACGCGAGGGCCTCAAGGACACCGGAGACGATGATGAGCGCCTGGTCCAGCGGCGGAGCCTCCGCGCTGACGAGCAGATCACGGATGGTCCGGCCCTCGACGAGCTCCATCACGATGTACGGAACGGAGTTGGCGCCCACGACGTCCTCGCCGGAGTCGTAGACGGCGACGATCGCATGGTGGTTGAGCCCCGCGACGGACTGTGCCTCACGGGTGAACCGGGCCTTGGAGACCGGATCCTCGGCCAGGTCCGGACGCAGCAGCTTGACGGCGACGGTACGGCCGAGCCGTACGTCCTCGGCAGCGAACACCTCCGCCATGCCACCCCGGCCCAGGCGGTGCGTCAGCCGGTAGCGCCCGTCGCCGACGAGACCGCCGACTCCCCATGCCTCCTGGTCGTGCGCATCGGCCATCCCGGCGCCGTTTCCCTCGGGTTCGGGTGCCATCTTTCCTCGCCGTCGTATCTGGCCGCTGGTGCGGTGGTCGTTACGGTGTTCCGGTAGTGCACGCTACAGCCTCGGTACGACCTCACGGTCTGAGATGAGCGGGGCGGCGCCGTCGTTGCCCGTACACCGGTGCAAATCGGTGGCGGTCCTGTAACGCTTCCGAGACGGTTGTTGTGCGTACCGTCACGGAACGGGCCCGCGGCTTGACGTGCCCCGGCCCTCGGGCAGACTTGGCGCGTACATAAAGGGTCTGGATCGCAGTGCACGGCAGCGGGCCTTCGCGCCAAGGGGGATGCAAGAGTCATGAGCCAGGACGGCGCACGGGGCCGCTACGCAGGCGGGTCCGTCGCGGGCGGGCGCTATCAGCTGCGCGATCTGCTCGGCGAGGGCGGCATGGCGTCCGTCTATCTCGCGCACGACACCGCACTCGACCGCCAGGTCGCCATCAAGACGCTGCACACCGAGCTCGGCCGGGAACAGTCGTTCCGCGAGCGGTTCCGCCGCGAGGCGCAGGCGGTGGCGAAGCTTCAGCACACCAACATCGTCTCGGTGTTCGACACCGGTGAGGACGTGCTGGACGGCGCTCCGATGCCGTACATCGTCATGGAGTACGTCGAGGGCCGGCCGCTGGGCTCCGTGCTCCAGGCCGACATCCAGCAGTACGGCGCCATGCCGGCCGACAAGGCACTGAAGGTGACGGCCGATGTGCTGGCCGCGCTGGAGGCCAGTCATGAAATGGGGCTGGTCCACCGGGACATCAAGCCCGGCAACGTCATGGTGACCAAGCGCGGTGTGGTCAAAGTCATGGACTTCGGCATCGCGCGCGCCATGCAGTCCGGTGTGACGTCGATGACGCAGACCGGCATGGTGGTCGGCACTCCGCAGTACCTGTCGCCCGAGCAGGCGCTGGGCCGCGGCGTGGACGCCCGCTCCGACCTGTACTCCGTAGGCATCATGCTGTTCCAGCTGCTGACCGGCCGGCTGCCGTTCGACGCGGACTCGCCGCTCGCCATCGCGTACGCGCATGTGCAGGAGGAGCCGGTACCGCCGTCCTCGGTGAACCGTTCGATCCCGCCGGCGCTGGACGCCCTGGTCGCGCGGGCACTGAAGAAGAACCCGAACGAGCGCTTCCCGAGCGCGGCGGCGATGCGTGACGAGTGCGCGCGGGTGATGGGCTCGGGCCAGCCGATCGGCGCGCCCGCCATCACCGGCAACGGCCCGGTGAGCAGCGGTGCGGCAGTCGGGTCCACGGTCTTCCCGCCGGTCGACCAGTCGGGCGGGATGCCCGTCGGCCAGGTCCAGACCCCGTACCAGCCCGGCCCGTACGCGCCGTCGGCCCCGGCCCACACGCCGGCCCCGTCGTACGGCTACCCGCAGCAGCCCGCGCCGCCGGTGGCGCAGACGCCGCCGCCGTACGCGGTCTCCCCCACGCCCGTCCCGATGGCCCCGGGCGGCGGCAGGCGGAACGCGCCGGTCGTCGTGGGTGCGGTCCTGGTCGCCCTGATCGCCATCGGCGGTCTGGTCACCGCCCTCACCCGCGGCGGCGACGAGGAGGAAGGCGGCAACCGGGGCGGCGGCACCGAGACCAGCGCTCCGGCCGCCGACCACAAGGGTCCGGAACGCCACCGCAAGATCGACGCAGAGGAGTGCACGGATCCGTCCAAGGACTCCCTGGACCCGGAGAAGGTCCGCGCCCCCGACTTCGTCTACAAGGACATCCTGTCGGTGAAGGAATGCCTCCAGGCCGCCGGCTGGAAGGTCGACCCCAAGGACGTGGACAACGCCCAGTGGGGCGAGGGCGTGGTGGTGCAGCAGTGGCCCGCCAAGGGCACGGCAGTGGACCCGTCGGGCACGACGTTCACGCTTGAGGTCTCGACGGGCAACCCCCCGAAGTGATCTTCCCGACGAAGGGGCGGCACTGCGGTGCCGCCCCTTCGTCGTCTCCGGCACCCTGTTGCGGAGGCGCCGGCTGGTGCGCGTCCGGTGCACTGTCCGGGAGGCGCTCCCCCCGGCGGTCGGACTTCCCGGTGCCGGCGCCGTAGCCGTAGCCGCGGTCCGCCCTGCCCGGTTCCGGCGCCGGCCCCCGTAGCCGGCGCCATAGCGATAGCGATAGCGATAGCGATAGCCGTGGCCGTGGTCCACGCGTACGCAGTAGTGCGACGTGCCCGCCGGGGCTCTCCGTGTGACGCTTTTCTCTGTCACCTCGGGACTCCGTGCCAGTACGGGAGGGGGCCGCGCAATGGCTCCAGGGATCCGGCCACTCAGCGGCGTCGCGGTCGGTGGGTGCGCCTTGGCGGGAGTGGCGCTGCTGGGCGTGGGGTCGACTCCGCCCGGGGCGCACGGGACGGGGCCTGGCGGACCCCAGCCGCTTACGACGGTGGCGGCCGGGCGGAGCCCGGACGGGGAGCTCGCCGGACGGCCCGCGGGCGAGGGACGGCCGCGTCCCGGGAGGTCGGATGGGGCGCGCCCCCCGGCGGAGGACGCCGGGCGGCACGAGCAGAGCGGGCGGCCGCAGGACGGCGCGGTGTCCGTCGGCCCGGGGACGGCGCAGGAGCAGCATCGGGACGACGCGGCCGAGGTCACCGGTGAGCCGTCGACGCCGGGTGGGACCGTGCCGGGCACACCGCAGGCGACCCGGACGCCCGGCGCGCGTGCGGAGCCTCCGGCGCGGCGGCCCGGGAAGCCCCTCGGGAAGCCCGGGGAGCGGCCGTCCGTGAAGCCGGCGGAGAGCGACGTCGTCCGCCCGTCGAAGGACACATCGCGTGACCACCGGGACGGCCCGGGGCGCGGACGGCACGACCGGCCCCCATGGAAACACGAAACGGACGAACCGGATGTTTCGGCTCCGGAGGCCGAGGAGTACGGGACGACCGTGACGGAGATCTCGTCGCCGAGTCCGCCGCCTCCGGCCGCCGCCCACCGCGCGCCCGAGCGGCTCGTCCCCACCGGCGCCGACGTGCGGGTCCATGTGCTGTCCCTGGGGGCGGGGCTGACGCTCACCGGCCTGGGGCTGGGGTTCCTGGGGTGGCGCCTGCGCCGCCAGTGACACCGGCGCGGCTTGTCTCCCTCGACATACTCGGTATACATACTGAGTATGTCGATCCGCCACGGGCTCCTCGCCCTCCTCGAACGCGGCCCCCGCTACGGCTCCCAGCTCCGCACGGAGTTCGAGTCCCGTACCGGCGCCACCTGGCCGCTCAACGTCGGCCAGGTCTACACGACGCTCGGCCGCCTGGAGCGCGACGGCATGGTCGTCCAGGACGGCGAGGACCAGGCGGGCCACGCGCTGTACGCGATCACCGACGCGGGACGCCGGGAGCTGACCGCGTGGTTCGGCACGCCCGTCGACCGCACCAGCCCGCCCCGCGACGAACTCGCCATCAAGCTCGCCATGGCCGTCGGCACCCCCGGCGTCGACATCCGCGCGGTCATCCAGGCCCAGCGCACCCACACCCTGAAGGCCATGCAGGACTACACCCGGCTCAAGGCCCAGGCGCTCGGCAACGGCCCCGGCGACCGCGACGAGGTCGCCTGGCTCCTCGTACTCGAACAGCTGATCTTCCAGGCCGAGGCCGAGGCCCGCTGGCTCGACCACTGCGAGACCCGCCTGGTGCGCCTCGCCGACGCCATCGCGAACGACCCGGACACGGGGCCGCCGACACCCCGTACGGCCCCCGCCCCGCCGCTCGAAGCCCGCCACCGGGCCGCCCGTACGCACCACACCAGCTGACTCCGCCAGGGGGGACCCACATGTCCGCAGCGCACACACCGTCATCCGGCGCGTCAGGCGCCCCGTCGTCCGCACCCGTCCTCGAACTCCGCGCCCTGACCCGTACGCACGGCTCGGGCGTGGCCGAGGTGCACGCACTGCGCGGAATCGACCTCACCGTCCACGCCGGCGAACTCGTCGCGGTCATGGGCCCCTCCGGCTCCGGCAAGTCCACCCTGCTCACCCTGGCGGGCGGCCTCGACACCGCCAGCTCCGGCCAGGTGATCATCGAAGGCCAGGACCTCTCCGGCCTCGGCCGCAGGGGACTCGCCGCGCTGCGCCGCCGCAGCGTCGGCTACGTCTTCCAGGACTACAACCTCATCCCGGCACTGACCGCCGCCGAGAACATCGCCCTGCCCCGCGAACTCGACGGCGTACCCGTCCGCAGGGCCCGCAAGGAAGCCCACGACGCTCTCGCCGAGCTGAACCTCTCCGAGATCGCCGACCGGTTCCCCGACGAGATGTCAGGCGGCCAGCAGCAGCGCGTCGCCATCGCCCGTGCCCTCGTCGGCCACCGCCGCCTGGTGCTCGCCGACGAACCGACCGGCGCGCTCGACTCCGAGACCGGCGAAGCCGTCCTCGCCCTGCTGCGCACCCGCTGCGACGCCGGCGCCGCCGGTGTCATGGTCACCCACGAACCCCGTTTCGCCGCCTGGGCGGACCGCGTCGTGTTCCTGCGCGACGGCTCGCTCGTCGACCAGACGCTCTCCGCCGACGCCACCTCGCTGCTCGCGTCCGGAGGCGCCCTGTGAGCGGATTCGTCGGCGGATGGCGCGCCGCCCTCCGCATCGCCCGGCGTGACGCGCTGCGCGCGAAGAAACGCAGCGCCCTGGTCGTCGCGATGATCGCCCTGCCGGTGCTCGGCGTGACCGCCGCGGACATCTCGTACCGCAGCGCCGACCCGACCCCGGTGGAACGACTGACCGCCGAACTGGGTTCGGCCGACGCCCGGTTCGACGACCCGGGCATGGGCACCGCCCCCATCCAGCAGATGCCCGACGAGAGCGGCTACACGACGGTCGACCAGGACGCCCCGGCTGCCGAGGCCGACGTCGACCTCGCCGCGACCGTCCCCCAGGGGTCCCGTGTCCTCACCCGCCAGTCGGTCCCGGTCACCGCGGAGACCCGCTACGGCATCACCGGCGTGCAGCTCGTCGAGCTCAGGACCGCCGACCCGATGGTGCGCGGTTTCGTCGAACTGGTGCGCGGCGACTACCCGAAGAACAACCGTGAGGTCGTCGCCACCGAAGCGTTCCTGGAGAGGACCGGACTCCACGTCGGCTCCCGCACCACCCTCCGCGGCCCGGACCTGACCTTCACCATCACCGGCGCGGTGGAGAAGCCCGCGGAACTCGACGTGCCGTACCTGTTCGCCGAACCGGGCGCGGTCATCGCCCCGTGGAAGGCCAGGGCCGCCAAGGACAAGAACCTCGTCCCGCCGAACGCCGAGTCCGCGGACCTGCTGGTCGAGGCACCCGCCGGGTCGAACGGAGTGACCTGGCAGAACGTCCTCGCCGCCAACCGGAAGGGCGCGCTCGTACTGTCCCGGCAGGTCGCCCTCGACCCGCCGCCCGCGTCCCAGGTGCCGATGATGGACGACACCGTGCAGTGGGAGGGGGGCAGCACGGCCGAGCTGACCGCCGCGCTGGTCACCGTGGTCGCCATGGCCGTCCTGGAGATCGTGCTCCTCGCCGGTCCGGCCTTCGCCGTCGGCGCCCGGCGCTCCCGTCGGCAACTCGGCCTCGTCGGCACCTGCGGCGGCGACCGCCGTCACATCCGCGCCGTCGTCCTCGCGGGCGGTGTGGTCCTCGGCGGCGCCGGAGCCGTGCTCGGCACCGCCGCCGGCCTCCTGCTCACCGTGGTCTTCCGGCCGACGATCGAACAGTGGACGGGCCAGCGCTTCGGAACGCTGGAGATCGACGCCGTCGAGATCCTCACCATCGCCGTGATCGGCCTGGTCACGGGCGTACTGGCGGCGCTGGCCCCGGCGATCGTGGCCGGCCGGCAGTCCGTCCTGGAGGCACTCTCCGGCCGCCGCGGAGTACGCCGCAGCTCCCGTGTCCTGCCGCTGATCGGTCTCGCCACCATCGCCCTCGGCGTATCCGTCGCCCTGTACGCAGGACTCACCGGCCAGAGCCCGATGATCGTGGCCGCCGGCTCGGTGGTCGCCGAGCTCGGCGTGCTCGCCTGCATCCCCGTCATCGTCGGCTTCCTCGGCCGACTCGGACGCGGACTGCCGCTGGCGCCCCGGCTCGCCCTCCGCGACGCCGCCCGCAACAGGGGCCGCACCGCACCCGCCGTCGCCGCCGTCATGGCCGCCGTCGCCGGAACCGTCGCCCTGCTGACGTACATGGTCAGCGAGGACGCCGAGGCGCGCTTCGAGAACCACCCCAACCTGACCCCCGGCACCGTCGCGATGGCCGCCGACACCTATCGCGAGGACGCCAGGCCGGAGGTGGCGCTGGCCCGGGCCCGCGCGGTCGCGGAACGCGAACTGCCCGTCGTCGGCGGCCGGGCCGACTACGGCCGGGTGTGGGCGGGCAGCGACTGCGACGTGTACAACGGCGAGGGCGACCAGTGCGGCAACGTCGAACTGGTCCGGCCCGCCGGGCGCGTCTGCCCCCTCGCGGACAAGGGCGGCAAGGAACTCGCGGCCCGGCTCTCCGCCGACGAACACAAGAAGCTGATGACCTCGCCGGTCTGCGTCGACGAGTACGTCGGTTACGGCACGCTCGTCTCCACCGAAAGCAAGATCATCGTCGGGGACGCCGCCCTGCTGCGCACCTACGTGAAGCTCGACGACCCGGCGGCGGCCAGGGCCCTGGAAGAGGGCAGGCCCGTCCTGCTGAACAGCGCGTACGCCAAGGACGGCAAGGTGACGGTGAAGTCCGAGCACCGCTACAGCCCGAACGACACCTCCCGCCCCGAAGACGCCCGCGCCCCGCAGCGGACCAGGACCGACCTCCTGCAGGCCTACGTCGCCCCCGACGAGTACGCCGGCACCCCCGGCATCCGCATGATCGTCCCGCAGTCGCTGGCGGACCGGATCGGCCTGCGCAGCGGCCCCGCCGGAAGCATCTACGAGGTGTCCCGGAACCCCAGCCCCGAGGAGGAGCAGCGGATCGCCGCAGGCCTCGCACTGGCGGGCAACGAGGCACACCTGACGACCGTCTACGAGCAGGGAAGGAACGACAACGTCTTCAGCCTGATCCTGATCCTCTTCGCGGGCATCGTCACCCTCGGCGCGGCCGCCATCACCACCGGCCTCGCCAAGGCCGACGCGGAAGCCGATCTGACCACGCTGAGCGCGGTCGGCGCACCTCCGCGGGTACGGCGCTCCCTCACCGGGTTCCAGTGCGCGGTCGTCGCGGGCACCGGGGTCCTGCTGGGCACCGCCGCGGGCGTGGTGCCCGCCGTGGCCCTGCGGCTGGCCGATCTCCGGAAGGCCGTGGAGGACATGCGGGAGAACCCGATGGAGTCGGCGTACACGCCCATCGAGGTGCCGTGGGAGGCCATCGGACTGCTCGCCGTGGTCGTCCCGCTCCTCGCCGGACTGCTCGCCGCCGCGTTCACCCGCTCCCGGCTGGTGCTCGC
Source organism: Streptomyces sp. NPDC030222 (assembly GCF_055573115.1). Classification (NCBI taxonomy): domain Bacteria; kingdom Bacillati; phylum Actinomycetota; class Actinomycetes; order Kitasatosporales; family Streptomycetaceae; genus Streptomyces; species Streptomyces sp. NPDC030222. Next base: position 148,027 of record NZ_JBVICA010000002.1, read on the forward strand.
CCGCCGAGCGGGCTGAACCGGCCGCCGGGACCGTCCGAAAACCGTTCGTCGTCCCGTCCGAAACGGTTCGTCGCCCGGTCGAAGCTGTTCGTCGCCCCGGTCGAAAGCGGTTTGTCGCCCCGGAAGACGGTGGATCAACCGTCTCCCGGGGCACACCGAGCTGTGAGGCAGAACAACCTGTGCGAGAGAATGGCGGCATGGAGATGCCGAGGAGTGAACGGTCGTCGCAGGAAAGCCCCCAGGTCCTCGTAGTGGGCCAGGACGGGATGGCAATCGGCGGCGGTGACGACGAGTCGCGCGAGGTGCCCGTGACGGACATGGTCGAGCAGCCCGCGAAGGTCATGCGCATCGGCAGCATGATCAAGCAACTCCTGGAGGAAGTCCGCGCGGCTCCTCTGGACGAGGCGAGCCGGGTGCGCCTCAAGGAGATCCACGCGAGTTCCGTGAAGGAGCTGGAGGACGGCCTCGCGCCCGAACTGGTCGAGGAACTGGAGCGCCTGTCGCTGCCGTTCACCGACGACGCGGTGCCGTCCGATTCCGAACTCCGCATCGCCCAGGCCCAGCTGGTGGGATGGCTCGAAGGGCTCTTCCACGGGATCCAGACCGCGCTGTTCGCCCAGCAGATGGCGGCCCGCGCGCAGCTGGAGCAGATGCGCCGTGCCCTTCCGCCCGGTGCGCCGACCGACGATGACGACGACCACCGCCGCGGGGCGGCCCGCTCCGGCCCGTACCTGTAGGAGCACCGCCCATCCGGCCCCGCCGCCCGTCGCACCCACCGGGCGGCCCGGCTCCACGGCCCCCGCCGCGCATCACGCACGGAGGGGGCCTTCGTATGGAGGGCCCTCGTGGCGGTTTCCAAGGGCCTTCGCACAGCGGGGGACGGACGGGGCCGGGGGGTACGGCCGGGGTTCGGCCGGGACAGGAGCCGGACGGGGCCGGGGGGAAGGCACGGACGGGAACGGGCAGCGGGGCAGGGGCGGACGGCGGAGCTGTACCGGTTGGCGAGGCCGGACCGGTTGGCGACCGCGGACGGGCACCGGCAGCCGGGGACGCGCAACGACCGGCGACGGGCGGCGGGCGGCGGGCGGCGGGCGGCGTACCAGGGCAGTCGGCGGTCGATGGCCGAGGTCGGCAACGGGTGTGCTGCTCCGCCCTGTTACACCGGTGTGGGCGCCGCCAGCAGGATCTTGCCGACGTGTTCGCTGGACTCCATGACCCGATGCGCCTGCGCCGCATCGGCGAGCGGCAGCGTACGGTCCACGACCGGCCTCACCCGCCCGGCCTCGATGAGCGGCCATACGTGTTCCCGTACGGCTGCGACGATCGCCGCCTTCTCGCCCCTGGGCCGGGCGCGCAGGGTCGTGGCCGTGATCGCGGCCCGCTTCGCCAGCAGCGCCGCCAGGTTCAGTTCGCCCTTGATGCCGCCCTGGAGGCCGATCACGGCGAGCCGGCCGTTCACGGCGAGCGCCCGTACGTTCCGGTCCAGGTACTTCGCACCGATGATGTCCAGGATGACGTCCGCGCCGGCGCCGTCCGTCGCCCGCCGGATCTCCTCGGCGAAGTCCTGCTCGCGGTAGTCGATGAGGATGTCCGCACCCAGTTCCGCGCAGCGGGCCAGCTTCTCCGCGCTGCCCGCCGTCACCGCGACCCGCGCGCCGACGGCCTTCGCCAGCTGGATCGCCATGGTGCCGATGCCGCTAGAACCGCCGTGGACCAACAGCGTCTCGCCGGGCCGCAGATGGGCCACCATGAAGACGTTGGACCATACCGTGCAGGCGACTTCGGGCAGTGCCGCCGCGGTGACCAGGTCCAGGCCCTTCGGCACCGGAAGCAACTGCCCCGCCGGGACGGTCACCTTCTCGGCGTAGGCGCCACCGCTCAGCAGCGCGCACACCTCGTCGCCCACGGCCCAGCCGGACGCCCCGGGGCCCAGCTCGGCGATCCGGCCCGAGCACTCCAGCCCGGGGTAGGGGGACGTGCCCGGCGGCGGATCGTAGAAGCCCTGCCGCTGGAGCACATCGGCACGGTTCACGGCGGCGGCCGCCACCTCGATGAGGACCTCTCCCTGACCGGGCACGGGATCCGGTACCTCGGCCCACACCAGGGCCTCGGGGCCGCCTGCTTCTGGGATGGTGATCGCATACATGGCCGCGAGGCTACTCCGGGACCCGCGCGACGGACCTGCCTGACGGACGTGTCACGCACCTGCGGACACGTCACCTGCCGTCAGGTTCCCAGCCGTTGCCGTTGCCGTTGCGTCCCGAGCCGCCCGCGGCCCGCACGATGGTGATCACTCGGTCGGTCGGCTGCAGCGCGCTGGCCTCCGGATCCTGGTGCATGGGCTGGATGGGCCTGCGGGGCAGCTTCACCGTGCCCATGACCAGATGCTCACCGGCCTCGCGGGCCATCGCGTCCTGTCCGGGCAGTTTCACGTGAAACATCCCACCTCGGGCATCGGAGCTGTCCAGGGGAGATCGAGGACCACCAGCTCCTGCCCGGGCTCCGCGCCACCCGGGGGTACCACGGCGAGCCCGTCCGCGGCGGCCACGCCCCGCAGCATCGCCGGGCCGCTGAAGTGCAGCGGCACCGCCTCATCGGCACGGTGCACCACGGGAACCAGCCGGGTGTCGTGCGGATGCCCGGGCACCGCCCCCCGTACCGGTGCCGAGTACGGCTCGGCTCCGGCCCGGCCGCAGAGCGCACGCAGCAACGGCTCGGCCAGCGTCAGCAGTCCCGACACCGCGGCGAGCGGATTCCCTGGCAGCCCCACGAGCCACCGGCCGGGCGCGAGGCGCGCCAGCAGCATGGGGTGTCCGGGCCGCACGGCGACACCGTCGACCAGCAGCTCCGCGCCTGCCTTCCGCAGCACGGGATGCACATGGTCGACCGGACCCGACGCCGTGCCACCGGTTGTGACGATCACATCGGCGTCGGAACCGCTGACCGCGCGGAACAGGACCTCGGCATCGTCGACGACCCGACGCGTCGCCACCACCTCGGCGCCGAGCGCCCTCAGCCACGGTCCCGTCATGGGTCCGAGGGCGTCCCGGACCATCCCGTCGTGCGGGAGCCCCTCGGTCAGCAGCTCGTCGCCGAGGACCAGGACCTCCACTCGGGGCCTGGCCACCACGAGGAGCTCGTCGTAGCCCGCGGCCGCGGCAAGGCCGAGCACGGCGGGGGTGACCGGCGTACCGGCCGGTGCCAGTCGGTCCCCTCGACGGCATTCCTGACCGCGCGGGCGGATGTCCTGGCCCTGGACCACCTCGCGTTGCGCGTGGAGCCAGCGGGTGGGGCCGCCCGCGGCCGGCCGGTCGCGGTCGTGGGGGCGGGTGTCCTCGGACGGTGGGGAGGCTTCGGACCGTCGGGTGTCCTCGGACCGTCGGGTGTCCTGGCGCACACGGTCGGACTGGGGCGCACGGTCGGACTGGGGCGCACGGTCGGACCGGGGCGCGGGGCCGTCCTCGGGGGTGCGACCGTCCTCGGGGCCGCGGACGTCCTCGCAGGCGCGGTCGGCTTCGCGCGCCCGGCCGGCCTCACTGCCGACGACGCCCTGAACGGCCTCGACGAGGGCGCTCACCGCGTGGGGGTCCCCGACCCCGGTCTGCCCGGCGGGGGCGTGCTCGATCCGGGCATGTTCGCTGCGGACGACGGCCGTGGCACCGGGGGGGATCTTGGCACCGGTGGCGATCACGACCGCCTCCCCGTCGGACAGCGCCTCGGACCGGGTGCGGCCGGCAAGTACGGCGGCGGCGCCCTCCTCGGCCACGGCCCAGGGGCCCGGCCCCGCGACGGCCCAGCCGTCCATGGCCGAGGTGTCGAACGACGGCAGGTCGACGAGTGCGGTGAGCGGCTGCGCGAGGATCCTCCCGAGGGCGTCCGCCAGCCCGGCCCTGTGGGTCCGCGGGGCGGACTCGGCCCCGGCCCGGCGGGCCACGGTCCGGGCATCGGCCCACGCCATCGCCTTGTGCGCCACCTCTTTCCGTGCCGCGCCGCCCGCGCTCCGCCCGGCGCCTCCCGTCCTGCTCACCAGGGCGAGGGCCTCCTCCACGGCGTGCTCCTCGTCGCCCGCCGCGGCCTCACCGGTGTCCATGTGCTCGCTGGGGAGCGGCCGGTCGGTGTCCGGACTGCGCGAGGGCGCAGGGCCCGGGGAGTCCGGGTCGGACGCCTCGTCGGCGACGAAGTGCGCGGCGTCGGAGCCGGCGGCGTCGGAGTGGGCAGCGCCGGGGCCAGGGGCGTCGAAGTGGCCGGCGTCGGTGTCGGTCCGGGGCGACACTCCGCAGGGGCCCTCCCAGATCTCGGTGAAGGGGTCCGGATCGGCCGAGCCGGTCAGGGGCCGGGAGGTGGGGGAGGTCATTCCGGTCCGTCCGTCCCTTCGGCCCCTTCGGCTTCCTTCGCCCAGCGGGCGGCGAGGGCCGCCGCCTTGCGCGCCGCCTCGGCGACGGCCTGTTCGCCGTCGCCGGCGGCCTTCGCGGCCGCGTAGCCGACGAGGAAGGTGGTGAGCGGGGCGGCGGGGCGCGCCACGCCGTGGGCCGCGTCTCGGGCCAGGTCCAGGAGGACGCCTGTGTCGACGTCGAGGTCGATGCCCAGTTCGTCCTTGACCGCGGAAATCCATTCGTCCAGCACGCTTCCATGCTCCCTGATACGGGCGCGGGCGGCGGCGATGTCCTCCCAGGTGTCGCAGTCGAAGGAGGCGAGCGGCTCGGGTGCGATACGGGCGAGGTCGAGCTCATGGGTGAGCAGCCGCAGGGGCAGCCCGGTCAGACCGCCGTGCTCGGTGGCCAGCAGCGCCAGCTCGCGCCGGAGCGGTTCCGCCCGGTACGCGGCTACGAGAGGCTGGTCGCGGCCGTCCGGGTCGGTGCACAGCGCGCCCTCGCGGTCGCCGTGCTCCAGGGCGTCCAGCAGCTCCCGCACCGTCCGCGGGCCGAGGAACGGCAGATCGGCGGAGAGCACCAGCAAGCTTTCGGCGGTGACGTGCCGGAGTCCCGCGTGGAGGGCGGCGACCGGTCCGCCACCGGGCGGGTTCTCACGGGTCCAGACGACGGGTCGTGCCGTGGCCCGCCGTTCACCCACGACGACGGTCGCACCGGCGCCCGCGCACGCGGTGAGCACCCGGTCGAGCAGCGTCCGGCCTCCCACGCTCACGCCCGGTTTGTCGGCACCGCCCAGTCTCCTGGCGGCACCCCCGGCGAGCACTACGGCGTCATACGCGGTCACCCCAGAAGTATGATTCACGGTCGCCGGGGCGAACCCACCGGTACCGGTTCCAGCGCTCGCGGGTGCCTGGGGACAGATCGTCAGGAGTCACGCCACGAGACCTCCGGCCCTCCGGCCCATGCGGCGGACCGTTGAGATGCCCCGCCCCCCGGTTCTCGCGGCGGGCCCCGTTGCAGTGCCCGCACCCACCGGCCCTTGCGGCCCCGCGCCCTCCGGCCCATGCGGCGGCGCCGACAGGGTGCCCCGTGCCCATCACCACTACGACGGCACGGACCCGCACGACGGCACGAACCCGTCGGAGCACGCCCGGCACCTCACCGCGCCGGACCCGGCGGAACTCGCCCGAGGTTCCACCGCGCCGGACTCCCGCAGGAACCTCATGGCGGTACCCGGAGACGCCCCGGCCTCATGGCGGCGATACCCGGAGACGCCCCGGGCACATGGCGGTGCCCAGGGACGCCCCGGGCACATGGCGGTACCCGGAGAGAGCCTCCCGGCGCCGAAAGGCCGTCGGGTGCCACCGTGACCGGGCGGCACCCCAACCGGCGACTACAGGGTGCGGAGCAGGACCGCGGGCTGCTCCACGCAGTCGGCCACGTAGCGGAGGAAGCCGCCCGCGGTGCCGCCGTCGCAGACCCGGTGGTCGAAGGTCAGCGAGAGCTGGACGACCTGACGGACCGCCAACTCGCCCTGGTGCACCCAGGGCTTCGGGATGATCCGGCCGACGCCGAGCATCGCCGCCTCGGGGTGGTTGATGATCGGCGTGGAGCCGTCGACACCGAACACGCCGTAGTTGTTGAGCGTGAACGTGCCGCCGGTGAGCTGCGCCGGCGTGAGCGTGCCCGCCCGGGCCGACTCGGTGAGGCGGGCGAACTCGGCGGTCAGGGACTCCGCGTTGCGGGTGTGGGCGTCCCGGACGACCGGGACGACGAGCCCGCGCTCGGTCTGCGCGGCGAAGCCGAGGTGCACGCCCGGCAGGCGCACGATCTCACGGGCCTCCATGTCGACCGTGGAGTTCAGCTCGGGGAACCGGGCGAGGGCGGCCGCGCAGATCCTGGCGAAGAGGGCGAGCACCGAGATCTTCGGGCCACCTGCCGCGTTCATGGCCGCGCGCGCGGCCATCAGCTCGGTGGCGTCGGCGTCGACCCAGCAGGTGGCGTCGGGGATCTCGCGACGGCTGCGGCTGAGCTTCTCGGCGACGGCCCCCCGCACACCGCGGAGCGGCACCCGCTCGGCGGCCGCGACAGCCACGGCGGCCGGGGCGGCGGCCTGTGCGGCCGGCGCTGTGGGGGCTTCCACCGCCCGGATCGCGTTCTCGACGTCACCGCGCAGGATCAGCCCCTCGGGTCCCGACCCGGTCAGCTCCCGCAGGTCCAGCCCGTGCTCCCGGGCCAGCTTCCGCACCAGCGGCGAGATGACCGGCACGGGCCCGGTCCGGTCGGCCGGAGCAACGGGGACGGCGAGGGAGACGGGGGCGGTCGGCGCGGCCGGGGCCACCGGGCGCGCCGGACCGGCCGTGCTCTTCGGGGCCGTCACGCTCGGCGGCCTGACCCGCCGGCGGCGCGCCGCGGGCGCTCCGGTGCCGTAGCCGACGAGCACGTTCCCCGAGCTCTCGGACTCGGCGGCCGGGGCCGGAGCCGCGGCCGGGGTGCCGGTGGCACCGCCTTCCGTGGCGCCGACGGCGACGGTCAGCAGGGGCGCGCCGACGGGAAGTTCCGTGCCCTCCTCCCCGAACCGCGCGGTGACGACACCGCCGTAGGGGCACGGGACCTCGACCATGGCCTTCGCCGTCTCGACCTCCACGACGGGCTGGTCGATGGCGACGACGTCGCCCACGTCCACCAGCCAGCGGACGATCTCCGCCTCGGTGAGCCCCTCACCGAGGTCGGGCAGCTTGAACTCCAGGACCTGGGCCATCAGTGCTCCGCCTCCCACTGGAGCCGGGCGACGGCGTCCAGCACCCGGTCCACGCCCGGCAGATGGTGCTTCTCGAGCATCGGCGGCGGGTACGGGATGTCGAAGCCGGCGACCCGCAGCACCGGGGCCTCCAGGTGGTGGAAGCAGCGTTCGGTGATCCGGGCGGCGATCTCGCCGCCGGGGCCGCCGAAGCCGCTCGACTCGTGGACGACGACCGCACGGCCCGTGCGGCGCACGGACGCGCACACCGTCTCGTCGTCGAACGGGACCAGGGACCGCAGATCGACGACCTCCAGGTCCCAGCCCTCGGCCTGGGCCGCCTCCGCGGCCTCCATGCACACCGGGAGGGACGGCCCGTAGGTGATCAGGGTGGCGCTGCGGCCGGGGCGCCGCACCACGGCCCGCCCGATCGGCTCCACGGTGGTCGGGGCGTCCGGCGACCATGCGGCCTTGGACCAGTAGAGCCGCTTGGGCTCCAGGAAGACGACGGGGTCGTCGGAGGCGATCGCGGCGCGCAGCATCCCGTAGGCGTCGTCGACCGTGGCGGGGGTGACCACATGGAGCCCCGGAGTCGCCATGTAGTAGGCCTCGGACGAGTCGCTGTGGTGCTCGACGCCGCCGATTCCGCCGCCGTACGGGACGCGCACGGTGATCGGCAGCGGCCTCGCGCCCCGGGTGCGGTTCCGCATCCGGGCCACATGGCTGATCAGCTGCTCGAAGGCCGGGTAGGCGAACGCGTCGAACTGCATCTCCACCACGGGCCGCAGCCCGTACATGGCCATGCCGACCGCTGTGCCGAGGATGCCGGCCTCGGCGAGCGGGGTGTCGGTGCAGCGGTCCTCGCCGAACTCCTTGGTGAGTCCGTCGGTGATCCGGAAGACGCCGCCGAGGGTGCCGACGTCCTCACCGAGCACGTGCACGGTGGGGTCCTCGGCCATCGCGTCGCGCAGGGCGCGGCCGAGGGCCTGCGCCATGGTTGCGGGCTTCGCCGCGACGGTGGTCATCGGTCGTGCTCTCCTTCTGCCGCTGCGGCGTCGAGTTCGGCACGCAGCAGGGCGGCCTGCTCGCGCAGTTGACTGGTCTGCTCGGCGTAGACGTTCGAGAAGAGGTCCATCGGTTCGAGGGCCGGGTCCGCGTTCATCCGCTCGCGCAGGGCCGCGGCCATCACCTCGGCGGCCTCGGCCGCGTTCCTCTTCGCGTCCTCGTCGAGCATTCCGCGCTCCGTCAGCTCACGCTCCAGCAGCAGGATCGGATCGTGTGCCCGCCAGGCGTCGACCTCGGCGTCACCGCGGTACCGCGTGGCGTCGTCGGCGTTGGTGTGGGCGTCGATGCGGTACGTGACGGCCTCGACCAGGGTGGGCCCGCCACCGCGGCGGGCGCGGGCGACGGCCTCGGTGAGGACCTGGTGCACCGCGGCCACGTCGTTGCCGTCGACCAGCCGGCCCGGCATGCCGTAGCCGACGGCCTTGTGGGCCAGGGACGGCGCAGCGGTCTGCTTGGCCAGCGGCACGGAGATCGCGAAGCCGTTGTTCTGGACGAGGAAGACCACGGGCGCCTGCCAGACGGCGGCGAAGTTCAGGGCCTCGTGGAAGTCGCCCTCGCTGGTGCCGCCGTCGCCGACCATGGCCAGCGCGACCACGTCGTCACCCTTGAGGCGGGCGGCGTGGGCGAGGCCCACGGCGTGCGGGAGCTGGGTGGCGAGGGGGGTGCACAGGGGGGCGATGCGGTGCTCGCGGGGGTCGTACCCGGTGTGCCAGTCGCCGCGCAGCAGCGTCAGGGCCTGCACCGGGTCGAGGCCGCGCGCGACTGCGGCGAGCGTGTCGCGGTAGCTGGGGAACAGCCAGTCCTGGTCCTGGAGGACCAGCGCTGCGGCCACCTCGCAGGCCTCCTGGCCGGTGGTCGACGGGTAGACGGCGAGCCGTCCCTGCTTGGTGAGGGCGGTGGCCTGCGCGTTGTACCGGCGACCCCGCACCAGCTCGGCGTAGAGCCGGCGCATCAGCTCGGGGTCGAGCTCCGCGGCGGCGCCGGTGCCCAGCACGCGGTACGGCTCGGCGTCCGGAAGCAGGGGCGCGGGATCGGTGCGCGGACGCCACTCCGGGGGCGGAGTGGGCCGGTAGGCGGCACTGGGCAGCTCCTGGACCGTCATGCTGTCCTTCCTCAACGCGTGCACCTCCTCGTGGGAGCGGGTACGAGGGCGCGCCGAGCGGTGTCGCCTGTGACACGCCTCACCTACCGATTGTTCGGTCGTGAGCGCATTTTGGCTACAGGCACCCAGAGCCTGTGGACAAACGGTTCTCCACAGCTTCAGATAGAGACAGGTCGTCCACGACAGGAAGGCGGGGGCACGTGACAGCTGAACAAATGGCCGACGGTCCGACGCCCGAGGACCCGCTGCACGACGACCCGGTCTCCGACGAGCCCCCGCTGGCCGAGGGTCCGCTGTCCGTCGCGGTGCCCCGCAGCCTGGACTCCATCGACCGGGACATTCTGCGCATCCTGCAGACGGACGGCCGTGCGTCCATCCGTTCCGTGGCCGAACGGGTCCATGTGTCGCGCGCCAATGCGTACGCGCGCATCAACCGCCTGGTCGAGGACGGGGTGATCCGCGGTTTCGGCGCCCGCGTGAACCACGAACGAGCAGGTCAGGGCGCATCCGCATACATCACGCTGAAGATCGTGCAGAACTCCTGGCGCACCGTCCGCGGACAGCTGCGCAAGCTCCCAGGGGCCGCGCACATCGCACTGGTCAGCGGCGACTTCGACGTCCTGCTGCTGGTGCACACCCCGGACAACCGGGCACTGCGCGAGCTCGTGCTGACCCGCCTCCAGGCGATCCCGGAGGTGCTCAGCACCCGCACGCTGCTGGTGTTCGAGGAGACGGACCTGCTCAGGGAGGAGTAGCGGCGGGTGACCCGGCCGGTCGGACGGGTGCCTCCCGCACCTGGGCGGCCCGGGCAGCGGCGACGCCGCCGGCCGCGGTGCCGGTCAGGTGCGCATGCCCTCGAAGGCCATGCGGACGACGGTCTCGGCCACCTGCTCCTTGTCGGCGGCGTCGGCGAGCTGCGGTCGGTACCACTCCACCAGGGAGTTGACCATGCCGAACAGCAGCCGCGTCGCCAGGCGTATGTCGACGTCCGGGCGGATGTCGCCGTCGGCCGCCGCCGCCTTCAGCAGATCGGCGACCCGGTGGTCGAACTCCCGGCGGCGCTCCAGCGCCCACCGCTCGGTCCCGGTGTTGCCGCGGACCCGCAGCAGCAGCGTGACGTAGGGCAGTTCCGCCATCAGGACCTGCACCGTCCGCCGGGTCACGTACTCGACCCGTTCGATGGCCCGGCCGCGCAGCGCTCCCGGCTCGTCCAGCACGGCGAACAGCCCGTCGAGCGCGCGGGTGACCGCGCGCCGCAGCAGTTCCTCCTTGCCCGCCACATGGTGGTAGATCGAGGACTTAGAGATACCGGCCGCCTTGGAGAGGTGCTCCATGGACGTGCCGTCGTAGCCGCGCTCGTTGAAGACGCGCACGGCGACGGCGAGGAGTGTCTCCGGCGTGTAGGTGTCGCGCCTGACGGTGGTCATCGGGCCAGTTCCTCTCCGGTCGCGATACGGCGGTCCAGCAGCGGGGGCCCCGCGTAGCGGCCGCCCGGGAAGGCCCCGTCGAGCGTGCAGAGCATGCCTCTCACCCACTCCGCCCCGACGGCGTCGCCCCACTCCAGGGGGCCGCGCGGGTAGTTCACGCCGAGGCGCATGGCGGTGTCGATGTCCGGTGCGCTCGCTGCACCGCGCTGCACCGCGTCCAGGGCGATGCCGACCAGCATGGCGACCGTACGCGCGACGATCATGCCCTGGACGTCGTCGATGACGCTGACCTTCTTGCCGAGGGCCTGGAAGAGGCCGATCGCGGCCTTGAGGTCCCCTTCGGGGACGTTGTCACCAGGGGCCAGGGCGATCCGCGTCGCGGTCCGGTAGTCCAGGGCGAGGTCGAAGCGGATGTGCGGACAGATGTCGTCGGTGGCGAGGGTGCCGTCGACGAGGGCGAGGCAGGTGCCACCGGGCAGCCGGACGAAGCCCTCGGACATGCCGGGAGTGCGGTCCTTGGAGACCTTGATGCCGGCCTCTTCGATCATCTCCCGGAGGACCTGCGCAGGGCCGTGCAGCCTGGCATGGAAGCCCACCTCCGCGGGGGCCTCCTCGGGACCGGCGGTGTGGGGTTCGGGGCGGTCGGCGCCCTCCGCGTACGAGAACCAGCCGTGCCCCGTCTTCCGGCCCAGCCGGCCCGACTCCACCAGCCTGCGCTGGGCCAGCGAGGGGGTGAACCTCGGGTCGTGGAAGAAGGACTCCCACACGGACCGGGTCACCGCTTCGTTGACGTCCTGGCCGATGAGGTCGGTCAGCTCGAACGGGCCCATCCGGAAACCGCCGCACTCCCGCAGGACCGCGTCGATCGTCGCGGGGTCCGCGCCGCGCTCCTCGTACACGCGGAACGCCTCGGCGTAGAACGGCCGGGCGACGCGGTTCACGATGAAGCCGGGGGTGTCGGCGCAGCGCACCGGCGTCTTCCCCCAGGCCGCCGCCGTCGCGTACGCACGCGCTGCCGCGTCCTCGTCGGTGGCGAAGCCGCTGACGACCTCGACGAGCGGCAGCAGCGGCGCGGGGTTGAAGAAGTGCAGTCCGACGAAACGTCCCGGCAGCCGCAGCGGGCCGGCGATCGCGGTGACGGAGAGCGACGAGGTGTTCGTGGCGAGCAGGCAGTCGTCGTCGACGACCTTCTCCAGCTCGGTGAACAGTTCCTGCTTGATCGCGAGCCGTTCGAGGATCGCCTCGACGACGATCGCCGCGTCGGCGAGCTCCGCGAGTGCGGTGGCGGGGTACAGCCGGGCCTTGGCCTCCGCGCAGGCCGCCGCGTCCAGCTTCTGCTTCTCGACCAGCCGGTCGAGGCGGGCACCGATCGCCTTCGCGGCCTCCTCCGCACGGCCGGGAACGGTGTCGTGGAGGCGTACGGGATGGCCGGCGACGAGGGCCACCTGGGCGATTCCCTGGCCCATGGTGCCGGTACCGACGACAGCGACGGTGCGGCTCTGCTCGATGGCGGTCATGGCAGCGATCCTCCCCTACGAGATGTCCACAGGTTGCGCGGACCCCCTTGTCCCGACCGATCGTTCGGTTACTCTAACTCTGTCCGCCTGTCCTTGCCCAGCTCACCGAGGAGTTGGTCCACCATGGCCGCCGACCTCACCGTTCAGCAGCTCACCGAGAAGCACCGGCCCACACTCGACAAGGCCCTCGACGCGATCCGCACTCGCGCCTACTGGTCGCCTCACCCCGAGCATCCCAAGGCCTACGGCGAGAACGGCTCGCAGAGCGCCGCCGACGGCAAGGCCGCCTTCGACGCGCTGCTCGGCAGCCGCCTCGACCTCGGCCAGCCCGGCACGGACGGCTGGACCGGCGGCGAGGTCTCGCCCTACGGTCCGGAGCTCGGCGTGGAGTACCCGCACGCCGACCTGGAGGTGCTGCTCCCCGCGATGCGCGCGGGCATGGCCGCCTGGCGCGACGCGGGCGCCGAGACCCGCGCCCTGGTCTGCGTGGAGATCCTGGCCCGCATCGGCGCCCGGACCCACGAGTTCGCCCACGCCGTGATGCACACCAGCGGCCAGGCGTTCATGATGGCGTTCCAGGCCGGCGGCCCGCACGCCCAGGACCGCGGCCTGGAGGCGGTGGCGTACGCGTACGCGGAGCAGACCCGCACCCCGCAGGCCGCCGACTGGTCGAAGCCGCAGGGCAAGCGCGAGCCGCTGGAGATGCGCAAGACGTTCACCCCGGTCGGCCGGGGCATCGCCCTGCTGATCGGCTGCAACACCTTCCCGACGTGGAACGGCTACCCCGGTCTGTTCGCCTCCCTGGCCACTGGTAACCCGGTCCTGGTCAAGCCGCACCCGCGCGCCGTGCTGCCGCTCGCGCTGACCGTCCAGGTCGCCCGCGAGGTGCTGGCCGAGGCGGGCTTCGACCCGAACCTGGTCTGCCTGGCCGCCGAGCGGCCCGATGAGGGCATCGCCAAGGTCCTGGCCGTCCGCCCGGAGGTCCGGATCATCGACTACACCGGCTCCACCGCCTTCGGCGACTGGCTGGAGGCGAACGCCCGGCAGGCCCAGGTCTACACGGAGAAGGCCGGCGTCAACACGGTCGTCGTGGACTCCACCGCCGACTACAAGGGAATGCTGTCCAACCTGGCGTTCTCCCTCTCGCTCTACAGCGGCCAGATGTGCACGACCCCGCAGAACCTGCTGATCCCCCGCGACGGCATCGCCACGGACGCCGGCCACAGGACCTTCGACGAGGTCGTGACCGATCTGGCGAAGTCGGTCGAGGGCCTGCTCGGTGACGACGCCAGGGCGAACGCGCTGCTGGGCGCGCTGGTCAACCCCGATGTGAAGGCCCGCCTCGAAGCGGCACCGGGCATCGGCGAGGTCGCGCTGGCCTCCCGCGAGGTCGCCAACCCCGAATTCCCTGACGCGGTCGTCCGCACCCCGGTCATCGTCAAGCTGGACGGCGCGCGCAAGCACTGGGACGGCGGCGACGAGGACGTGGCCTACCTCTCCGAGTGCTTCGGCCCGGTGTCGTTCGCCGTCGCCGTCGACTCGACCGAGGACGCGCTGGACCTGCTGCGCCGCACGGTGCGGGAGAAGGGCGCGATGACGGTCGGCGCGTACACCACGTCGGCCGACACCGAGCGGGCGGTCGAGGAGGTCTGCCTGGAGGAGGCGGCGCAGCTGTCGCTGAACCTCACCGGCGGCGTGTACGTCAACCAGACCGCCGCGTTCTCCGACTTCCACGGCTCGGGCGGCAACCCGGCGGCGAACGCCGCGCTCTGCGACGGCGCGTTCGTCTCCAACCGCTTCCGTGTGGTGGAGGTCCGCCGCTGACACGGCCCGACGGTGCCGGCCGGTGACACCGCTCCAGCGGGTCCCGGCCGGTGACAGTGGGCCTCGTGTCCCGGCCGGTGACAGCGGCCCTGTGGTCCCGGCCGCGGCGTCAGTGCTCCTGCCGTCCCGGCCGGTGACAGCGGTCCTGTGATCCCGGCCGGCCTTCGACGACATGCGGCCGGCCGGGGATCGCGTCGGACCGTCCCGGGAGTACCGCCCGAGGCGGAACGGGCGGCCGTCCGCGCGGTCTCGCCACCCCGAGCGAACGCCGACCGGAAGGCGGCGCGCGGTCCTGAGGGGGGTGAGCCGTGCAGCGTCGGGAAGACTCGGCCAGGCGTAAGGCCGACCGAAAAAGAGGCCTGCCGTCCGAGGCAGTGCCCCGCCCCCGGGCGGTACCGGCCCCGGGGCGGTCGGACTCCAGGCGGGGCAGGCTCCAGGCGGGGCGGGGCGGGGCCAGGCTCCAGGCAGATCAGGCTACGGGCGGTTGCGGTATGTCGGCGTACCGCTGGACCCAGGCGTGCATGGCAATCGCCGCCGCCGCGCCCGCGTTGATCGACCGGGTCGAGCCGAACTGCGCGATCGAGCAGACCATCGACGCGTGTGCGCGGGCCTCCTCGCTCAGCCCGGGCCCCTCCTGCCCGAACAGCAGCACGCAGCGGCGCGGCAGCTCGGTCCGCTCCAGCGGCACGGCGCCGGGCAGGTTGTCGATCCCGATGATCGCCACGCCCTCCTCCGCAGCCCAGGCGGTGAGACCGGCCGTGTCGGGGTGGTGGCGTACATGCTGGTACCGGTCGGTGACCATCGCCCCGCGCCGGTTCCACCGCCGCCGCCCCACGATGTGGATCTCCTTGGCGAGGAACGCGTTCGCGGTCCTCACGACGGACCCGATGTTGAAGTCGTGGCCCCAGTTCTCGACGGCGACGTGGAAGTCGTGGCGCCGGGTGTCCAGGTCGGCGACGATCGCCTCCCGGGTCCAGTACCGGTACTCGTCGACGACATTGCGGCGGTCGCCGTGCGCGAGCAGTTCCGGGTCGTACCGGTCGCCCTCGGGCCACGGCTGCGGGTGCGGGCCGACACCGACCTCGGTGCCGAAGCCGTCGTCGTACTGGATCGGGGTCTCGGTGCTCACCCGACGAGAGTACGGGGAGTCTCGTACTCGGGGGCCTGCCGCTGCCCGGGCACCGGCTTCGTACGGGCAGGCAGCCGCCCGCGCAGCCGCCCTGCCCAGTGGCCGACCAGCAGCAGGAACCCCGTCGGCAGGAAGACCGCATCGGCCGTGATCATCGCCAGGGAGAAGAACGGCAGCCCGAGCAGCACGGCTATGCCCGCGTGCTCCAGCATCATCACGGCCAGCAGCACGTTCTTGACCCGCCGGTTGAACAGCGTGAACGGGAACGCCACCTGGACGGCGACCGTGCCGTAGGTCACCAGCATGACGATCACACCGCTGGCGTCGAGGAGGTCGGACAGGGCCGGCCAGGGCGAGAAGTACTCCAGGTTCAGCGGGTAGTAGAGCGCCGTCCCGTCCTGCCAGCGCGATCCCTGGATCTTGTACCAGCCGGCCGTGGCGTAGACGAGGCACACCTCGGCCATGATCACGACGAGGGTCGCGTTGTGCGTGAGGTTGGCGAGGACGTCGAGCAGGATCCGCGGCTCGCCCGGGGCGTGGCGTTCGGCGAGCCACCACAGACCCTGCCCCAGCCAAAGGATCCAGAACAGCACCCACAGCCACCATTCGCCGGTCGGGGCGAAGAAGGTGGCACCGGTCAGGGCCGCACCGAGGACGCACCAGAGGACCGGTCCCACCCGGTCGGGCCGGACCGTTCCGTCCTCCCGCACCGCGCGGGCCGCACGGCCGGCGTCCAGCGACCAGACCCGCCCGCAGCGGGTGAGGACGAGGTAGAACGCCATGAGGTGGATGACGTTGTCGCCGCCGTCACCCATGAAGACGCTGCGGTTCTGGAGCGACAGCACGCCCACCATGAACAGCACGGACATGGCGCGGGTGCGCCAGCCGAGCAGCAGCAGGAGGCTCACAGCGACGGAGAGCGCGTACACGGCCTCGAAGAAGACCGTGCTCTCCGACCACATCAGCAGGGTGAAGGCGCCGCTGCCGTCGGTCGTGGGCGTGTCCTCGATCAGCTGACGCGCCATGTCGGTGCCCCACGGCCCGTCGGGGCCGTACAGCTCGTGCCGGTGCGGCAGCTCGCGCAGCAGGAAGAGGAGCCAGGTCAGCGAGAAGCCGATGCGGACGACCGCGCTCTGGTAGCGGCCCAGCGGGGACGCGGTCACGCGCTGGATGGCACGGGCGAGGCGGGCGGCGGCCCGGGGACGGCCGCGGGTCTGGGGGGTGGTCACCGGTTCGCCTCCGTACGGGACACGTCGCCGCGTACCGCGCCGGGCAGGTCCGCCGCGGTCACCGTCCACCAGGGGAGCACCCGGAAGTACGGCTTGGTGTCGGTCTTCTCGTTGCTCCACGCGGGGGCGGGGACGGTCCGGGTCGAGGACCTGATCTGTATCCGCTCGACCGTGCCGCCGTCCCGTTCCGCGCCGAGGCGCAGCATGACGATGCGCCGGACGTAGCGCTCGGAGAGATCGCCGCGGAGCCCGTTGGGCTTGTTGTCGGTGGTGTGGGAGTTCACGTAGAAGTCCCAGCCGCGGCGGAGTTCGTTCTGCACGACGTGGCTGGGCAGCGGGTTCGAGCGGA
This sequence comes from Streptomyces sp. NPDC030222, assembly GCF_055573115.1. Taxonomy (NCBI): domain Bacteria; kingdom Bacillati; phylum Actinomycetota; class Actinomycetes; order Kitasatosporales; family Streptomycetaceae; genus Streptomyces; species Streptomyces sp. NPDC030222. The sequence continues at coordinate 164,779 of NZ_JBVICA010000002.1, forward strand.
TGTCGGCGTAGTCCTGGGCGGAGAGGTCGATCCAGCCGGTGGTGCTGCGGGCGCCGGACGGGGAACGGATCTCGGCCCGGGCCTGCACCGAGATGTTCTGCTGGAGCGGGTTCGGTGCGAACAGCTTCCAGTTCTGTTCGAACTCGGGGTACACCCAGGCGTCCACGGCCTTGCCGTACTGCTTGCTCACGGTGTTGGACGGGGCGACGTGCAGGAACACCATCGCCACGTGGACGCACGCCAGGACGGCGGTGACGGCCAGCGCGACGGCGGCCACGATCTGGTAAGGGAGCGACAGCGCCACGATGCCCTCGCGGGCGGTACGCCCGGATCCTGCGGCGGCCGGGTCCGCGTACTGCTCACGACCTGTGCCTTCGTCCTCCGACGAAGGGTCGCGCCCGCTGTCGGCGACGCTCTTGTCGGCGTACGAGTCCATCCCGCCCCGTTCCTTGACAGACCCTCTCGGTCCCCGGTCGGTCATCCACAGGGTTGACACCCTACGGGCCGTCGACTCACCATTGAAGTCAATGAACCGAACGATCGGTCGGTAGGGAGCCAGAATGGCAACAGCGGCTGCGGACCACACCACGGGGGACGCGACGGCCCAGGGCCCGTCCGGCGCGGAGGCCGCGACCTCGCGCGAGGAGGCGTTCGACGCCGCGGTGGCCGCCGACGAGCGCATCGAGCCCCGCGACTGGATGCCGGACGCGTACCGCGCCTCGCTGGTGCGGCAGATGGCCCAGCACGCGCACTCCGAGATCATCGGCATGCAGCCGGAGGCCAACTGGATCACCCGCGCCCCGTCCCTGCGACGCAAGGCGATCCTGATGGCCAAGGTGCAGGACGAGGCCGGCCACGGGCTGTACCTCTACAGCGCCGTGGAAACCCTCGGCACGGGCCGCGACGAGCTGCTCGACAAGCTCCACTCCGGCCGTCAGAAGTACTCGTCGATCTTCAACTACCCGACGCTGACCTGGGCCGACGTCGGCGCGATCGGCTGGCTGGTGGACGGCGCCGCGATCACCAACCAGGTCCCGCTGTGCCGCTGCTCCTACGGCCCCTACGCCCGCGCGATGGTCCGGATCTGCAAGGAGGAGTCCTTCCACCAGCGGCAGGGCTACGAGCTGCTGCACGCCCTCAGCAAGGGCACCCCGGAGCAGCACGCCATGGCCCAGGACGCCGTGGACCGCTGGTGGTGGCCGTCGCTGATGATGTTCGGCCCGCCCGACGACGAGTCGGCGCACTCGGCGCAGTCCATGGCCTGGAGGATCAAGCGCCACTCGAACGACGAACTGCGCCAGCGCTTCGTGGACATCTGCGTCCCGCAGGCCGAGGCGCTGGGCCTGACCCTCCCCGACCCGGACCTGCAGTGGAACGAGGAGCGCGGGCACTACGACTTCGGGGCGATCGACTGGACCGAGTTCTGGGAGGTCCTGAAGGGCAACGGGCCGTGCAACGAGCAGCGGCTCGGACAGCGGCGCCGGGCGCACGAGGAAGGCGCCTGGGTCAGGGAGGCAGCGGCCGCCTACGCGGCGAAGGCCGCGAACGGCGAACAGCGTGTGGAGGCGAAGGCATGAGCAGCTCGACCGACTGGCCCTTGTGGGAGGTGTTCGTGCGGTCCCGCCGCGGACTGTCCCACACCCATGCCGGAAGCCTGCACGCGCCGGACGCCCAGATGGCCCTGCGCAACGCCCGCGACCTCTACACCCGCAGGAGCGAGGGCGTCTCGATCTGGGTGGTGCCCTCCGCGGAGATCACCGCCTCGTCCCCCGACGAGAAGGACCCGTTCTTCGAGCCGGCCGCCGACAAGCCCTACCGCCACCCGACGTTCTACGAGATCCCCGAGGGAGTGAAGCACCTGTGACGACGACCGTGAACAGTGCCGCTCTGGCCCTCGGCGACGATGCCCTGGTGCTGTCGCAGCGCCTCGCCGAGTGGGCGGGCCACGCGCCCGTCCTGGAGGAGGAGGTGGCGCTGGCCAATATCGCCCTGGACCTGCTGGGCCAGGCCCGGACGCTGCTGTCCCTCGCCGGCGACGAGGACGAACTGGCCTACCTCCGCGAGGAGCGGGCCTTCCGCAACGTCCAGCTGGTCGAACAGCCCAACGGCGACTTCGCCCACACCATCGCCCGCCAGCTCTACTTCTCCGTCTACCAGCGGCTGCTCTACGCACAGCTCGCGGCCGGCGGGGGCGACCTCTCGGGACTCGCGGCCAAGGCCGTCAAGGAAGTCGCCTACCACCAGGACCACGCCGAGCAGTGGACGCTGCGGCTCGGCGACGGCACCGCGGAGAGCCACCAGCGGATGCAGCGCGCGGTCGACGCCCTGTGGCGGTTCACCGGCGAACTGTTCCAGCCCGTCGACGGCCTCGACGTGGACACCGAGGCACTGCGCGACGCTTGGCACGCCCGGGTGACGTCGGTGCTGGAGCGTGGCACCCTCACCGTCCCGGAGGGTCCGCAGACCGGCGCATGGAGCGCCGGGGCGGGACGCCAGGGGATCCACACCGAATCGTTCGGCCGGATGCTCGCCGAGATGCAGCATCTGCACCGCAGCCACCCGGGGGCGTCATGGTGACCGGAGCGGCCACGGCCGCCACCCCCGTGGAGGAGGAGCTGCGTCGGCTCGCCGGCTCGGTGCCCGACCCCGAGCTGCCCGTGCTCACCCTGGAGGAACTGGGTGTGCTGCGCGGACTCCAGGTCCTGGGCCCCGGCCGGGTGCAGGTCGAGCTCACCCCCACCTACACCGGCTGTCCCGCCGTCGAGACCATGACGGCGGACATCGAACAGGTGCTGCACGAACACGGCATACCGGAGGTGACCGTCGTCCGGGTGCTCACCCCCGCCTGGTCCACGGACGACATCAGCGCCGAGGGCCGCCGCAAGCTCGCGGAGTTCGGCATCGCCCCTCCCCGGCCGCACGCCACGGACGGACCGGTTCCACTGACGCTCTCGGTGCGCTGCCCGCACTGCGGCTCGACCGACACCGAACTGCTGAGCCGGTTCTCGTCGACCGCGTGCAAGGCGCTGCGCCGCTGTGCGAGCTGCCGCGAACCGTTCGACCACTTCAAGGAGTTGTAGATGTTCCATCCGCTCCGGGTCAGCGAGATCGAACGGCTCACGGACGACTCGGTGGCCGTCACCTTCGCGGTGCCGCCCGAGCTGCGCGAGACCTTCCGGCACACGCCCGGCCAGCACATCGCCCTGCGCCGGGTCGTGGACGGCGCCGAGATCCGACGCACGTACTCGATCTGCTCCCCGGCCACGGCGGGGGACGAGGAGCCGGTGCTCCGGGTCGGCATCCGGCTCGTCGAGGGCGGCGAGTTCTCCACGTTCGCCCTCAAGGAGCTGGCCGTCGGCCATGTCGTCGACGTCATGGCGCCTGCCGGCCGCTTCCTGCTGGAGCCGCGCGACGGCCACTTCGCGGCGATCGTCGGCGGCAGCGGCATCACTCCGGTGCTGTCGATGGCGGCCACCCTGCTGAAGCGGCGCCCTGACGCCAGGTTCTGCCTGATACGGAGCGACCGCACGGCGGCGTCCACGATGTTCCTGGAGGAGGTCGCCGACCTCAAGGACCGCTACCCCGACCGCTTCCAGCTGGTCACCGCGCTGTCCCGGGAGGAACAGCAGGCCGGTCTGCCGTCCGGCAGGCTGGACGAGGAGCGGCTCGGCCGGCTGCTGCCCGCGCTCCTGCCGGTGAAGGACATCGCCGGCTGGTTCCTTTGCGGGCCGCTCGGCCTGGTCCAGGGCGCCGAGCGGGCGCTGCGGGACCTCGGCGTCGACCGCGGCCGTATCCACGAGGAGATCTTCCACGTCGACGGCGCCCCGGCCCCTGCTCCGGCGGATTCGGCGCCCGAGAACAGCATGCTGACGGCGACGCTCGACGGCCGCTCGGGCAGCTGGGCCGTGCAGACCGGGGAAACCCTGCTGGAGACGGTGCTGCGTGCCCGTTCCGATGCGCCGTACGCGTGCAAGGGCGGGGTGTGCGGGACGTGTCGTGCGTTCCTCGTCTCGGGTGAGGTGCGGATGGACCGCAACTTCGCACTGGAACCGGAGGAGACCGACGCGGGGTATGTGCTGGCCTGCCAGTCGCATCCGCTGACGTCCGAGGTGGAGCTGGACTTCGACCGCTGAGGGGGATCCGGCGTCCGGCCGTTCCCGGCGTTCCGGTTGTTCCGGTTGTTCCGGTCGCTGTCGTCGCGCCGGTCGTTCGGATCCGGTCGCTCCCGTCGCTCCGGTCGCCCGGTCGCCCTTTGCGGCGGTCCTGCCGTCGGCCTGGCGTCGACCCTGCCGTTGGTCCTGCCGTCGTGCCGTCAGCGGCGTCGCCACCGCCCCGGCGACCGGTCCTGCCGTTCCCATTCACTGCAACCTGTTCTATTTTGACGGACCGTCAGCTAAGGTCCGCCGGGCAGGAGCCGGGTGCACGGGAGGGGCAGGACTGTGGACTTCACCTTCACCGAGGAGCAGCGGGCGGCCGTCGAGGCAGCCAGCGCGGTGTTCTCCGGCGTCGCCCCCGACGCCGTACCGAGCCCCGCCCTGACGCCGGGAGCGGTGGCCGAGGACTTCGACCGGCCGCTGTGGGGGCGGCTCGCCGACGCCGACCTGCTGAGCCTCGTCCTGGCGCCGGAACACGGGGGCGCCGGACTGGACGCGGTGGCACTGTGCCTGGTGCTGCGGGAGTCGGCGAAGGTCCTGGCGCGGGTGCCGCTGCTGGAGACCTGCGCGGTCGCCATGGCCCTGCAGCGGTTCGCCCCGGCCGGACCGGTCCACCAGCTGCTGCCCCGGGTGGGCCGCGGCGAACTGGTGCTGACCGCCGCGGCGAACGGCCGTACCGGACACGGCCCGGCCGAACTGGCCGTCACCGCACGGCGCGACGGGGACGACTGGGTGCTCGAAGGGGTCCAGACCGCCGTCCCATGGGCTCCGGTCGCCGACCGGGTCGCCGTTCCCGCACACACACGGGACGGACGGACCGTGCTCGCCCTCGTCGGGCGCGACCACGACGGCCTGTCCCACGCCGAACAGATCTCCACCACGGGGGAGCGGCTCGCCGAACTCCGCTTCGAGGCGGTGCGGATCGACGGACACGAGGTGATCGACACCCCGGGAGCCTGGGAGTGGCTGCGCGACCTGCTCGCCACGGGGACCTGCGCCCTGGCCCTCGGCCTGGGGGAGGGCGCGCTCGCCATGACCGGCGACTACACCGGGAAGCGGGAACAGTTCGGCTTCCCGCTCGCCACCTTCCAGGCCGTCGCGATGCAGGCAGCCGACCGGTACATCGACCTGCGTGCCATGGAGGCCACACTGTGGCAGGCCGCCTGGCGGATCGGCAGTGACGCCGGAGGCGCCCTGCCGGTGGCGGGGGACGTCGCCGTCGCGAAGATCTGGGCGTCGGAGGGTGTCCGACGGGTGGTGCAGACGGCACAGCACCTGCACGGCGGGTTCGGCGCGGACGTCGACTACCCCCTGCACCGCTACCACGCCTGGGCCAAGCACCTGGAGCTCTCCCTGGGGCCCGCGGCCGCCCACGAGGAGGCCCTCGGCGACCTCCTGGCCGCCCACCCCCTCGCCTGACCGGGCCGACCGGGGCCGGCTTCGAAGCGGAGGCAGCGGAGACGCCGGAGCGGCTGCGGCTTCACGCCCGGCGTGGCCGCACCCGCTCAGGGACGCCGCCGCAGGGCTCGCCAGGACGTCTGGAGCCGTCTAGAGAACGAACGCCGGGTTCCCGCCCTCGGCGACCATCGGGCGGCCCGCGCCGTCCCAGGCGAGCATTCCGCCCTCGACGTTCACCGCATCGAAGCCCTGCTGCACCAGGTACTGCGTGACCTGCGCGGACCGTCCGCCGACCCGGCACATCACATGCACCCGGCGGCCGTCCTCGACGGCCTCGGTGAGCTCACCGAAACGCGCGACGAAGTCGCTCATCGGGATGTGCAGCGCGCCCTCGATGTGGCCGGCCGCCCACTCGTTGTCCTCCCGGACGTCCAGCACCAGGGCGTCGGACGACACCGCCGCGACGTCGACCGAGGGCAGCGGAGCGAAATTCATGGGTCAAGCCTTCTCTCTACGGTGTCGGGTACGTCGGTCGGAACGGTGTCGGGTCGGTCGGGCGGGCGGCGCGGTCCGGGCGTCGGCCTTCCTTGCCCTTCATGCCTGAACCACCGTCCGTGCCTTCCGGACTGGGCGGGTCCGGCGACCGGGTCCCGGTGCTCCGGTTCCCGGCGGTCGAGCCCCTTCGGCCGCTCAGCCTCTCAGCCGCTCGACCTCATGGCCCCTTGGCCTGCCCACCTGCCTGCCTCTTGGCCTCGAAGCCCTGTGAGGCCTTCGGTCTCCCGGAGCTCCACGTCCACAGGACTTCTGCGTACACGCGACGCGCCGCCTCGTCCGCGCCGTGCCGCTGTGAGCCTGCGGAACTCCGGCCTCCCCGGCCTCCCCGAAACCTACTCCACCAGCTGCGCCAGTTCGGCCTCTCGCTCGCCGACCTGTGCCAGCAGCTGTTCGGCGATCTCCTCCAGCAGCCGGTCGGGATCGTCGGGCGCCATCCTGAGCATGGCCCCGATGGCGCTCTCCTCCAGATCCTGGGCGATCAGCGTCAGCAACTCCTTGCGCTGTGCCAGCCACTCCAGTCGCGCGTACAGCTCCTCGGCGGCGCTCATCGGGGGCTCCTCGGGCGGCGGCCCCGCCTCCCACTCGGCCATGAGCTCCTTCAGCAGTTCCTCGTCCCCCCGGGCGTACGCGGCGTTGACCCGGGAGATGAACTCGTCACGCCGGGCCCGCTCGGTCTCGTCCTGCGCGAGGTCGGGGTGCGCCTGGCGCGCCAGGTCCCGGTAGAGCTTCCGCGCCGCCTCGGTCGGCCGCACCCGGCGGGGCGGCTGCACGGGCCGGCCCGTCAGCATCGCCGCGGCCTCCGGCGAGACCCCGTCGGAGTCCATCCAGTCGTGGAACAGCTCCTCGACTCCCGGCATGGGCAGCACCGCCGCCCGTGCCTCCTGGGCCCTGCGCACGTCCTCCGGATCACCGGTGCGGGCCGCCCGCGCCTCCGCGATCAGCGCGTCCAGCTCGTCGAGCCGTGCGTACATCGGGCCGAGTCTCTGGTGGTGGAGCCGGGAGAAGTTCTCCACCTCCACCCGGAAGGTCTCCACTGCGATCTCGAACTCGATCAGCGCCTGCTCGGCGGCGCGCACGGCCTTCGCCAGCCGCGCCTCCGGGCGTTCGTCGGCCGGCACGGCGTCGTCCGGGACCGTCGTCGTGTCCTGGGGAGCATCCTGCGTCACCCGACCAGCGTAGGGCAGACCCGGCCGGGGTCCGCCCCGCACTGCGCCGGGCGTTCCGGTTCACACCCCTGCCTCGGCTTCACACCCCTGCCTCGGCCGGGATGCGCCCCTCCCGTATCGCGGTGAGCAGACCGGCATGGTCGGCCTCGGTACGGTCCGCGTACGCCAGGGCAAACGTGGCCACCGCCGTGTCGATCTCGTCGGTCTTTCCGCAGTAGCCCGCGATCAGCCGGGGGTCGGCGCTGTGGGCGTGGGCGCGGGCCAGCAGCGCGGCGGTCATCCGGCCGTAGTCGTCCAGCTGGTCGGCGGCCAGTGCCGACGGGTCCACGCTGCCCTTGCGATTCCGGAACTGACGGACCTGGAACGGCCGCCCGTCGACCGTTGTCCAGCCCAGCAGCGTGTCGCTGACCATCTGCATGCGCTTCTGTCCGAGCACGACCCGGCGGCCCTCGTGGAGCCGCTCCGGCTCGGGAAAGCCCACGGCGGCCAGGTGCGGCAGCAGCACGGAAGGTCGCGCCTCCTTCACCTGGAGCACCAGCGGCTCACCGCGGTGGTCGAGGAGCAGCACCACATACGAACGGGTCCCCACGCTTCCGGTGCCGACGACCCGGAACGCCACGTCGTGGATCGCGTACCGGGCCAGTAGTGACAGCCGGTCCGGGGGCAACGTCTCCAGGTACGGACCGAGGGAGGCCGCGACGGCGGCCGCCTCCGCGTCGGGGACGCGACGCAGCACGGGAGGGGCGTCGAGGAACCGGCGGCCGCCGTCCTCGGTCACCGCGGTCGACTTCGCGGCGAACCGGGCGCTGGTGTTGTTGCGGGCCTTCTCCGACACCCGTTCGAGGGTGCCGGCCAGGTCGCGGGCGTCGGTGTGCGAGACGAGTTCCTCGTCGGCGATCGCGTTCCACGCGTCCAGGACGGGCAGCTTCGCCATCAGGCGCATGGTGCGCCGGTAGGCGCCGACCGCGTCGAAGGCGGCGTTGCGGCAGGTGTCCTCGTCGGCGCCGGCTTCGCGGCCGGCGAGCACCAGGGACGTCGCGAGCCGCTTGAGGTCCCATTCCCAGGGGCCGACGACCGTCTCGTCGAAGTCGTTGAGGTCGATGACCAGGCGGCCCCGCGCGTCACCGTACAGGCCGAAGTTGGCCGCGTGGGCGTCACCGCAGATCTGGGTGGCGATCCCGGTGACAGGCGTGCCCGCCAGGTCGTGTGCCATGAGTCCGGCAGCGCCGCGCAGGAAAGCGAACGGCGAAGCCGCCATGCGCCCGACCCGGATCGGGGTGAGCGCCGGCACGCGGCCGCGGCTGGACTCCTCCACGGCCTGCACGGCGTCGGGGCGGTCGTCGGCGAGCACCAGATCGGCGAGGCCGGCCCGGGGAACCCGGCTGCGGAGCGCCTTGCCCTCCGCCTTGGGTGATCCGTCCTCACCCCGCCAGGCGAATCCCCGCACATGCGGAATGCGCTGACGGGGAATGCCCTCGCCCTGTGCGCGGCCGACTTCCTCCGGCACCGGCACCACGGTCTCTTCACTGCTCATGGCTCGCCGCCCCTCCCCCGCTCCCGGACACCGTCCGTCCGTGCGGCACATGTCACCGCAACATCAACCGGCAAGACCGTACAGCCGTCGCACGGAAGCCGTCTCCCCCTGTGGAAAACCTTGGCGTGGCGGTGGCGGCGGACGGTGAGGAGCACCTTCGCCGGGTGGCGACCACGCTCGGTTCATCGGCTCCCACCTGCACGTACGGATGCCGGCGATCTCCCCGGCGGGACCGCATGCCGACAGGCCCGCATGCCGACAGGTCCGCGAACCGGCGGCGCCATGACGACCGCCCGTGGGCCGGCAGTCCCCGTGCCGACCACCCGAGTCGACTCCCGGGCGTCCGGTGTCAGCGAGTGAACTTCGGGCAAGTCATGCCGTCGGGCCCGGCCTTGCCCGGCAGATAGGTCCTCGACCACTTGGCGAGTTCGTCGAGCGCCGGTCCCATCGCCGCGCCGGCTTCGGTGAGCCGGTACGACACCCGCAGCGGCGGGCCCTCGTCGACCTCGCGCACCACCAGTCCCGCCGTGCCCAGCTCGGTCAGCCGGTCGGAGAGCATGCGCTCACTGATGCCGGGGATCGCACGGCGCAGCTCCGCGAAGTACACCGGGCGCTGCATGAGCACGGACACGATGAGCCCGGTCCACCGTTTGCCGAGCAGCTCGAAGACTCGCGTCATCCCCTCGTCGACGCTTCGGCACGTCTGCTCGTCGTGGTCCATTCCCCTCATCCCGCCGCCCAGTCGCCCTGCCCGCCATGAGCTTCCAGGGTACCGGCAAGACCCCAGGGGATGAAAAAAAGTAAGTCCCTGTGTTATTAATAGGTGCATCGAAAAGTGAAGGGCCTTACGAAAGACCCTGAGCTGCTGCTTTCGGCTACTCGCCGGTACTTCTGGAGAACCCCATGGCCACGCTGCTGCACATCGATTCCGCGGTCTCCCCCGAGGGATCCGCGTCCCGTGACGTCACCGCCGCCTTTGTGAAGGCATGGTTGGAGGAGCACCCGGAGGGCACGGTCGTCTACCGCGACCTGGCCTCCGACCCCGTCCCGCACCTGACCTTCGACGGTGTGGTGGCAGGCGCCGAGGACACTCTGCGCGACGAGCTGGCGACCGAGCTGGAGAAGGCGGACGCCGTGGTCATCGGCGCCCCCATGTACAACCTGACGATTCCGTCCAGCCTCAAGGCATGGCTGGACCAGGTGATCATCATGGGCCGGACCGGCGGCAACGGCGGCGCCTCCGTGAAGGGCCTCCCGGTCACCGTCGTCGCCAGCCGCGGCGGCTCGTACGCGCCGGGCACCCCGCGCGACGGCTTCGAGTTCGTGCAGAACTACCTGGAGAAGGTCCTCACGGGCCTGCTGGGCGCGGAGGTCGACTTCATCGTTCCCGAGCTGACCATGGCGTACCGTGAGCCGTCGATGGCCGAACTCGTTCCGCTCGCCGACGCCTCGCGCACCCGCGCCTTCGAGGCTGCGGACGAGAAGGCCCGGTCTCTCGCCGCCCGTCTGGCGGCCTGACCCCCGCCGTGCCCCGGGCCGGCACCGGGCCGACGCGTCGAGCGCCTCACAAGACGGGCCGACCCAGGCCCACCGGGGCATCACCGCAATCCGCGTGATGCCCCGCCGGGCTGTCCGGGCCCCCGCCGCCCCCGCCACGGCGCTTCCCAAGCCGTACGCCGGGAGCGGCACGTCCGAAGCCGCACGCCGGAGGCCGCACGTCCGGAGCCACGCACCGGGCCCCGCGTCAGACCATCGTCAGAGTCCCGCGTCCCGTGCCAGCAGCGCCGCCTGCACCCGGTTCTCGCAGTCCAGCTTGGCGAGGATGCGGCTGACGTACGTCTTCACCGTCGCCTCGCTCATATGGATGCGACGGCCCGCGTCCGCGTTGGACAGACCCTCGCCCAGCAGGGCCAGGACCTCGCGCTCGCGCTCCGACAGCACCGAGATCCGGCTCCGCGCCTGTGCGCTGCGGTCGGCCCCCGCGCCCGCCCCGGCCGCCAGTGACTCCGCCACATGCCGGGTCGCCCCGGGCGACAGATACGCGTCCCCCGCCGCGGCGGCCCGTACCGCTCGGATCAGCTCAGCGGGCGCCGAGTCCTTGAGCAGGAAGCCGACGCCGCCGTGCTGGAGCGCCCGCAGCACGTTCTCCCGCTCCCCGAACGTCGTCAGGATCAGCACCCGGGCGCCGGGAACTGCCCTGCGTATCTCCGCGAGGGCCGTGAGTCCGTCCATCACCGGCATCTGGATGTCGAGCAGCACGACATCGGGCGTGTGCGACCGCACCAGGTCGACGGCCTCATGACCGTTCGCCCCCTCGGCGATCACCTCGATCTCCGGGTCGGAGGTGAGGATCATGCGAATTCCCGCGCGGATCAGCGGCTCGTCGTCGGCGATCACCACTCTGATACGCCGCTGCGCCGCCTCGGTCGGACCTGTCACACGCACTCCCACACCTGCTGCCCGGCGCCCGTTCGGACGGACGCCGTCGCCGCTATGCCTCGTAGGCCTTCTTCTCGATCAGCTTGCCGTCCTTGAAGCAGAAGCGGAACACCGGCTCGGCGTCCCAGGTGGAACCCGTCTCCGTGGACAGCAGCACCAGGCACTCGGAGCCCTTCGGAGGCGTCGGCCCCCGGTCCACGTCGGCGGTCAGCCAGGGCGCGCCCTCCGGCAGCTCGGCCCGCACCGACTTCTCCGACGCACCCACGGTGATCCCGTCGTACGCGGTCCGGTCGATCATGCCCTTGCTCGCCTCCCCGAACAGGAAGAACATGCCGAAGCCCCCCGCGACCACCAGCAGCAGCAACACGCCGAAGGCGATCCCGCAGCCGATCGCTATCCCGGTCCCTGTGCCCCGCTGCGTACCACTCATCGCCAACTCCCTCTCCCAGACAGTCCAGTCGAACTCCGGACCACCCTTGCGGAGAGGGACCGCCGGCGACTGCTGCCGGAAGTCGTCGGCCATATCGACGATCGGCGCGAACCGCGGCCCGCCGCCCGGCCCGCCCCGGCCCCAGGGCGACCCCTGCGGCCCGTACGGCAGTACGCCGGCGACCCGGAAGCCGCCGCCCTCGACGGCGCCCGCGTACACCATGCCGCCCACGAGACGCGCCCGTTCCCGCAGGCCGGTGAGGCCCTGCCCACCGCTGACCACGTCCGCCGCGGGTGCCTCGCCCGGGCCGTTGGCGATCTCGACGACGAGCGAGTCGGGCTCGTACCTCAGTTCCACGGTGATCGCGGCGCCCGGTGCGTGCTTGTACGCGTTGGTGAGCGCCTCCTGCACGATCCTGTACGCCGCGTGGTCGGCGGCCGCGGCAAGCACCCGGGGCTCCCCGGCGACCCGCAGCTCCACCGCGGTACCGGCCGTACGGGACGCCTCGACGAGGCCCTCGATCCCGGCGGCCCCCCGCGCCACCGGGTGGGAGTCGTCCGTGCCGGCCGGGGCCTCCACCCCGTCCCGCAGGATGCCGACGACGGCACGCAGTTCGTGCATCGCGGCCACCGAGGCGTCCCGCAGGACCCCGACCGCCTCCCGCTGACGGTCCGTCAGCCCCCGGTCGACCTCCAGCGCACCGGTGTGCACGGAGATCAGCGCCAGCTGGTGCCCCAAGCTGTCGTGCATGTCCTGGGCGATGCGCTGGCGTTCCCGCAGCCGCGCCTCCTGCTCCACCATGGCGCGCTCGCGCAGCAGTTGGAAGTTGCGCTCCTGCAGGGCGTGCAGCAGCGAGCGGCGTTGCGTCCAGTAGCGGCTGGCGAGGCCGGGCACCACGGTCGTCGCCAGGAAGTAGAGGGTGCTGAACAGGGCGGTGATCAGCGGCCTGCTCTCCGACCACTGCACGGCGATGCTGACGCCCGCGAATCCGATGTACGACGCCGTGAACGCGCCGAGCGCCCGCCCCGCGCCCACGATCCTGCGGCCCGCCGACCAGCCTGCCAGGATCGGCAGCGGTGCGAGCCCCTCGATGCCCCCGCCGAGGAACCCGGACAGCACGAGCACGGTCGCGGGCAGGCTCCGCCGCACCAGCGACAGCACGGCCACGAGCAGTGCGACGACGGTGACCCGCAGCGGCGACTCCTGCACCAGTGTCTCGATGCCGGCGGCTATCAGCGCCACCATGAAGGCGAGCACCAGTTCGCCGGCGAGCCGCCGCCGGGACCACAGCCCCGGCGCCGCCAGCAACTCCCACCCCGCGCGAGCCTTGGTTCGGATTCTCGTTCGGACCTTCATCACAGCGTCCACGGCGCAGAGCCTATGCAGCGACCCCCGCCGTCGGCCGCCCACTTTCGTAGCCCGCTGTCCCGACGAAGGTCTCCAGTCGTCCGCGCCGAAAGTCGCGTGCGGCGTCTCCGGCGGTCGCACGTCCGCGTCTTCTCCGGCGAAGGCCGCACTCCGGGCGCCCGCCCCAGGCAATGGCCGTGCATCCGGCGGCGCCCCGCCTCGCCGCCCAACCGTCCGCCACGACTGCTCATTCCCCGGCAGCTTCCCCGGCCCCGTCCTCAACGGCCCCGGCGGCCTCGACCGCGTCCTCTGCTGCGCCCTCGGCCGCGAGCAGCGGCGCCAGCAGGGCGAGCGCGTCCAGGACCGCACGCGCGTCCGGCGTACCGTCGGGATCGACCAGCCACTGGAGCATCAGTCCGTCGCACAGGGCGATCAGCACCGATGCGATGGCCTCGGAACCGGCCGGAAGCTCGACCCCCTGCTCCGCGCAGGCGTCGGCGACCATCGCGTCGCCCGCGCGCCGTGCCTCCGCGTAGCCCGCGGCCAGCCGTTCGCGGAGCGCCGCGGACCGCACGGCCGGCGCGAACGCCTCCACGTAGGACACCACCAGCGGGCGCAGTTCCTCGAACGAATCGACCAGCGCGACCACCGCCGATTCCAGCTGCGCCCCCGCCCCCTCGCCGGCTCTCGCGGACACCGCCACCCGCACCCGCTCCGTCCAGACGGCGAAGCACCGGCCCAGCGCCTCGTCGAGCAGCCCGTCCATCCCGCCGAAGTGATAGCCGATCGAACCGAGGCTGGCGCCGGACGCCTCCGCCACATCACGGGCCGTGGTGCGGGCGTACCCCTTCTTCTGCAGGCAGAGCAGCGCCCCGCTGAGGAGCTTGTCGCGGTGGCTTTTCGATGACGGCTGCTTCGGCACGTACCCATGCTATACAACCGTGCTGCACGAACGTACAGTACAGATGTACAGCACGAACGTTCAGCGCCGCCGTACAGAGGGCCCTTCAGGAGCACGTCGGGCACAGCAACGTCAGGCACAGCACGTCAGGCACAGTCCGGGTCCACGCGACCTCATCGACGAGGAGCACGCCGATGACTCCAGCCCCATTGCCTCCCGGTCCCCGGCTGCCCGCCCTGGTGCAGACCGTGATGTTCCTCGCCGCGCCCGGCCGGGCCACCCGCGCCGCCCAGCGCCGCTACGGACCGGCGATCCGCGTCCGCTTCCTCGGCTTCCCGCCCGAGGTCCTCGTGGCGAACGCCCGGCTGGCCGAGCAGGTCTACGCGGTCGACTCCGGCGGCGGACGCGCGGGAGAGGTGCGGCGGCAGTTCCTGGAGCCACTGGTCGGCAGGCATTCGCTGCTCAGCCTGGACGGCGACCCGTGGTGGCGGCACCGCCGGCTGCTCGGCCCGCCCCTGCACGGCAAGGCCATCGCCCGCTACCGCGAGGAGATCGCGGAGATCGCGGCCGCCGAGATCGAGCGCTGGCCCCGGGACCGCCCCTTCGCCCTGCGCGACGGCATGCAGAACATCACGCTGGAGGTCATCCTGCGCCTGGTGTTCGGCATCCGTGACGCCGCCCGCCTCGACCGGCTCCGCTCGCTCGTTCCCGAGCTGGTGGAGGTCGCCGGCTCGGCAGCCCTGATCATGACGCCGCCACGGATCACCGCGTGGACGCACAGCTCGCCCCTGCTGCGCCGCATGGGTTTCCTGCCCACCACCCGGTTCCTCCGGGTACGCGAGGCCGTCGACGCCATCCTTTACGACGAGATCGCACGGCGCCGCGCCGACCCCCTCCCTGGCGCCACCGACGTGCTGTCCCGGCTCCTCGAAGCCCGCGACGAAGAGGGCCGGCCCCTCAGCGACCAGGAGCTGCGCGACGAGCTGATCACCCTGCTCGAAGCCGGTCACGAGACCACCGCCACCGGGCTCGCCTGGGCTTTCGAGCGACTGCTGCGCACCCCCCGGGTCCTCGCCGAGCTGCGCGCCGAACTGGAGGCCGGCAGCGGCGAGCGCTACCTGGAAGCCGTGGTCAAAGAGGCCCTGCGCTCCCGGCCCGTGGTCTACGACGCCCCGCGCCTGCTGGACGCACCCCTGGAACTGGGCGCGTACGAAGTCCCGGCGGGCTGGTACGCCGCACCGATGATCTCCCTCATCCACCGCGACCCCGAGGCCTTCCCCCGGCCCGACGAGTTCCGCCCCGAGCGGTTCCTGGGCGAGGACGCCGGCCGGGCCCAGAAGGCGTGGATGCCGTTCGGTGGCGGGCGACGCTACTGCGTGGGCGCGCAACTCGCCCTGCTGGAGATGAAGGTGATCATCCGTGAGGTGCTGGGCCGCATCGATCTGACCGTGCCCGACGCCGCTCCGGAGCCGCCGCGCATGCGGCACGTCACGCTGGTGCCGAGGCACGGCACCCGGGTCATGGCACGGGGCGCGGCCGTGTCGGGGAAGCGGCGGCGGACCGTGACCGTACAGGAGGAGATCCTCGGGGTGACGCCCGAGGACGTCTGGGCCTCGGTCGCCGACGTGACGAGGATGGGCGAGTGGAGCCCCGAGTGCACCGGCGGCAGCTGGCTCGACGGCGCCACGCACGCCGCCGTGGGCGTCCGCTTCACGGGCACCAACCGCAAGGACCGTGTCCGCTGGACCACCCGGTGCACCATCACCCGAGCCGAACCGGGCCGCGCGCTCGCCTGGGACGTCTCGCTCGGCCTGCCCATCGCCCGGTGGAGCTTCACCTTCGCCGCGACCGAGAAGGGCACGCTCGTCACCCAGACCTGGCACGATCTGCGCACCGGCCCGTTCGGCGGCCTCGCGATCCGCGTGAGCGAGAGCGCCCTGCGCACGGGCCCCCGTGCCGACCACAACGAACGCTCCATGCGCAGCACGCTGGCAGCACTCAAGCACCATCTGGAGTCCCCGCGGCAGCCGGCGGAACACGAGGCGACGGGCTCGGGATGAACGGCCTCCCCCGCACACCGCGGGGGAGGGACCCGGCCGCGGGCGAACCGGGGCACCGCACCGGGAGCGAAGCCAGGGCGGGCAGTTGCTCGATGTGGTGGACTCCTGCCGGCCGGGTGCCGGTCAGCAGTTCCCGGTTGACGTACGCCGCGACCAGCCCGGCGACGCGGCTCTGTGCGCGTCCGGCGACGGCATACGCCACGTGGTGGTCCCCGCGTCGGGCGTCGGCCCGTACGGCGAAGCCGTCGCCACCGATGTGGACCCGCCGGAAGACGCCGGTCAGGGCCCGCCGCACCACCGGCCACCGGGCAGCCCGGCGCAGCCCGAAC
Organism: Streptomyces sp. NPDC030222; assembly: GCF_055573115.1. NCBI lineage: Bacteria > Bacillati > Actinomycetota > Actinomycetes > Kitasatosporales > Streptomycetaceae > Streptomyces > Streptomyces sp. NPDC030222. The sequence goes on from NZ_JBVICA010000002.1 coordinate 181,092, forward strand.
AGTGCGGAGGTCAGCGGCCCCGAGTCCAGGCACAGACGGGTGGTCACCTGCCCGGCGCCGAGCGTACGCGGCAGCGTGTGCTGGTCGGAGAAGGGAAACGGGTGCGCGGTACGCGTGCCGTATCCGGGCAGCTAGGTCCGGGGCGGGCCGCCGGCCGGTGGTTCGGCCAGGCCCTGGACCGTCCAGCGCACCGCGTCGATGCCGTGCCGCTCGCCGGCACCCAGCAGGACCGTGAGGTCGATGCGCTCCGCGCCGCCGACGGCCTCGTGGGCGCGGCGCGCAAGGAGGTCGGTCAGTCCGGACCCACGGGTCCCTGCACCACGGCCACGACGGCGATTCGGCAGCCGACATCGCGCTGACGGTCCTCGGCCCGGAAACGTACGGCCTGCTCGTCACCCGCCGCGGATGGACTCCCGCCCGCTGGGAGCAGTGGGCCGCGGACGACCTGGTACGCCGGCTCCTCCCCTGACCGGGGGACGGCCGGGCCCGGTGCCCGTACGGGCACACCGTACGACGACGGACACCGCACCCGTACGATGAGTCCATGGCCAGTGCCACCGAGACGACGAGCCGCCGCCCCGCCGGGCGCGGCTTGCTGTTGTTGGTACTGACGGTTCTGGCCGGTGTTCTGGCGATGCACGGTCTGGCGCCGGGCTCCATGACCGTGGCGCATGCCGACTCGCAGGTCCGGCATGGCGCTGTCGCGGACCACGGGGCTGCCGCCCACGAGGAAGCGCAGGACTGCGCACATACCGCCGACGGCGGGGCTGCCGGTCACATGAGCCACGCCGACGCGACCTGCGCGGCCGGCGGCATCAGCAGTCCGTACGCGCCCCCGCAGCCGGTTCCTGCGCCCGGCGTGTCCGACGCAGTCCTGGAACCGCCCAGCCGGGCCGGTGCGGACACCGCCTCCGGCCGCGCCCCGCCCGATCTGGCCGAACTGCAACTCCTGCGGATCTAGAGGCACCCGCACGGCACCCACTGCCCCGGCGTCGACCGGGGACGGTGCCGCGCTCCGTCACACGCCCTTCTTCCGTACCGACGCATGCCCTCACAGGGCTGCGCTTCAAGGAGTCGCACCACCATGACCAAGCACCGTTCGCTCATCCGTCGCACCGCCGCCGTGGCCGTCGCAGGCGCGGCGGCACTCGTCCTCGCCGCCTGTGGCTCGAACGACGAGGGCTCCACGAGCCCCGAGGCCCGCACCTCCGGCTCCCCGGCCGCATCGGCCTCCGCACCGCAGGGACAGCACGCCGCCGCCGACGCCGTCTTCGCCAAGGGCATGATCCCGCACCACCGCCAGGCCGTGGAGATGGCGGACCTCGCCGCCTCCCGGGCGGAGTCGCCCGAGGTGAAGAAGCTCGCCGAGGACATCAAGAAGGCCCAGGACCCGGAGATCCGGACCCTGTCGGGCTGGCTGACCTCCTGGGGCGAGGAAGTGCCTGCGGAGGGCGCCATGGATCACTCCATGCACGGCTCGGGCGGCATGATGACGGCCGAGGAGATGGCGAAGCTGGAGAGGTCCTCCGGCAAGGCGTTCGACACGGCTTTCATGGAATTGATGATCAAGCACCATGAGGGCGCCGTCGCCATGGCCAGGACCGAGCAGGCGGACGGGGCCCATGAGCCCGCCAAGAAGATGGCCGGGAACATCATCACCTCCCAGACCGCCGAGATCACGCAGATGAAGAAGCTGCTCGGCCGGAGCTGAGCACGACACAGCGGATGGGGGCGGGAAGGGGGCGTGCGCGCCTCCCGCCCGCCCCCATCGGGCTCGTCGCCGACGGGCGGGTGCGTGCGTGCGTGCGTGGGATTCGAGCAGTGGATCGCATCATGAGTGCGGAATACCCCCCGGGGGTACATGGTTCCCAATGTGGAGCCGGGCAAGCCGGACAGCATCGGACGGGAATGGGAGACGCACCATGGACCGCACCGCTCACCACACCAGCGCCACGCACGACCAGGCGGCGCACCACGGGCACGGGGACCACGGTCACGGGGACCACGGTCACGGGGACCACGGACACGGGCATCACGGGCACGGAGAGCACGGGCACGCGCATCACGGTCACGGGGAGCACGGGCACGGCGGCGCGTCCTGGGCCACCGCCGCCAAGGCGACGCTGCACTGCCTGACCGGCTGCGCCATGGGCGAGATCCTCGGCATGGTCATCGGCACCGCCCTCGCCTGGGGCAACGTGGAGACGATGGCCCTCGCCATCGCGCTGGCGTTCCTCTTCGGCTACTCGTTCACACTGTTCGCCGTGCGCCGGGCCGGTCTGGACTTCAAGTCCGCCGTCAAGGTGGCGCTCGCCGCCGACACCGTCTCGATCGCCGTGATGGAACTCGTCGACAACGGAATCATCGCCCTCGTCCCGGGCGCCATGGACGCCCACCTGAACGAGGCACTGTTCTGGTCGGCGCTGCTGGGCGGGTTCGCCGTGGCCTTCGTGATCACGACGCCGGTGAACAAGGGGATGATCGGCCGCGGCAGGGGGCACGCCGTGGTCCACGCCTACCACTGAGACGCAACCGCCTCCGGCGAAGCCCCCTCGGCGGTCACCGGGCCGCCGAAGCCCGCAAGGCGTGCCGCCTCATACCCGAGGAGCAGCCGAAGATCAGGGTCCACATCGTGACGAGTGCCACGGTGTGGGCCCTTTCACGAGGAAACGCCCCTCGCGTCCGAGCATGGGCTGACGGTTAGCCGAACAACGCGAAACGGGCCCTCACCAGGACTTTCGTCTCTGGCAGAGACCTGTCTGATCGTCTCATGGTCCTTCAATCCAGCCCTTTGCCAAGCGGTCCATAGTCGCGTACGCCTCGTTCTTGGGCATGTCCCCTGTAAGTGGTGTAGCCGTGCCGGGCTGATCTTCAGCTGGATAGATCCGGTCCATGCTGCCTTCGGGGAGGTAGCGGCGGGGAAGGTGATCCATTCGTCGTGCATCTCCGCTGGCAGAGGAGGGTGAGCATCACCCTGGCCGCGTCGTCGAATTGCGGCTTGGCCTGCTGATTGCCGGTGGCACGCCGAGCGCGTCCACCGCGTTGCTCGCCGTAGCGTTCCTGGGCCCGGGCGGCCTGGAGTGGGGCCAACTCTGCGCACATGTCGGCGAGTTGCGCGCTGTGCAGCCCGGTCAGCCGTGGGTCGGCCAGGCAGGCCAGGAGCACACGGCGCCGGTCGGCGACGCCATGCGCCTCGCCGATGGCGGGGCGAGCCTGCGCCGTGGCGGCTTTGGGTAGCAGGGTGTGGTTCCACTGGCCGTGGGTCTCGTGCTTGACCAGAGGCAGGGCGGCGAAGCGGTCTTTGCTGATCGCGATGCCGGTGGCGTAGTCGCCGCGGTCCATGTGAGCCTCGACGCGCAGCCCGCCCCGGGTGCGGGTGGCGGCGATCGTCTCGATGACGACGTCATGGCTGGTCAAGGGGCGTCCGCGCCGTTGTGGGTGATGTGGGAGAACAGCCGGTGCTCGATCTTGTTCCACTTCGAAGTGCCCGGAGGAAAGTGACAGACGGTGATCGCCAGGCCGATTTCGGCGGACAACGCGGCGAGTTCGCTCTTCCAGACCCGGTAGCGGTAGCCGTTGGAACCGCCGGCGTCCGAGGTGATCAGCAGCCGGGCGGCCTTGGGATAGTCGCTGTGGCCGCGGGCGGTCCACCAGCGGCGGATCGACTCGACAGCGAAGGTGGAGGTGTCGTGGTCGACGCCGACGTTGACCCAGCCGGTGTTGCGGGCGATGTCCGATCCCGTACGGGATGGCCTGCTCGACGTCGGGTCCGCTGAAGAAGAAGTGGTGGTCCTCGACCCGCACCGGCTCGCCCTTGGGCCGCCACTCGCGCCCGGACATGGGCAGGCGCCCGACCTGCTCGTGCTTCTTGGTGTCAACGCTGATCACCGGCTCACCTGCCGCCTGGTGCTGCTTGACCTGCTCATTGAGGTAGCGGAACTGGGTGTCGCGGTCGGGATGCTGGGCTCCTTCGAAGGTCTTGGCGTTGGCCTGCAGGCTGAAGCCTGCCTGTTCCAGCAGCCGGCCCACCGTCGGCGCGGAGACCGGGTGGCCTTGCCAAGTCAGTTCCTCGGCCAGGTGGCGTAGTGACTTCGTCGTCCAGCGCAGCGGGGATTCCGAATCGCCACGCTCATCGGGCTCGACCAGGGCCATCAGCGCGTTCACCAGGCCGGGTCGATTTCCTCGGCCGGTTCACGGCCTCCGCCTGCGGTGCGGATGCGCTCTCCGGGCAGCGGCCCGGCACCGGCTTCCAGTTCCGTGATCCCCCGACGCACGGTGGTCTCGCTGACGGCCGCTGCCCGGGCGGCGGCACGTACCCCGCCGTGGCCGAGTAGCCTCGCCTCGGCCGCCACCGCCAGACGCCGCTGCCGCTCGTTCAGATAAGGCAGCAACACCACGAAACGGCGGCCGAGTTGAGACAGCATCGCCTCCGTGATCGCCATACCAGGCCAACGAGCCACTGACCACGAAGCAACAGGTTGATTCGTGACGGCTCCAGTGAACGCGACACCTCTGGTAGCCGGCGCCGAGCATGACCTTACGCACGGCCTTGACCAGACCCGAGTGGTGGTCGGCGATGACCAGGCGGCCCCCGTTCAGACCCGTTTCGCGCAGGGAGCGCAGGAATTCGCTCCAGAACGCCTCGGTCTCGCTGTCGCCGACCATCAGTCCCAGTACTTCGCGTCCGCCGTCCTCGGTGATGCCGGTGGCGATGACCACGGTCCGGGAGATGATCTGGTGGTTCACCCGAGCCTTGCAGTACGTCGCGTCCAGGAAGATGCAGGGGAAGCGGGTGTGGTCCAGCGGCCGGGTGCGGAAGGCAGTGAGTTCCGTGTCCAGCCCAGCGCAATGCCGGGAGACCTCGCTCTGGAGATCCCGGTGTCCGCTCCCAGGACCCTGACCAGGTCGTCCACGCTGCGGGTGGACACCCCATGGACGTACGCCTCGACGATGACGGCGTAGAGGGCCCGGTCGATGCGGCGACGGCGTTCCAGCAGGCTGGGGAAGAAGCGGCCGGTGCGTACCTTGGGGATCGCCAGGTCCAGATCCCCGACCTAGCACCGCTACCCGGAGAGTTGCGCGATGGCCTCCTCATGACCAGGGGTTATGCGGAGATCGCTGCTACACCACTCGGCGGGACGCCATCCGTCTCGGCCCTTACGCCGCCTGCCGAAGGCATCGTGCAAGGCAAAGGTGGCTCTGAACTCGGCCACCTGCCACGGAGTGCCGGACCTTCGAGCGCGCCCACGCCATGCGTTCCACCCCCTTCCTCAGAAGACGCGGTGCTTCATCGCCGAGGATCTCGAACACCGGTGCTGCCTCGCACCGGCGGCGTCGCGGCCTGGAGGCGCTTGAATCCGCTTAGCATTGTGACCAAATGTGCAAGTCGGCGAATGAAGCGGTTGCAGGGCTCCGGATATACAGCGTGGTTCTGGCACAATGCGTGTATGGCACATGATGAGGTATCAGGAACCCGGCCCATAGGCATCGGCCTGGCGACAGGTATGTCGCTCGGGGTGATCATCGGACTGCTGCTCGGTCTCTACGTTCTCGACAACGTCGGCTTGGGCATGGGCCTGGGCATCGGTATCGGCAGCGCCATCGGCGTCGGTATCGGTACCGCCACGGCGCGCCGGTCTCGTCGCGTGCCTTCGTCAGGGACCTCCTGACCTCGTCGGCCGAGATCGGCAGCCGCGAGTGGGTAGCTAGCTGTCCGGGGTGCAAGCAAGAAGGAGTCGGTCCGCGGAGCGCGACGCCAGCTTACGGAGGAGGTCTGCGTCATTCTGGCCGCGCGGCCTGTCCACTGGCGAGAGGCCGAAGGCCGGCTGAATTCGTCCTGCGCGGGCGGATGAGGGGGCGAGGATACGGCTTCGGCTGGTCGTGCTTCGTTCGGTAGGTGTGCTGGTCAGGGCCCGGTAGTCTCGCGGGCGACGAATCGCTTGAGGCAGCGCATGATGTCCTTCTTGTTCAGCCCTTCCTTGGTGCGGCGTTCGACGTAGGCGCGGGTGCGTCCGTCGTAGCGCATACGGACCAGCACAATGGTGTGCAGGGCGTTGTTCGCTGCCCGGTCGCCGCCGCGGTTGAGGCGGTGGCGGTGGGTGCGGCCGGAGGAGGCCGGGATCGGCGCGACCCCGGCCAGATGCGCGAACGCCCCCTCCGAGCGCATGCGCTCGGGGTTGTCCCCGGCCGAGGCCAGCAGCTGGCCTGCGGTCTCCGGCCCGACACCGAACAGCTTCAGCAGCGCGGGGGCGGCCCGCTTGACCAGGGGGCCGATCTCGGCGTCGAGTTCGGCGATCTCGGTGTTCATGGCCTGGTGGCGGCGGGCCAGTCGCCGCAGCGACGCACGGATCGCGGCCAGCGGGCGGGACAGGTCATCGCCGGGCCGCAGCCGGGCGAGCGTGCGTATCAGGGCGGCCCGGTCCAGGCCGGCGACCTGTTCACGCAGCATCGCCGGGGCGGCGGACACCAGCAGGTTGCGGATCTGATTCATCGCCTGCGTACGGGCCTTGACGGCGCTGCAGCGGGCAACCCGCAGCACCCGCACGGCTTCGGCCACACCGTCCCGGCTCGTGGGGGACGCCAGTGGCCCGCCCAGAGGCCACCGCCGTCGCGGCGGCGTAGGCGTCGATCGGGTCGGACTTGCCTTTCATCCGGCGGGTCTTGCGGTCTGGTCGGTCGACATCGATGACTGTCACCCCGGCCGCAGTCAGGACCCGGGCGAGTTCGGCCCCGTAGGCGCCGGTGCCCTCGACCCCGACCGCCACGAGTGTGCCGCGTGAGCGCATCCAGTCCCGCAGCTCCCGGTAGCCACGGATGGTGGCCGGGAACTCCCGGTCTGCCACATGCCGGCCGAGCGGGTCGATCACGGCCGCGTGGTGCGTGAGGCCCTGGGTGTCGACTCCGCCGGTGATCTCCGGGCCGTCGTGCGTCATGCTGATCATGTCCGTCCTTGCCGCTTGTCCGAGCCGAGGGTGGCACGCGCCGGTCGGGCGGGTGGACAAGACAGTGACGGGGCTTCTGGACCAAGCTCCTGACTTGTTGAATCGACCCCAGGCGCCCGGTCTGCAGCCGTAGCGTCCAGGGTGTCGGTCGGCACGGGCCCGCAGTGCTCCTTGCCGCCTTCGGGCTGGCTCACTGATAGCGTGCCGCCGCCGGCCGACACCCGCGCGGTGTGGCTCGACAGAGGCATGAAGGTGACACGGTGACCATGAGGTCACAAACGCCCATCCGGCGGCGTGCGTGGTGGCCGCGCCGACGAGCCGACAAATCCGAAACAGGACAGTCCAGGACGTCAGTCAGAGGGCGAGTCAGGCTCATCAGCAGAACCACCAGTCACGTGATCACTGTCAGAGGACGATGTGCATGGCTCGTTGACCGGACGGTCCTTGGGTTAGGCGCCACAGCCCATCACCGCCGCAGGTTTGGCTACCCGTCACGACGACGGGCCGCACAGAAGGGCATGCGGCCCGTTGCCGAGTCAAGACGGCCTCTTACACCTAGGATCCCAGGTGGACCCGCCCTACCTCTTCACATAAAGGTGCATGAAAGGCGTGAAGGGGAGATCTCGGTGGCAGAGGTATGCAGTCCACTTACCCTCCTCGACACCGCTCCTGCCCACCGACTCGCAGGTCGCGGCCGGACCGAAGAAGCCCTCTCGAGTGAAGCCCGCGGGGGGTGTCCAGAGACTCGTGGAATCGGCTAGGGGCCGCTGTGCAGATCCGCTGTTGGTGCTGCCCGACGCGGCGAATGCCGGCGAAGCGCCAACGGCAAGAATGACGGCAAGGATCGTGCCGACTGCTGTTTTCTGAACTGAACGGTTCATATGGATTCCCTTCATGGGCGACGCCGAGGCGTTCCTCGGGCGTGCAGTTCCGCTGTCAAAGTGCAATGGTGGTTCTTGACCGATTGCCAGCTGCCTCGCTCTGCCACTGACGGAAGAGGCGAGACCGGCGGCCCTCGGCAGTAGCGGACAGCGGACCGGTCCGAGACCTTCTGCTCGTTCAATGCCGGTGATCCGCTGGATGTCCTCACCCAAGTCGTCTTCCGTCCGGCTCGGTGAGCGAGTCTCCGGAGGGAGGACGGCGGGTCTGGCTGTGCATGGGCCTGCGGGTGGCGCTGGGTCGTGCCGTTAGCAGGAGGTACGCACGGCCGCCCCGGTTCGCCATCGACGCATGGGCCATCTAACTGGCCCCCCTCCTCAATGCCGCAGCTATCCGATAGGTGCAGCAGCCACACAGTCCCTTTGACGGTTTTTCACACAGTGGCCATGACCCCGAGCAGGGCTTCTTCCCGTGGAAGTATCCCGAGCCGGTTGCACATCATGTGTGTCTGATGAAATATCAGGTGACCGGCGCTGTATTGCACCTGTCTGGTTGAAGCCTTCTCCAGGTACCTGGCCAGGATCTGCGTCCACCTCTCTGCGCGGGCTCGTATGCCTGGGTCGAGGTCCATCTCGGCGGCCCTGGCGTTGATTCCCCTGCCATCCGCCTCGGCGGCGGCCCGCAGGTGGCCACGGAGTGTTTCCGCCTGGCGGCCGGCGTCATGCGTCCACCAGGCGAGGTGCCGTTCCCAGAACTGGGCGGTGTCGACGCTCTCGTCGTGCGCGTTCAACGCGGCGGCGGAGGCGCGCAGGAGTAGTACACCAAAGGCGGCTCGGTCCGGGTGGCGGGGAAGGTGACCGGCCCACAAGGCGATTTCGCTGGAGTGTTGGAAGACCTCTTCGGCGAGCTCGACGCCGACTGGGCCGCCATACTTGTTCTCCTCCGCTTCGTAGAGCGAGACTTCGGCTCCGGAATGGCGTCCGCTGAATGGCCGAAGTTCGAGCGGCACCAGGGACTCTCTGCGTGGGGCGGGCTCGCGGGCGAGCATGGTGAGTTTGCGGTCGAGCTGGGGAAGGCTCCGGTGGAGCCGGTCCACGGTGTCCCGTGGCCCGCGGACCCGCAGTCGGAGGTGGGGGCCTTTCCAGTCGGTGTACTGGATGAAGAACCACCGGTCGACGCCGTGGTCCGCCGCCAGCTCTACGAGCGGTGGCAGGCACCGGGTGACCGCCGGATCCAGATGATCGAGCCCACCGGGGTAGAGGCGCACGTACCACCAGTCGGGTTCGAGGAAAGGATTGTTCACGGTCCTGCCTTCGTACTCTGGGCCTCCGCCTCGCCACTGCGGCAGGCTTCCGGTGCGGGACGTTCCCAGCGGAAGAGCGAGACGTGCTCGGCCGCCCTGTGCCGGCCGCCGCTGTCACGCAGCCAGTAGGCGGTGCGGTCGGGGCACGCTTCGGAGAGCCGGACGGCTTTCGCGCCCTTGGCCCTCCCGACGTGGTGTGCCGCCGCCCAGACCGCATGCGGGCTGCGGAAGGAGAGCCAGAGGGGCTTCCCTTGGGAGGAGACCGCCACTGGCGGCCACGAGGACGCCTCGACGGACAGGAATACTTCGTCCGGCAGCCCGTGACCGACTCGCCACTCGTGCACACGCCGGAAGAACCCCGACGGCGGCTCACCCTTGGCGGGCGCAGGCAGCACGTCCGGGGCGAACCGCCACGTACGACGTCCGAGTACCAGGCGCTGGTGGGTCTTGCGTGGGATCACTTCGATGTCCTCGCCGGCGGGTGGCGGAGGAGTATCGACGGGGTTCGTCGTGCAGCACAGGCGTGATCCGTTGACCCAGGGGTCCGCGAGGCACAGCAGGAGGCGTGCGACGCCGGGGACCAGATGCTGCGGTACGACCCCCAGGTAGACGGGGGCGAGGGCCATGCCCGACGGGTCTGTGAACTCCAGCGTGTCCGTGACAGGGCAGTGCCTCATGGCTGTGACCGCTTCCCCGCGGGGGGCTTCGTTCGCGTGGGACGGCTCGGCCGGCCAGTGGATCGGCGGGAGGACACCGTCGGCCGCGTGGTGCATCCCGTTTACGTCGCCGGACAGTGTGACCTGGTGCGGCGCCGCATGCGGGAACAGGTCGGCGATCCATGCCCGTAGCTGGTGCGTGAGTCCGGCCTGTTCGGGCGCCAGGCGGTCCAGTCCGTGGCGGAATCGTGCGAGCAGCCCACCGATCCCAGAGTTGTACTGGTTCACCACGAGCAGGTGGTCGCCCCGGCGGATGTCCTCAGTGGTGCCCGCCGCAATCTGGTACAGGACCGCAGTCGTGGGAGGCGCGCTGCTGACGGACACGGGGAGCCATGCCCGATCGGTGGGACGTCCTGATTCGGCGTGGTCTTTCTGCAGGGCACGGTAGAGGTTGCCGTCGAAGCCCGGGGCCGAAGCGACCGCCCATAGGAACGCCAACATGTCCGGGCAGTGCCCTCCGGGGCCGTACCGGGCCACGAACTCGTCCCGCAGCCAGTCATAGAGGTGCGAACGGAAGACGTAGGGGCGGATGATCCGGCCCAGTTCGGCCAGGTCTTCCCGGATCGGCCCGGTCGGCAGGTTCAGCGGGACGTCGGACACGGCGTCCTCATACACGGCGTAGCGCACGGAGGGCCGCGGGTCGCCGTCCGGGAAAGAGCGGATCTGGGCTGCCAGCGCGTCCACGGTACGGGCACGCTCGTTGCCGGACAGCAGGTGCAGGCCAGCCGCCCCTTTATCCAGCCGATCCAGCAGCGCGCCGGTGCGATGGGCGACCGGGTCGACAAGGCCCCCGAGGTTTTGGGCGAGGGCGCGCAGAGGGCGTTGCTCCGTCGGGGACCAGGGCAGGACGAGGCGAAGCAGGCCGGTGTCGAGCAGCCTCAGGAAGCCACCGAACGCGTCGCCGCCGATGCGCGCAAGGACCTCGGCGATCGTCATGCGGGGCCACGTGGCGAGCTCGCCGATCAGCCGACGGTAACAGGTGGCGTCGACGAGGAAGTCAGTGCGCCAAGCGGCGTCGCCGGGTCCTCCGTAGGCGGGCGTCAGCAGGTAAGGGCGGCCGTCCACATGGCGCGTCGACCGGTTGGGTTCCACCTGGAGGGCATCGGCGAAACGCTCGTCCCGCGCCAGCGCGTCCAGCCAGGCATGGACATGCCGCTGGTCGACATAGCTGTGGCCCGTTCCGTCCGCGTCCCGGCCTCCCAGGGCGAGGGCCGTCAGCCGGGAGAAGGGGCTGGTCTTCACCGCTGCGCGGGAGACGTAGCCGAGCACCGACCGGGCCGCCTTGCTGTGCGGTTCCAGCGGCTTGGACGTCAGATGGTTCAGCAACTGGGGGCTGGCCTGGGCGAGGCCCTGAGTGAAGACGCGCTCGGACAGGACGTCCCGAAGGCGCTCGGTGGCCTTGGCGGTCTCCTCCTCGTAGAGGGCGTCGGTCCGTGCCCTCAGCGTGGTGAGTTCGTTCATGCCGTCGAGCCACTGGGCCAGCGCACGGCTTGCTGTGTCGTCCAGTCGTTCGCACAGGCTGCGGACGACGTCTTGCGGCAGCTGTACCGGTCGGCCGTTGTGCACGCGGCGACGCAGGTCGAGGGCGGCACGGCGCAGGCGAGGGGCGTGCTCGAGCGCGGGAACGGCAGCGTGCAGGGCATCGCTCACGGGTCCGGCCAGTCCAGCGAGCCGCTGAGCGCATGCACTCTCCCGGCGCAGGGATTCCGTGGTGCGGAGGAGGGCGAGGTCCAGTGCTTCCACAGGGAGCTGGTTGATGCGGTGCACCATGCAGGGTGAGATGACAGGGCTCGGGCCGGTAAGAGCTGGGGATGGACTGGCGTGTGGGGTGAGTGTCCGCGGCGCGGGCGGCGGCAGAGTCATCCGATCAGCCCTCCGATGAGGTGCCACCACCACGTCAGGATCACCCCGGCCATGAACACTCCGTAGAGCGCGCACAGGATGCCGAAAGCGCAGTAGCCGACTCGCTTGGGCTTGCTGCTCACGAGCAGGTGGCTCGGCAGGGGCGCCCTGGTGATCAGGTGGACGAGGAATGCGAAGGACCGGCCACGGAGGTTGACGGAGCCCATGGCGGACTCCAGGGCGTGGTACCCGTCCGAGGGGAGCAGCGGGTTGAGGTTCACAATCATGAGCAGCACCTGCAGCTGCAGGAGGGCGCCGGCCACGTCATGCACGGGTCCGGTGGTGTTGAGCAGGACCAGGCCGGTGATTCCCGCCCAAATGGCGTCGCTCATGGGACCGGCGAGGGCGATGAGGGCCCGGGGTGCCCTGCCCTTGACCCGATAGGCGTCCGTGCGGTCCACGTACGCCACGGGCATGACGTAGAGCATGAGGGTGATGCCGGCTTCCCGGACCGGGACCCGCAGGGACTGGCACACCAGGGCGTGGGCCAGCTCGTGGACGGCGATCTGCAGGATGAGCAGGAGTGCCGCGAGGCCCGACCATGCCGTGTAGTCGGGCAGGCTGCGGGTGGCCAGGGCATATCCGGCCGTGGCCAGTCCCGCACATGTGAGCAGGATCCACAAACCCACTACCACGGGCACGGGCAGCTTCTGGAGCACCTTGGTGACAGGTTCGAGCAGTACGTGTACGGAACGGGTCAGCGCCTTGCGCGGCATCTTCTGCCGCAGCGAGTACTTCAAGACCCGTTCCCGGCGTGTCTCTCCCTGCGGGTCGAGGGTGAGCACCCCGGCTTGTCGAATCTCGGTCAGGAATCGCACGACGGCGGTCTCGACGCGCTCCGGATCGGCGGACGACGAGGCTGCCACTCGCCGGACGACGTCCCGGGCGGTGGACTTGCCGTCGACGAGGGACAGAATGACCGTGCCGGCCTTGGACACGGCGACGTACTTGCCGGTATCGGAGTCGAAGAGCAGAGGACGCCCGTCCAGGCCGTCCGTGAGTTCGATGGTGTCCCTGAGAGTCAGCGGCTCGGTGTCGAGCCACGCGGTGTCCCGCCCGCTCACCTCCCCGGTCACCGGTTCGCTGCTTCGGGGCGAGGCTCCCTGCTGGGGCTCGGCCTCGGCAGGTGATCGCATGCGGGGCCTCCTGACGGGATAATGCTGGGGCCGCTGCCCGGCCGGCACTCTGAGCCAGTGCCGGCCGGGCAGCGCGTTTTCATCCTGGAATCAGCGGATCGGTGATCAGCCGGCCGAGGAGGCGGAGCTGGCGGTGCCGAAGCAGGCCGCCGGGCAGCTGGCCGAAGCCGCGGTGCCGAAAGAGGCGGCGGTGCCCAGCAGGGAGCTGTCGCCGAGCGTCTCGACCGTCATGTCCTCGACGGACAGGTCGATGATCATCGCGTCCTGGAGTTCGGTCGCGTTCATGATGGTTGTCCCTTTCATCTGATGGATGCCGGCCGCATCGCCGATGAGGCCGTGGTTTTGATCAACCCGACGAGGAGGCGCTGCCGCCGGTCGAGGCGGTGGAGCCCGGGCAGGTGGCGCTGCCGAACGTGCCAATCGAGCCCCACGTTCCGAGCAGGGCAGCGTTGTCGAGGACCTCGGCGGTCAGCTCGCTGGTGATGTCCTCGGCGAACAGGTCGAGGTTCGTGGTCTCTCCCACGGGATGTCCTTTCGTAAAGGGGTGTCTGGGACGACGGGTCAGCCCTGGGAGCTGGCCGTCCCGCTGGTGGCGACGGTGGAACCGAGCAGGCAGCCGAAGGTGCCGACGGTGGCGACCGACGCCAGCGAGGAGTCGGTGGGCAGCGCGTCGACCGTCAGGGACGTGGTGTCCTCGGCGAAAAGGTCGATGATGAGCTCGGTCTCGTTGGGCATGACGCCCTCCATTCATGTGTGGTGGTTGAGCGGTGGCCGCCCGGGCGGGAGCCATCGCATGACCGCACCCTGGTGGGGGCGCGGAGTCTGGTGTCGTGCGCCTCGTGGTGCCGGGCGTCACTCGCCGACCGGGTGGCCGCAGGCGAATGCGAGGAGCTGGGCGCTGCGGTATCCGTCGACCGGGACAAGCGGTTTGAGGGCGGACGAGAGGAAGCCCGCGAAGATGCTTCCCACGAGTCCGCGGTCCAGGGCGGTGAGCCAGGCGGTGTGGGCCGCAGCCCCGGCGCGGGTGAGCAACAGCCGGTGGCCGTGTTCGCCGTGGCGGTCCAGGGAGGCCGCCAGGGGCCCACACACCATGACGATTGCGGGTGCGTGCGCGAATTCCAGCTGGAGCACCAGTTCCTCGGCCGCGTCGCCGGCGGGAAGGTCGGCCAGCCGGACGAATTCGCTGCGGGCCGACGAGTACAGGTAGATCCCCACGGGCAGTCCGGTCACGTCCCGTGCGGCGACGAGGAATTCGAGCTCGGCCCCCGCGTCATGGTCGGGCCAGGCATCCCGGTCGAAGGAGGCAGCGCGCTCGACAACCGCGGCCAGCTCCTCGACGGCAATGGGCGTCGGAGCGTAGGTGCGGGTGGACGCGCGACGCCGCAGCAGGGATTCCAAGGGCTCTTCGCTCGCGGGTGCACCTTCGGCGGCGACCCGGTCGTGACGCTCGTCGGCCGCCGCACGGAGCAGCCCGCCCAGTTCCGGGGCCGGTTCGTCGAGGGCTGTACGCAGAGCCTCCGCGTCGAGCCGCGAGCGCAGCTGCAGCTGCCGCATGAGGCCGTTGTGGTCGAGCAGCGCAGGGAGCGGTGACATCGTCTGCAAGGTCAGTCCTCGTCTCTGGTGGAGGGACGCAGTTCCAGCACGCCGGTGACGGGTTCTGCGTCCAGGTCGAGGTCGAAGGCGGTGGCCAGGGTCGTGTCGTCCCACCGGTCCAGCGGCCTGGCCCGCAGGCCGAAGGAGCGGGACACGTGAGCGAGCTGTGCGACGGCCACACCGGCATCAAGGTGCACGATGCGCCACGCGAAGGTGGAGTACTTCGACGCCACACGAGCCAGGGAGCCGGTGAGGACGAGCGTCACCGCCGCGTCGTTGCCTTGCAGCCGCGCGAGGTCCACGGCGTCGGGCAGGCGCGCCAGCCGGTGGGCAGCCGAGTCGTAGCCCCAGACGCCCGCGGGTACTCCCTCGACGTCCCTGACCACGACGTGCGCGGTGACGGAGCCCAGGTTGCCTCCGGTGGGCGCCCACCGGGGGACGCTGGGCCCCGGCCTCGGGTCCTCACGCCGCCCGGCGGCAAGCAGAAGAAGGGATGCCAGCTCCGAGAGACCGACACTTCCGCGGGCCGGGTCCCCCATCGGCTCCAGGGGCGCCTGTGGGTGGACCCCCGTCCGGGGCAGTTCGATCGTACGGGCGCTGGGCCACCGCTTGCTCTCGTGCTGGAGGGCGATGTTGCCGGGCTTGTAGTGCATCTGATGGTCGCGCGGATTGAGCAGCTTCCTCGGCGGGAAGGCGACCGACGTCTCGAAGGCGAGAGCGAGCGGCACATCAGCGGCGGTAAGCGTGGACCGGGCGTCCGTACGTTCCGGCACGGGCGCCGTGACGTACATGTCCTGGCGCCATGAGTCCAGGTCGGTCCGCACCATGCCGCGCAGCACGGACACCGACCCGACCCGGCTTGCGATAGCCGTCACCTGCGCGGCGACCAGGGCTGTGGCCATGCTGCGCACGGCAGTGTCATCGGCCTCGGAATCCCGGCTCGTTGCCGGACTTTGCGCGCTGCGCTGACGGTCGGCGTCGTCGAAAGAGACGGTGAACTCGGGGTCGATGTAAGGGCCGATGTCCAGAGTTCCGCCGTCGAGGTGCACGGGAAGCAGCGGGACGCCACGGGTGGCACACCACCGGGCTGGCTCCCCCAGGTCGGTCCGGCCGTCCTCGTCGATGGCGACGACGAGGTCCGGAGTGCCTTCGGCCACACCTGGCACCAGTTCGACCTGAGCGAATCCGTTGTGCAGCAGACTGTCCCGGAGCCCGGCGCCGACGTCGCCGCCGGCCACGATGACGACGTGCGTGCTGCTCAGCCGTCGCATCGCCTCGGCTGCGCTGCGGTTGACGCGGGTGGAGTCCAGGCTGCGCGACCAGAACACCGCCGAGGGGCCGTCTGCCGCGCTCTCGTCGACGGGGGCGGCGCCCTCCTCCAGAAGCCCGCAGGTGTAGAGCAGGGCGACGACCTGTTCCACGTGCTGAACGGGCACGTTCGCCTGCTCCGCCACCCCCGGCACGTCCCTCGTGCCGTCGAGAAGGGGCAGCACCCGCGGGATCAGCTCGCGGGTCGCGGCACCCCTCAGGATCTGCCGGGTGGGACCGCCTTCGAGGAGGATCCCGTCGGCGAAGGGCACGACCACCAGGCCGCGGCACAGGGCCGGGCGGACCGGGGCGTTGAACTGAGGGTCCTGCGCCACTGCGCGGCGCATCTCTTCAGCGGATATGAGCTTGCTGTCGGCCAAGGCACTACCTCACTGGCGAGCGGACGTCGACGGCACGGCCTGCGGCCCGCCCTGGGGGGTGGGCGCCGCCCCGTCGTCGAGGGGGATCAGCAGGGGTGTCAGATCCCGGGCGAGGCCCGCCCAGGTGGAATCGGCCTGCTCGGCCGGGGAGCGGCGGCACCGGTCGCACGCGTGGACACCGACGACGCGCCCGCCGGAAAGGTGCTGTTCCAGCACCTGCCAGTGGCGAACGGTTCCGGCGAAGCGCTCGCCGTCCCCGGACTCGACGCGCCGCAGCAGGTCCAGGGCCATACCGGCGGCCATGTCCACGTGGTGGGGCAGGAAGCCCACCGGGCCCGAGTCGGGAGCGGCGTCGTAGTGCGCGTGCAGCGCCGCGGTGTGCGCCGCGTCCCGTTCGTGCTGGGCCCTCCGCTTGAGGAAGCAGCGGTAGCAGGCTCCGGCACCGGGCACGATCAGCGGTCCCACGCGCAGCCGGGGATGCTCGGCGACGACGGGGAACCACGGGGTGCCCCAGTCGGCGGACCGGGCGTCAAGTGTTTCGGCCAGCTTCGGTGTCTCCCGCCAGGAGGCAAGGATGCGCAGGTCCGCGTCGGGCCAGCCTGCGGAGACCTCCAGCGAGCTGGTCCGGTACGAGGAGATCGCGAGGTCGCTGTGTTCACGACGCAGCCGGTCGGCGATGGCCGTACCGAACTCACCGACGGCGAGTACGTGGACCTTGGTCATTGACTTCCCATTCATGAACATGGCCAGGTTCAGTGGCTCATCAGGCGAAGGGCTGGGGGTGCGGGTTGATCTCCGCCTCGTCGCGCACGGGGTGGCCCATGCGGGCCGGAGCTTCGTACAGCCGCGGGTGCGCCAGATAGCGGGCGCGGTGAGTGAACGACAGAGGCATCAACTGCGGGATGATGACGCGCACGACACGGAATCCGACGTCACGCGCCTCGTCCGTCGTACATTCCACGGCAATCACGTCGCAGCCGGCGTCCTTCAGCCGTTGCACCAGCAGGGTCAGATCGCGGCCGCTGTCGCCCGTGGTGAGGGTTGCCAGCTCGCTGAAGGGACGGCGGGCGTCGCCTTCCAGAAGGAAGGCGAAGTCCGCACGCCGCTCCGGGCGGCCCATGTACGCGGCGCCGTGAAAGACGTGCAGGAAGTCGTCCACCGACGAGGGAATCTCGCGGGGCACCTGCATGGCGATTCGCGACGACGCCGACTCTCGAATGATCTTGGCGACGCTATCGACGGGGTCCAGGCTGGTGTTGCACATGACCATCTGGCCCAGCACCTCGTTGTGCGGCGAGAGGTCGACCGAGTACACCGTCGGAATGCCGAGGTCTGTGGTGGCGTCGAAGAAGACGGTCTCCACAAGACTGTTGCGCGACTTCTGAAGGAAAGGCGCCAGGTTCTCCGGCACCACGTCGAAGTCGATCCGCGGCAGGGCAAGGCGCTGGTACCACGTCAGAGCGATGGCATCCCGCTCCACCACCTCGCACACCGCATTCACCAGAGCCTGCGCGAGATCGGTGTGCGTGGCGCATCCCGTCGAGATCGGGTTCGTGTAGCGCTCTCCCCTCGACAGCGGAGGAACGTGCATCCACACTCCCACCGCGGGCACCCACTGGGGCGTTCGACGGGTGAGGGACCAGCCGCGTACCCAGCGCATCGGCGCTTTGGTGTCGACGTCGACTGTCAGGGCCTTGGGGTGGGCCAGCTCCGCCGGGGAGCATCGGGGCAGCGTGGTCAGGTCCATGGCGTCGTCGCCGAGCTCCTCCGCCGTCGCCCAGATCACGTTCTCCGGCTGAACCACGGAGGTGGCGTAGCGCTCCAGTGCCTCGGCCACGCTGAGCCTGGCTGCCCGCTCGGGATCGACCGCGCCTCCGGCACCGTCCATCTCGCCGCGGGCGCTGCGGCCACGAGTCGACTCGGCAATGTTGTCACTGACTTGGGCGAGGTCGCCCAGCGAAGCGGAGAAGATCGGGAATCGGGGATCCCCGGCGTGGTTGGGCAGGCGATGCGTCCGCTCCACCAGACCGTAGGGGCCCACCAGCTCGTCGAGGTCGGTGAGCTTGCCGAGGCCGGCCTGCAACGCGGGTGCGTTCATCGGTCTTCTCCCTGGTCCCATCGGAACAGGCGGGCGGCGAGCCCGCCGAGTACTGCCGTCGCGGCCACGAGGACCAACCAGTCGACGGTGAGGCTGTGCACGGCGGCGGCCTCGTTGAGGTCGTGGTTGAGCGCGTCCACCAGGTAGGTCGTGGGCAGCGTCTCGGAGACGGTCGTGAGTGCGGACGGCAGCATGCTCAGGGGCAGGAACAGCCCGCTCAAGAAGAGGACTACCGGCATCAGGAGGCCGAGGAGGCCGTTGGCCACCTCTGCGTTACGCAGCCGGGCCGCGATCAGGTAGCCGAACGCGAAGAGCATGAGGGCGCCGAGCATGCCCGTTGTCATCAACCGCACCGTGTCTGCGAGCGGCACGAAGTCCATGGCAACGGCCACCGTCCCCAGGGCCACGAGCTGGACGACGACGAGGGCGAGCCGGACCGGTGCCTGGGCGAGCACGAACGTCAGCCGGCTCAGCGGAGTGGTCCCGAGTAGCCGGAGCGTTCCGCGCGTCCTCAGCGCGATCAACGGCGTGGCGGTGCCGAAGAAGGCCGTGGACATCAGCGACATGAGCAGGCCCGTGGGCAGTGCCGCCTTGAGCGGATCGAAAGGAGCTCCGCCGTCAGGTGTGCGGAAGTCCATGCGCGCTTCGTCGACACCGTTGTCGGCGAGGGCGGAACGGATCCCGCTCAGCACACCGAACCTGGACGGCTCGATGACGACCGTGGCCTCCTGTCCCTCGACTCGCACGATCGCGTCGTAACCGGCCAGGTCACCGGCCGCGGGCGGCTCCGCCTTCTTCCACGGTTCCGCGTGGAATCCGTCGACCTTCCCCAGCGTTGCGACAGCCGCCTTCTGGTCCGGCGAGGGCGCTACGGCGATCTGGTAGGACCCGCCGGCGGTCAGCACGCCCAGTCCCAGGAACATGGCGAGGAAGAGCACCGGGAAGAGCACGGTGAAGAAGGCGGTCTTGCCGTCGCGGAACAGTTCCCGCGAGTTGGTCTTGACCATCTCGCGGAACACCGAGGACGACCCGCTCATCCGTTTCCCTCCTTCCTTGTGCCGGCCGCCTCTTCGGGGCGGGAGTTCTCCGATGCGAGGCTCCGGAACACTGCTTCGAGCCCGCCCCTGCTGATGTCGAGACCGGCGGCGGCCAACTGCTCGTCTGCCGCCACGCGGCGCAGCGTCACATCCGGGTCGGACGTCTGCAGCTGGACGGTCCGGTGGCCGTCGGCCACCGGACCGACGTCGACCGCTGTCACTCCCGGCAGGGAGCGAAGTGCTCCGAGGTCTGTCCGTGCCGGGGTCGTGAAGGTCACGGTGCTGGAGGAGGCCAGGGCCGACACCAGCCGCGCGGGTGTGTCGCAGGCGGCGATGCGGCCGCCCACGAGCACCGCGACGCGATCGCACAGCTCTGTGGCCTCGTTCATGTCGTGGGTGGTGAGCAGGACCGTGCCGCCGGCCTCGCGCTGCTTCCGGATGACGTCCCACAGGTGTTCCTTGGCCTGCGGATCGAGTCCGGCGGCAGGCTCGTCCAGTACGAGGAAACGCGGCCGGCCGATCACCGTGACGGCTAGGAGCAGCCTGCGAGCCTGGCCCCCTGACAGCGCCTTGACGCGCTGGTACGCCTCGCTCAGGAGGCCCACTCGTTCCAGGACATCGTCGATGTTGTCATGTTCCCCATAGAAGGAGGCCCAAAGGGTGACCGTCTCCCGGACCGTCAGCTGCGGGAACAGTGCCGCCTCCTGGGGCTGCACCGCCATGATGCGCCGCAGTTCGGGCGCTGAGGGTGCGTGTCCCAGAACTTCCACCGAGCCCGCGGTCGGGCGACGTAGACCGGTCAGGCACTCCAAGAGGGTGGTTTTACCCGCTCCATTCGGCCCGAGCAGTCCAAACACTTCCCCATTACGCACGTCGAAGCTCACCGAATCCAGCGCTCTTCGACTTCCGTAATGCTTGGAGAGTTCATCAAGGACTGCGACCTTGTCGTCGCCAATTACGGATTCCATATGCTCTCTGATCTTCGACAAGAGACGGATCCTGCTTATTACTGCGCGTCAACATCCCGCAGGCATGCCAATCTCAGCGTGCGCCATGGGACCACGCACCCCATTTTCTGGGCCTCACCCAATGCGTGAAACAGCATTAGCCGGGCGAGGACGTGGCCAGACAAGCCGTGACCGGAAATGAGGTGAACAGCACACGTCAACGCGCATAGCGCTGACTATTGGGCTCAGGAATGAAAGGCTGGACGATGCACGGCGCGGCACTTCTCGCCCATCGCTTCAGCGGCGACGCCTATTCTGTGTGAGATTCCGTCACGACAGGACGCGCGGTGAATACACGTAGTGCAATGTGCGCAGCAGGGCGCACGCCATAGTGGTAGTCCACTGTTGAAATTCCCCCGTGTTGCGGTCGGTGGACCTGCAGGCCCACTCAGGAGCCCGTTGGTCTTCGCGCTCCTGCATACATCTTGCACGCGAAGGTGATCATGCGCAAGCGATCTTTTCGCCGCCTTAACAGAAACTTTCGGTCGCCGTGTCCAGAACGCACTCACAGCGCTCAAGCGGTCATCCATCTCGGCGAAAGAGTTGTCAACACCACCGCAAGAGCGGCTGTCGATGTACGCAACACCCACCCGGACTCCTCAGACAAGCGACACATCCCCGTCCGGCAACCAGCCTTCCCAGTAGCCGTCCACGAGATCGAGCAACTGGGCGGGGGGCGACAAGCCCCTCGCCGCACCGGAGATCCCGGGATGACCACCAGCGCGCTTCGGGGTGCTGCCGGCGGACCCGCTCACGACGTACAAGGCGCGCGAACTGCTGGCGGCGCTTGCGCAGTTGGCGCTCTTCTGCGACGGCGAGGGCCTGCCCGCCGGTGCGGAGGTGCGACTGAGAAAGTGTTGGGTAACTGACCAGCTTCTGGTCGGTGTTCTTCATGGCTTCAGAGTCCGCGAAGATCACCGACATGTGTGTCTGCACGTTCAAGCCCGCCTATGACACGTTGTTGACGGATGGCCAGTGGGCGCTGATCGGGCCGCTGCTGCCGCAGCGGGACCCTCGCCGGGGCGGTCGGCCGTTGAAGTTCCCGCGTCGGCTCATCATCGACACGATGCTGTATGTCCTGGGCAGCGGCTGCGCCTGGCGGCTGGTTCCGCACGACCTGGCCCCGTGGGACGCCGCCTACCGGTGGTTTCACGCGTGGAGCGCGGACGGCACCTGGGGCCGTGTCCACGACGCGCTGCGTGATCAGGTCCGCCGGGCTGACGGACGGGACCCGCAGCCGTCCGCCGCGGTGCTGGACCCAGTCCGCAAAGACCAGCGAAGGCGGGGAAGCCGTCGGATACGACGCGGGCAAGCGGGTGCGGGGCCGCAAGCGCCACCTGCTGGTGGACACCTGCGGCCTGGTCCTCCTCCGCATCCGTCCAGGACCGGGCCAGAGCCAAGCGCGTCCTGAACAGGATACGGACGCTGTTTCCGCAGGTGGGACTGGTCTGGGTGGACGGTGGCTACGTCAACGTCGTCGATTCCCGGCTGGTCGACTGGGCCGCGGAGACGGAGAACGTGGAGATCGTCGCGGTGCCGCGCAACGCCGACGTGAAAGGCTTCCAGGTACTGCCCCGCAGGTGGACGGAACGTGTGCTCCAGGTCGAAGCGGCGAGGAAGGACTGCCACCAGCGGTCGATATCCGTGCCGGTGGCACCGGTGGCCGAGCACCACACGGCGTACAGCGCGCCGTGCCCGCGCTGGTGCTCAACCGCCAGCGAAAGCTCGACCAGCGTCTTCACCGGTCCATCCGTGCACAGCACGGCGTCCGTGAGCTCGAAGAGTGCGTCCTGGGGGGCGTAGAGGCATTCGTAGAACTCGACCCGAAAGCGGGACCACAGGCCCAATGCCTCGCCTGCGAGGGCGTCGACGGGGAGACTCATAGGCAGCGGCCGTTCTCTCGTGCTTCGTTACTCGACATCTCGAAGCGTGGAGAACGGCCGCCTCTGCTGTCACGGGAAGAACCGCAGATCAGCAGGTCGGGTGACCTGCGAGCCGAGATGGTGGAGCAGTACGCCGCGCACAGGCCCATGCCCGAGCTCGCCGTCCACCGTGGCTTCGGCGAGAACGAGCCGCTTTCACGGCCGGGCCGGGACCTTGTCTGGCTCGACCGCGTCGACGGAGACAAGGCGCCTCACATCGCCGTCCGGGTGGCGCAGATCCTCGGGCGTCGGATCCGCATCGTCGGGCCGGTCTTCTCAAACGCCCACGTCAGCAGGCGCTCCCGGATCTTCGCGGCCGACCACGTCGAATGGGTGGGGGAGCTCGGAGGACGCGACAAGAGCGCTGCATTCGGTGAGGCCTCGGGTCTTCGTGTACGCGTACGCCCGCCACTACGTGGAGGCGGGCGCGGCCGTCTTCGGAGAGTCCCTGCGCGCCGGCACTCCCGTGGCCTGCCTTTCCTGGCGCGAGGGAACCTGTGCTCAAGCTGCCTTGTGCGACCGCAGCGGCGCCGTGGCGGGCCGTCGATGACGAGACCGCCGCCCGGGCGCTCGCAGACGCCATCCTCGACGCCGAAGAGGTCGACCACGCCGAGGTGCAGGCCGTCGGGCTGCGCCGCTTCGACCCGAGGCGCCACTTCGAGGCCCTCGCTGAGCGCGAACATACCCGGCATCCTCCGCAGCGTCCTGGGACCCGGTGGGAATTCACCCTCTACGGCGATGACCTCACCATCGAGAACCCGCAGCGCGGCACCCCGTACCGGCCCCCGGGCCAACGTCTGCCCTGGGCCGAACTACTCAACAGGCTCGAAGGAGCCTTCGCCGACATCGGGGTCCCGCGTGCCGAATGCCTACCCATCCGGGGGCCGTGAGACGGAGTTGACCATCTCCGCCGTCCAGGCCCTGGACCCCTACCTCAAGGACCGTCGCGGCGTCCCTTACCGGCAGGGGTTCCTGCAGCTGGCGCACACCAACCGCCGGAAGATCAAGAAATGGGCGGAGCCCCTCGCCCTGGGCGGCCATCGCCCGTGCAAGCGCGCCCACCACCGGCGCAGGACCAAGCCACTGGGCAGGTGGACCCCCACCGGCTACCTCGCACCGACCGGCTAGCGACCGGCGCGAGTCGCACTCTTTGAAGATCAACAGAAGATCGGGGCCCACATCGTGACAAGAGCCATGATGTGGGCTCTTTCACGTAATACAGCCCACAGTGGTCGTTAAGTACAAGATCGATATGGCGACCGAGCCCCGCCGGACAACGACAAACGGGCCCTCACCAGGACTTTCGTCTCTGGCGAGAACCCGTTTCGTCGGTTTCTCATGGTGCGCGAGGGGGGAGTTGAACCCCCACGCCCTTGCGGGCACTGGAACCTGAATCCAGCGCGTCTGCCTATTCCGCCACCCGCGCATTGGGTGTGTCCTCCGGCCCCTCACCTCTTCGGCGCGGCGCCTTCCGACATCCAGAACATTAGCACGTCACGAGGGGTGCCCTCACATCCCTTGTTTCCCGGCCGTCCGAGAGGGAACGAGTGCGGCGGTTCACCCACTCCTCCAGAGTGCTGCCGGTGTGCGGGACACTGTCCACAGGCCACCTCTACGATCCGTGTGAGAGGTGACACCCGTCCACAGGGCAGAGAAGGGGAACCAGCCGATTTCCCGACGCGTGGATACGATCAGTAAGCAGTATCAGGACGACATCGACGGAGGAGGTGCCCCATGGGAGTTCTGAAGCGTTTCGAGCAGCGTCTCGAAGGTCTGGTCAACGGCACCTTCGCGAAGGTCTTCAAGTCCGAGGTCCAGCCCGTCGAGATCGCCGGCGCCCTCCAGCGCGAGTGCGACAACAACGCCACGATCTGGAACCGCGAGCGGACCGTCGTCCCCAACGACTTCATCGTCGAGCTCAGCGCCCCCGACTACGAGCGCCTCAGCCCGTACTCGGGGCAGCTCGGCGACGAGCTCGCCGGCCTGGTCCGCGACTACGCCAAGCAGCAGCGGTACACCTTCATGGGTCCGATCAAGGTCAATCTGCAGAAGGCGGACGACCTCGACACCGGCCTGTACCGGGTGCGCAGCCGCACGCTGGCGTCCAGCACGTCGCAGGCGCCCCCGGGCGGCGGCCAGAACGCGCAGCGGGCGCCCCAGGGGGGATACGGATACCCTCCGGCGGGGGCTCCGCCCATGCCCGCCGGACCGCCTCCGGGCGCCGGCCCCGGCCCGGCGCCGGGCGGACAGGTCCGGCGCTGGATCGAGATCAACGGCACCCGCCACCAGATCTCCCGC
The DNA here is from genome assembly GCF_055573115.1 of Streptomyces sp. NPDC030222. Lineage (NCBI taxonomy): Bacteria > Bacillati > Actinomycetota > Actinomycetes > Kitasatosporales > Streptomycetaceae > Streptomyces > Streptomyces sp. NPDC030222. The sequence continues at coordinate 205,612 of NZ_JBVICA010000002.1, forward strand.
CCGACCATGGTGCTGGGCCGCAGCACCGACGCCGACGTGCGGATCGACGACCCCGGCGTATCCCGCCGGCACTGCGAGATCCGGACCGGAACGCCCTCGACGATCCAGGATCTCGGGTCCACCAACGGCATCGTGGTGGACGGGCAGCACACCACCCGCGCTACGCTCCGCGACGGCTCGCGGATCGTCGTGGGCAGCACAACCATCGTTTACCGGCAAGCCGAAGGGTGAAGCGGGGGCAATGTCAGAGCTGACCCTGACGGTCATGCGGCTGGGTTTCCTGGCCGTTCTGTGGCTGTTCGTCATCGTGGCCGTCCAGGTCATCAGGAGCGACCTGTTCGGCACGCGCGTCACGCAGCGCGGCTCGCGCCGCTCCGCGGCCGACGCCCGGCCGCAGCAGAGCGGGCGTGCCGCGGCGCCCCCGCAGCAGCGCCAGCGCCGCGGAGCCCCGAGCAAGCTGGTCGTCTCCGAGGGCACCCTCACCGGCACCACGGTCACGCTCCAGGGCCAGACCATCACGCTGGGCCGGGCGCACGACTCGACGATCGTCCTCGACGACGACTACGCGTCGAGCAGGCACGCCAGGATCTACCCGGACCGGGACGGCAATTGGATCGTCGAGGATCTCGGGTCCACCAACGGCACGTATCTCGACCGGACCCGGCTCACCACCCCGACCCCGATTCCGCTGGGCGCGCCGATCCGCATCGGCAAGACCGTCATCGAGCTGCGGAAGTAGTACGACAATGAGCGAGCGGAGCGAGCGAGCCGCCGCGGATCCCGCATCGGGTCCGCGCCGGCTCCCGACCGGAGGGTGGGCAGCGTGGCTCGAGACCGGTTGTACCCGGATCCGACGGGCGAGGTGCGCATGAGTCTGTCACTGCGGTTCGCCGCCGGGTCGCACAAGGGCATGATCCGGGAGGGCAACGAGGACTCCGGTTACGCGGGTCCCCGTCTCCTCGCCATCGCCGACGGCATGGGCGGCCAGGCCGCCGGCGAGGTCGCCTCGTCGGAGGTCATCTCGACGATCGTCCAGCTGGACGACGACATCCCCGGCTCGGACATCCTCACCTCGCTCGGCAGCGCCGTTCAGCGCGCCAACGACCAGATCCGCGTGATGATCGAGGAGGATCCCCACCTCGAGGGCATGGGGACCACCCTCACCGCGCTGCTGTGGACCGGCCAGCGCCTGGGTCTGGTGCACGTCGGCGACTCCCGTGCCTATCTGCTGCGCGACGGCGTGCTGACGCAGATCACCCAGGACCACACCTGGGTGCAGCGCCTCGTCGACGAGGGCCGTATCACCGAGGAGGAGGCCACCACCCACCCGCAGCGCTCCCTGCTGATGCGCGCACTGGTGGGTGCGAGCCACGTCGAACCCGACCTCTCCATCCGGGAGGTCCGGGCCGGTGACCGCTACCTGATCTGTTCGGACGGTCTGTCCGGGGTCGTCAGCCACCAGACGATGGAGGAGACGCTCGCCAGCTACCAGGGCCCCCAGGAGACCGTCCAGGAGCTCATCCAGCTGGCCCTGCGCGGCGGCGGACCCGACAACATCACCGTCATCGTCGCCGACGTCCTCGACGTCGACAGCGGCGACACCCTGGCGGGACAGCTCAGCGACACCCCGGTCGTCGTCGGCGCGGTCGCCGAGAACCAGCTCCAGCTGAACGACGGCGGCGCCATGCAGACCCCGGCGGGCCGCGCCTCCGGTCTCGGCCGGCACGCCGTGCCCCCGCAGCCCGGATCCGCCGCCCCGCCCCCGCAGGGCGGGGCGTTCGGGCCCCCCGGAAGCGGTGACGGCTACGGCCCCGCGGGAAGCTTCGGCGCGTACGCGGACGAGGACTTCGAAAAGCCGCGCAAGGGCCGCCGCTGGCTGAAGCGTTCTTTCTACCTGGTGCTCGCCCTCGCGGTGCTCGGCGGCGGCGGGTACGGCGGCTGGCGCTGGACCCAGAACCAGTACTACGTCGGCGCCAACCAGGAGCACGTCGCGCTCTACCGCGGCATCAGCCAGAAGCTCGCCTGGATCAGCCTCTCCGACGTGGAGAAGGACCACCCCGAGATCGAACTCAAGTACCTTCCGCCGTTCCAGCGGAAGAAGATCGAGGCCACGATCTCGGAGGCGAGCCTCTCCGACGCCCGGCGCAAGATCGACGAACTCGCCAAGCAGGCCACTGCGTGCAAGAAGGACGAGGAACGGCGCAAGGCCGAGGCGGCGAACGGAACCAAGACCCCGTCCGCGCCGCCCGCACAGAGCACGCAGACGACCAAGCCCACAGCGACTCCCACACCCGGCCCCAGCCTCTCCGAGGAAGAGCAGAAGCTGGTCCCGCAGTGCGGTAAGCAGTGAGCCGGCTGTAGGGAGCCTTTGCACACCATGAGCGTTGTCACCAATACGACCACCATCGGCGCCATCGAGGCGCCGAGCCGACGCAACACCGAGGCGGTGCTGCTGGCGTTCGCCGTCGTCATCCCGACGTTCGCCTACGCCAATGTGGGCCTCGCCAAGAGCGGCAGCCTGCCGGCCGGCATGTTGGGGTACGGCATCGGCCTCTCGGCCATCGCCGGCGTTGCGCATCTGATGATGCGCAAGTTCGCGAAGTACGCGGACCCGCTGATGCTGCCCATCGCTACGCTGCTCAACGGACTGGGACTGGTGCTGATCTGGCGCCTGGACCTGGAGCCGTCCATCACGACGCCGCAGCTCGGCGGTGAGATGGCCCCCAAGCAGCTGATGTGGTCGGCGCTCGGCGTGGTGCTCTTCCTCGGTGTGCTCTACCTGCTGAAGGACCACCGGGTTCTCCAGCGCTACACCTACATCTCGATGGCCATCGCGCTGGTCCTGCTGATCCTCCCGATGTTCTTCCCCGGCGTGAACGGCGCCAAGATCTGGATCACGATCCCCGGCGTCGGCTCGCTGCAACCGGGAGAGTTCGCGAAGATCATCATCGCGGTGTTCTTCGCGGGGTACCTCATGGTCAAGCGGGACGCCCTCGCCCTGGCGAGTCGCCGCTTCATGGGCCTGTACCTGCCGCGCGGCCGTGACCTCGGCCCGATCCTGGCCATCTGGGCACTCAGCCTGCTCATCCTGATCTTCGAAACCGACCTGGGCACCTCGCTGCTCTTCTTCGGCCTCTTCGTGATCATGCTGTACGTCGCCACCGAGCGGACGAGCTGGGTGGTCTTCGGCCTCACCCTCAGCGCCGCCGGCGCGGTCGGCGTCGCCTCCTTCGCCTCGCACGTCCAGAGCCGCGTCCAGAACTGGCTGGACCCGCTGGCCCGTGCCGCCAACGACGGCGTCACCGAAACCGCCCAGGCGATGTTCGCCTTCGGCTCGGGCGGACTCTTCGGCTCCGGCCTCGGCCAGGGCTACTCCCGCCTCATCGGCGGCATCGCTCCCAAGAGCGACTACATCCTCTCGACCATCGGCGAGGAACTGGGCCTGACCGGCGTCATGGCCATCCTGATGCTCTACGGCCTGCTCGTCGAGCGCGGCATCCGCACCGCCCTGGCCGCCCGCGACCCCTTCGGCAAGCTGCTGGCCGTGGGCCTGTCGGGCGCGTTCGCGCTGCAGGTGTTCGTCGTCGCCGGCGGCGTCACCGGACTCATCCCGCTGACCGGTATGACCCTGCCCTTCCTGGCACAGGGCGGTTCCTCCGTCATCGCCAACTGGGCGCTCGTCGCCATCCTGCTACGCATCAGCGACACCGCTCGCCGACCGGCCCCGGCGCCCGTCCAGTCCCCCGACGCCGAAATGACCCAGGTGGTCCGACCGTGAACAAGCCGCTCCGCCACGTCGCAATCTTCTGCTGTCTGCTGATCGTCGCCCTGATGATCCGGGCCAACTGGGTCCAGTTCGTCAAGGGTGACGAGATCCAGAACCACAAGGACAACCGCCGCGTCTCCATCGCCCGGTACAGCATCGAGCGCGGCAACATCATCGTCGAAGGAAAGCCGGTCACCGGCTCCGCCGCGACGAACGGGAGCGACTTCAAGTACAAGCGGACGTACTCCGACGGACCGATGTGGTCCCCGGTCACCGGCTTCGCCTCACAGGCCTTCGACGCCTCCCAGCTGGAGAAGATCGAGGACGGCATACTCACAGGCAACGACGACCGCCTGTTCTTCGACCGCACCCTCGGCATGTTCACCGGCGACAAGAAGCAGGGCGGCAACGTCGTCACCACGCTGAACGCCGCCGCGCAGAAGGCCGCCTTCGACAAGCTCGGCAGCAAGAAGGGCGCGGTCGCCGCGATCGACCCACGGACCGGAGCCATCCTCGCCCTCGTCTCCACGCCGTCGTACGACCCGTCGGTCTTCGCGGGCAACTCCCTCAAGGACGCGTCCAACCGGCAGAAGCTCCTGGCCAACAAGGACAAGCCGATGCTGAACCGGGCGCTGCGCGAGACCTACCCGCCCGGCTCGACGTTCAAGGTCGTCACGGCCACCGCGGCGCTGGAGGCGGGCAAGGTCAAGGACATCAACGCACCGACGGACACCCCGGAGCCGTACATCCTGCCGGACACCCGTACGCGGATGGACAACCACGCGAAGGGTTGCAAGAACGCCAGCCTGAACAAGGCCCTCGAAATCTCCTGCAACTCGGTCTTCGCGAAGCTGAGCGACGAGGTCGGCAACAAGGGCATGAAGGAGCACGCGGAGAAGTACGGATTCAACAAGGAGGTCTTCACTCCGGTCCGTGCCGACGCGAGCGTCTTCCCCGAGGACATCCGCTCCCAGAACGCCATGGCGGGCATCGGCCAGGCGTCGAACCGCACCACCCCGCTCCAGATGGCCATGGTCACCGCCGCGATCGCCAACGACGGCAAGATGATGCAGCCGTACATGGTCGACCAGCTGACCTCGCCCAATCTGGACGTCGTCGAGCGGCACGAGCCCGAGGAGATGGGCAACCCGATCTCCCAGGAGACCGCGCAGCTGCTCCAGCAGATGATGGAGAACGTCGTCGAGAACGGCACGGGCTCGAAGGCCCGGATCGGCGGCGTGAAGGTCGGCGGCAAGACCGGTACCGCGCAGCACGGCCTGAACAACAGCAAGAAGCCGTACGCGTGGTTCATCTCGTACGCCAAGACCGACCAGGGCTCGCCGGTCGCCGTCGCCGTGGTCGTCGAGGACAGCAACGCGAACCGCGAGGACATCAGCGGTGGTGGCCTGGCCGCCCCGATCGCCAAGGCCGTGATGAAGGCGGTACTCGACAGCAAGAAGTGATGCCGATCACGTCCTGGCCGTATTCGCACACGGTGGGGTACCGGTCCTGTATCAGGTAACGACCATGGGCGGATCGGATACGGCGTGGCCGGTAGCGTATGCGCGAACAGCACACCGCCGGACCACACACAGGTGCGGTCGGGACTGACGGAGAGGGCTGGAACAGTTATGGAAGAGCCGCGTCGCCTCGGCGGCCGGTACGAGCTGGGCTCGGTGCTCGGCCGTGGTGGCATGGCCGAGGTCTACCTCGCGCACGACACCCGGCTCGGCCGCACCGTCGCCGTGAAGACGCTGCGGGTGGACCTCGCCCGCGATCCGTCCTTCCAGGCCCGGTTCCGCCGAGAGGCCCAGTCCGCCGCCTCGCTCAACCATCCGGCGATCGTGGCTGTCTACGACACCGGCGAGGACTACGTCGACGGCGTGTCCATCCCGTACATCGTGATGGAGTACGTCGACGGTTCCACGCTGCGTGAGCTGCTGCACTCCGGCCGGAAACTGCTGCCGGAGCGCACCCTGGAGATGACCATCGGCATCCTCCAGGCGCTCGAGTACTCCCACCGCAACGGCATCGTGCACCGTGACATCAAGCCGGCCAACGTCATGCTGACGCGCACCGGCCAGGTCAAGGTCATGGACTTCGGCATCGCCCGCGCCATGGGCGACTCGGGCATGACCATGACCCAGACCGCCGCGGTCATCGGCACCGCCCAGTACCTCTCCCCTGAGCAGGCCAAGGGCGAGACGGTGGACGCCCGGTCCGACCTCTACTCGACCGGCTGCCTCCTTTACGAGCTACTGACCGTCCGGCCGCCGTTCATCGGTGACTCGCCGGTCGCGGTCGCCTACCAGCATGTGCGCGAGGAACCGCAGCCTCCGAGCGTGTTCGACCCCGAGATCACGCCGGAGATGGACGCCATCGTCCTCAAGGCCCTGGTCAAGGACCCGGACTACCGCTACCAGTCGGCCGACGAGATGCGCGCCGACATCGAGGCGTGCCTCGACGGGCAGCCCGTGGCCGCCACGGCCTCCATGGGTACGGTCGGCTACGGCGGCGGTTACGGGATGGACGAGCAGCCGACCACGGCCATGCGTCCGATGACTCCCGGCTCAGCGGGACAGACTTCGATGCTGCCCCCCATGAACCAGGACGACGGCGGTTTCGGCTACGACGACCGACCGGACCGGCGCCGGCAGAAGAAGTCCAACACCTCAACCGTCCTGCTGGTCATCGCGGGCATCCTGGTGCTGGTCGGCGCGATCCTGATCGGCCGCTCGGTCTTCGGCGAGACCGGGGGCCAGAGCGAACAGGTGGCCGTGCCGCAGCTGGTCGGGGAGTCGCTGGCGAACGCGCAACGGCAGGCGGCGACCATCGAGCTCAAGGTCAAGGAGACCGAGCGCAAGGAGTGCGAGCAGCCCAAGGACCACATCTGCAGCCAGTCCCCCGCCACGGGGAAGGTCGACAAGGGCACGGAGATCTCCGTTGTCGTCTCCACGGGCGTCCAGAAGAAGGAAGTCCCTGACGTCGTCGAGAAGACCGTCGGCAGCGCCAAGAACACCCTGACCGACCGCGGCTTCAAGGTGAAGGTCGTCGAGGTCGAGTCCGACCAGGAGCCCGGCCGGGTACTCAAGCAGGACCCGACTGCGGGCACCAAGGCGGAGGAAGGCACCCTGGTGACCATCGAGGTCTCCAGGGAGTCCAAGATCAACCTGCCTCCGGTGGTCGGCCGGCAGTTCGACGAGGCGAAGCGGCAGCTCGAACTCTTGGGCTTCACGGTCCAGCGCGGCCAGGACGTCGAGAGTACCCAGCCCGCGGGCACGGTGGTCGGACAGAACCCGGAGGGCAACACCCAGCAGCCCAAGAGCACCACGGTGACGCTCACGGTCTCCAAGGGAAGCCAGCAGCCCCAGCAGGTGCCGGTGCCCAACGTGGTCGGCCAGACCCTGGAGGATGCCCGCAGGACCCTGCAGCAGTCCGGCTTCAACCAGGTGCAGCTGCTCCCGGGCAGCCCGAACGGGGACAAGGCCCGTGTGACGGGCCAGAACCCGCCGGCGAACACCCCGGCGGACCCGGCGACTGCCGTGATCACCCTGTCCACCGTGGGCGGGAGCAACGACGGCAACGACGGCTTCTTCGGAGGGGCCTTCGGCTGACGCCGGCACGCGGAAGTACCGCGACGCCCACGACGCGCGGCACTCACCGCACGAGGCCCCGGCGCCCTTCTCGGGTGCCGGGGCCTCGTGCCGTCGTTCACCGCCGTTCGGGGGCGTCCCGCCGTTCCTTCCCCCGCCGGGCCGCGTCGCCGCTGCTCAGCGGAGTTCCGCGGGCTTGGTGCGGTCCTTGTCGACCTTCTCCGTGCGCTCCAGCTCGCCCCACACGATGTAGCGGTACTTCGACGTGTAGACCGGAGTACAGGTCGTCAGGGTGATGTACCGGCCGGGACGGTTGCGGCCGGATTCCTTGGGGACGGGCTGGATGACGCCGACGTCGAACTTCGACGTCTCGGCGAGATCCGCGAAGACCTTGTAGATGTACCAGGTGTCCTTCGTCTCGAAGACCACCGCGTCGCCCTTGCGCAGCTTGTCGATGTTGTGGAACTTGGCGCCGTGGCCGTCGCGGTGCGCGGCGAGCGTGAAGTTGCCCCTCTTGTCCCAGGGGAGGGCCGACTCGACGGGGTCGGTGTAGTACCCGGCGACGCCGTCGTTGAGGGTCTTGGCGTCGGTGCCCCGCTTGACGAGCACTTCGCCGTTCTTCATGGCCGGGACGTGCAGGAAGCCGATGCCGTCCTTGGTGTCGAGCGCCCCAGGGCCGCTGGCGGCCCAGATGTCGCGGACCCCGTCTCCCTGCTTGGACGCCTCGCGGTCGGCCAGGACGTTCGTCCACCACAGGGAGTAGACGACGAAGAGTCCGAGGACGAGGCCTCCGGTGATCAGGAGTTCGCCGACAACACTGACGACACCGGCGATCCGGTTGCGCGCACGTGCCACTGCACCTGTTCCCTTCTCAGCCCACGAGCGCGTCCGGTTTGCCCTTGCTCCGCGGTCGTTCGTCGACCATCTTGCCCCACACGATCATGCGGTAGGTACTCGTGAACTCCGGCGTGCACGTCGTGAGGGTGATGTAGCGACCGGGTCCGGTGAAGCCGGACTCCTTCGGCACGGGCTGGATGACGTCCACGTTCGACGGACGCGTCTGGGGCAGGATGCTGGTCATCTCGTACGTGTAGAAGGCGTCCTGGGTCTCGACGACGATCGGGTCGCCCGGCTGCAGCGTGTTGATGTACCGGAACGGTTCGCCGTGGGTGTTGCGGTGGCCGGCCACGGCGAAGTTGCCCGCCGGGTCGGCGGGCATCGCCGTCTTGAGGGCGCCCTCGGCGTAGTGTCCGACCATGCCGCGGTCCAGGACGCTCTGCTTGTCGATGCCCTCGGCGATCGGGACCTCGACGTCCAGCTTCGGTATGTACATGATGGCGAAGCCCTGGCCTGGTTCGAAGGCACCGACCTGGCGGCCCTTCGCCCAGTCGTCCTGGATCCTGCTCGCGGTGCCGTTCGCCTGTTGCTGGGCACGGACGTTGGTCCACCACAGCTGGTAGGTGACGAACAGCAGCATCACCACGCCGAGCGTGATGAACGCCTCGCCCAGGAAGCGGCTGGCGACGACCGCAACGGGTTCCCTGCGGGCACGGGCCGCCCGGCGTGCCTCGACGCGTGAGAGCGGCGCGGTGGGGGCAGTGCCGGTGGACGGGGGAGGGGCGCCGCGCCGGCCGCGGCCCCTGGTGGCCCTGCGCCGCTCGGCGCGGCCGCCGGCCGGCGGCGTGGCATGAGGAGGCGCCGCCTGGGTCGGTACGGCGGTCAGCAGCGCCATCGTCTCGGCGTCGTGGAACTCCTGGCGGGCGCCGGCCACCGGGGCTGTCCGCCGGACGGTCGCCGGATCGCCGGGGTAGGAGGGCTCACGGGTGCCGGCGGGTTCCTGGGGGATGGTGAACGCGGCCTCGTAGGAGCCCTCGGGCGCCGGACGGCCGCCGGGGATCCCGAAGCCGTGTTCTGGCGCGTAGGGGTTCGCGTAGCCGGTCCCGTGCGGCGCCGTCTGCGGCCCGCCGTAGGTCTGCGTCCCGCCGCCGTACGCGGCTGTCGTCTGCGCGGCCGTCGTCTGCGGAGAGGTCGCCTGCTGGGCGGCGTACGGATCCTGCCGGGCGTACCAGTGTTCCGAGCCGTACGGCGGTGCCTGACCGTACGGCGGTGCCTGACCGTTCGGCGTCGCCCGGTCGTACGGGCCCGCCGGTCCGTACGGGCCCGCCGGTCCGTACGTGCCTGCCTGTCCATACGGGCCCGCTTGGCCGTACGGGGCGCCCGGCTGCCCCTGACCGCCGCCCGCCGCGCTCCGAGCGTCACCCTGGCCGTACCACTGGGCCTGGGGCTGAGGCTGTGCCTGGGGCTGGTCCTCGGGCCACTGGAGGCCGGGCTGGGCCGCCCCGGCGGCGCTCCCCGAACGGGCCCAGGCCGGGGTGTCCCCCCCGTACCCCGGGTCCGGCCCGGGGCGCGCCGTGGTCACGCCGCGGCCTTGCCCACCACCGGCGCCAGTCCTGCCGAACGCTGGACCGCGCCGGTGTCGCCGCATTGCACGAGCCAGTTGGCGAGCATCCGGTGGCCGTGCTCGGTGAGCACCGACTCCGGGTGGAACTGCACGCCTTCGACCGGCAGTTCACGGTGGCGCAGGCCCATCACGATGCCGTCGGCCGTCCTCGCGGTGATCTCCAGCTCGGCCGGCAGCGTGTCCGGTTCGGCTGCCAGCGAGTGGTAGCGGGTGGCGGTGAACGGCGACGGCAGTCCGGTGAAGACACCGGTGCCCTCGTGCGTCACCAGGGACGTCTTGCCGTGCAGCAGCTCGGGGGCCCGGTCGACCACACCGCCGTAGGCCACCGCCATGGACTGCATGCCGAGGCACACCCCGAAGACGGGTACGCCGGTGGCGGCACAGTGACGGACCATCTCGATGCAGACACCGGCCTGTTCGGGCGCGCCGGGTCCGGGCGACAGCAGGACGCCGTCGAAACCGTCCTGCGCGTGTGCCGTGGACACCTCGTCGTTCCTCACCACCTCGCACTCCGCGCCGAGTTGGTAGAGGTACTGGACGAGGTTGAAGACGAAGCTGTCGTAGTTGTCGACGACCAGAATGCGTGCGCTCACCTTACGGACCCCATGCTCTCGTCGACCGTCACGTCACCGAACGGGAGCAGCGGCTCCGCCCAGGGGAAGACGAACTGGAAGAGCACGTAGACGACCACGAGGACCAGCACGAGTGAAATCAGGCTCTTCACCCATGCGTTCCCCGGCAGATGCTGCCAGATCCAGCCGTACATGCCGTCCGCGTTCCTTCCGATCGGTTCGGCACCAGATTAAGGGCCGAAGGGGGCCTGTGGGTCAGCTGTGGAAACCTCGTGGCTTGCCGTCGGTCACAGGACGGGTCTCCTCGAGGTGTGCCCACACGATCAGCCGATGGCTGCTGCCCCATTCCGGGTCGCAGGTCGTGAGGGTGAGATAGCGGCCCGGTCCGCGGTAGGGGCCCCGGTCCGGCACGGGCGCGACGACGCCGATGTCCCCGGGTACCGTGCGGTGGGGCGGGGCGTCCACCCGGTAGGTGAACCAGGAGGTACCGTCCGTGAGGAGTACCGCGTCGCCGCGGCGCAGGTCCGGGAAGTCCTTGAACGGATCGCCGTAGGTGCGCCGGTGGCCGGCGACCGCGAAGTTCCCGGTCTGCCCGAGCCGGGCCGTCCGGGGATAGTGACCGAGGCCCTTCTGGAGGGTGCGGGCCTCGGTGCCTTCCAGGACGGGCCAGTCCCAGTCGCCGCCGAAGCGGGGGATGTACATGACGGCGAAGGGCTTTCCGGGCCGGTAGGCGGGCTCCGGGGCTGCGGTGGGCGACGGCGCGGGATCCGGCACGGACGCAGGCGGCGCGGGGGTCGCGGCGGTCGTCCCTCCGGATGCGGGGGTCCGCCCGGTTCCCGGCCCCTGCCCGGTCGGCGGCGTCCCTCCGGTGTCCGGGGCGGTGACGACGGTTCCCCGCGCCCATGCGTCCTGGAGCGCCTCGATCTGGCCTGCCGAGTCGTCGTCCGCCCGGAGGCCGGTCCAGAACATCAGATAGGCCACGAAGAGCACGATGACGGTGCCCGCCGTGATGCACGTCTCGCTGAGGATTCGGACGACGAGCCGCGCGGCGCGCACCCGGGCGGTGGGGACGTGCACGGCACGGACCCGCACGTGGCATCCCCCCAGGTCGCTCCACAGGCCGAAGGCGTTACTCCACAGGCTTGGCGTAGTGCAGATCCACTGTGCCCGAGTAGCCGGGAAGAGTCACCGACTTGTGCTCGTCGACTTTCCAGCCGAGGCCGTACGCCTTGACGTACAGCTGGTAGTTCTCGATCGCCGGGGAGTCCTTCAGCGCCTTGCGGAGCCTGCCCGTGTCCCCCACGGCGGTGATCCGGTAAGGCGGGGAGTAGACGCGCCCCTGGAGGATGAGCGTGTTGCCGACGCAGCGCACGGCGCTGGTGGAGATCAGTCTCTGGTCCATGACCTGGATTCCGGTGGCGCCGCCCTGCCAGAGGGCGTTCACCACGGCCTGGAGGTCCTGCTGGTGGATGACCAGGTCGTTGGCCTGCGGCTCGGGGTAGCCGGGTGCGGCGGTCGCGTTCGGCGGCGCGTCGTTGAGCGTGACGGTGAGGGCGCTGCCGGAGAGCTTGCGGGTGCCGGCGGACGCCGCGAGGCGTTCGAGGTTCTCGTCCTCCGCGCGGCTGCTGCCGTCGTCACGGCGGGCGAGGGCGTCGACGTCGCCCCGGACGGCCGCGGTGGTCCTGTCGAGCTCCGCGTTCTTCTGGCTGCGCGCGCGGATGAGGTCGGACAGCTTCAGCAGGGAGTCGTCCGTGCGGATGTTGGTGCCCCGGGCCGTGTTGAAGCTGGTGACGAAGATCAGACCGGCCAGCGCGAAAACGGCGGCCGTGAGCAGCCGTGCCGGGCGCAGTGCTCTGCGTCGGCGCGGCTCCGCGGGGGAGTCGGCAGAATTGCTCAACGTACCCTTATCTCGTAGGCGCCAGGGAAGCACTACGCTAACGGACGCCCGGGGGAAGGCAAGGCTCCCCCGTCGCCCCCGTCCCCGGCGCCCGCCACATCCCTGCGCGGTCACGCAGCGCATCGACAGGAGAGTTCCTCGTGCCGAAGTCACGTATCCGCAAGAAGGCCGACTTCACACCCCCGCCCACGAAGCAGGCGACCAACATCAAGCTGACCAGCCGCAGCTGGGTTGCTCCTGTGATGCTGGCCCTCTTCCTCATCGGTCTCGCCTGGATCGTCGTCTTCTATGTGACGGACGGCGAGCTGCCGATCAAGTCGTTCGGCAACGGCAACATCGTGGTCGGCTTCGGCTTCATCGCCGCCGGCTTCGGTGTCTCCACGCAGTGGAAGTAGGCCCTGCCGGGGGCCCGCGTCAAGCTCTGCCCTGAAGTTATCCACAGCGCTATCCACACTGGGGAAAAGGTCAGACGATCTGTGGATAACCCCCTGGATGTTGACGCCGGTCTGACAGTCTCCACACCGTCGACCGGCCTCCCACCTGCCGACTTGCCCCCTGTCTCCGCTGGTCAACCCCATGTCGGTGACAGGGGGCACGGTTGTTCCCCACAGGCCGCGCAGGCACCGCCACGGGCTGTGGAACACTGTGGACAACCGACGGCTGGGCGCTCAGGTGAGCGTGACGCTCCTCAGGAGGACGGCCGCCACGATGACCAGCCCGGTGAGTACACAGGTGCCGGTCTGCACCAGCGTCCGGTGTGACCGCGGGGCGTGCACCATCCCCAGGCCGACGGCTGCTCCCACGACCAGCCCGCCGATGTGGGCCTCCCAGGCGATCCCGCTGAACCCGAAGGTGATGATCAGGTTGATCACCAGCAGGGCGATGAGCGGCCGCATGTCGTAGTGGAGCCGGCGCATCATCACCGCCATGGCGCCCATCAGCCCGTAGATCGCGCCGGAGGCGCCCAGCGACGGCTGGTTCGGCGCCGCGAGGAGATAGACGAGGGCGCTGCCGCCCAGCCCGGAGAGCAGATAGAGAGCCAGGAACCGGGCCCGGCCGAGAGCCGCCTCGAGCGGGCCGCCGAGCATCCACAGGCCGAGCATGTTGAACGTGACGTGCCAGATCTCCTGGTGCAGGAACACCGACGTGAGCAGGCGGTACCACTCGCCGTCGGCGACACCGACCACCTGGCCGAGCCGTGGGCTGATGGCGATGCCGATCAGGTCCAGCTGGTCCACCAGCCGCTCGCCGACCGCCTGCACGGCGAGGAACAGGGCGAGGTTGATCCCCAGCAGGATCTTGGTGACCAGCCGCGGGTCCGCGGCCACCGTGCCGCCCGCGACGGTGCGCGGCTGGTTCGCGGACGGGGCATGGCCGGTACCGGATCCGGTGCGCACGCACTGCGGGCACTGGAAGCCCACCGAGGCGCTGACCATGCACTCCGGGCAGATCGGACGCTCGCAGCGCGTGCACCGGACCCCGGTCTCACGGTCGGGGTGCAGATAGCAGCACGGCACTCCGTTGGCGGGGACGGGGCGGTCCTGGCTTCCCCGGCCTCCTGGCGGCTGCTGGTCCATCGGTCACCTCGGTCCTCGGTCCAGGGCTTCGACACCCGGCCCTCGTTGCGGGGCCGGTCCTCACTGCGGGCGGGTCCGTGCTGCGGGCCGACGAGGGCAGCGGCGAAGACACGCCCGGCCGTTCGGCCTGCAAGCACCACGACCCGTATGCACCACGAACCGTATGCACCACGAACCGTATGCACTACGACCCGTATGCACTACGGACGGGCAGGGCCGAATGGTTCCCAGGGCGGCGACCCGGCCCCAGAACACGACCGGGCCCCGGCACACGCAACCGGGGCACTGGACCGGAGCGGACCGGGGCGCGCGACTCGGGAAGGCGTCAGTGGGACTCGACGACGACCGACTCGATCACCACGTCCTCGACCGGGCGGTCCGTGCGCGGGTTCGTCCGTGTGGCGGCGATCTCGTCCACGACCTTCTTGCTCGCCTCGTCGGTGACCTCGCCGAAGATGGTGTGCTTGCGGGTCAGCCACGCGGTCGGGGCGACGGTGATGAAGAACTGCGAGCCGTTGGTGCCCGGGCCGGCGTTGGCCATGGCCAGCAGGTAGGGCTTGTCGAAGGCGAGATCGGGGTGGAACTCGTCCGCGAACTCGTAACCCGGGCCGCCGGTGCCGTTGCCCAGCGGGTCACCGCCCTGGATCATGAAGCCGCTGATGACGCGGTGGAAGACCGTGCCGTCGTACAGCTTGTCCGTGGACTTCTTGCCGGTGGCCGGGTGGGTCCACTCGCGCTGGCCCGTGGCGAGCTCGACGAAGTTCGCAACCGTCTTCGGGGCGTGGTTCGGCAGGAGCCGGATCTCGATGTCGCCGTGGTTCGTCTTCAGGGTGGCGTAAAGCTGCTCGGCCACGATCTGCCTTCCTTCGGTCTTCAGTGACTCTTCCGATCCTTGCACGGACGGCCCCGCTCCGAGGAAACGCCGGCGTCCTCCATGACCCGTATGCCTGTCCCGCATGCCGCGCGGCCGCCCGGAAGGCATGATTTCGGAATGGGTGGAAAGGCGACTTACCGACCGCCACCGAGGAGGAGGATCCCGTGACCCGCATGGACAGCGTGCGCGCCGCGACCGGAACGGCGAAGGAAAGCGTGCTGCACGCCGCGGAAGTGGTGGCGCCCTACGCCGAGACGGCCAAGGGCCAGGCCGTGCACTACGCGCAGGAAGCCCGCGTCAGGCTCGCGCCCAAGGTCTCGCACGCCGCGCACCAGGCCCGCTGCTCGTACGACAAGAACATCGCGCCGCACGTACCGCCGAAGGTGGACGCGGCGGCACGTGAGGCGACCGACCTCGCCCGCAGGACGGCGCGCCAGGCGGCCGACTTCACCGTCCCCCGCGTCGAGCACGCCGTGGCGGTGAGCAAGCCGGTCGCCGAGGAGGCGGCGGTCCGCGGTGGTGCCGCGCTGGCGGCGCTGCGCGGCCAGGTCACCGCGCAGCAGATCGAGAAACTGGCCCGCAGGAACCGCCGCCGGAGCCACGCCAAGGGCGTCCTGAAGGGTGTCGTGGTGTTCGGTGTGGTGGCGGCCGCCGCCTGCGCCGCCTGGAGGTGGTGGGACCGGCAGGCGAACCCGGACTGGCTCGTCGAACCCCCGCCGGCCACCGAGGTCGACCCGCTGACCTCCGTGGACGGCAGCGGCAATCCGGTCGACCTCGACGCCGAGGTGCAGGCCAAGCAGGACGAGAGCGGGGACGCGGACCGCGACGACCGCGGCTGAGTCGAAGGGGTCTGCGCGGCCGGTGGCGACCGGCCCCGTGACGGCCCGCAGGATCGACGACCGCGGGATCGACGAGGCGACCGGAGCCGGCCCGACCGAGCGCCCTGACCTGTCGCGGCCCGAGCGCACCAGCCCGGCCGGGCCGAGGTCCGGCCGAACCAAGGGGCGGGCGCCACGAGAGATCGTGGCGCCCGCCCCTGCCTCCGTCCGCCTCCGCCCCGCCGCCCCTGCGCGATGCGCTGCTGCCCGCAGCCCCGGGCCGACGGTCGTACGGCTCACACAGGTGTCGCGGCCTCCGTCCGCGCCGCCGCATCGGCACCCGGCTCGCCGGAGCCCGGGACCGTCGCGTCCGCCTCGTGCGGGGCGGGCGTCGGCCCCGGCCGGTATGCCCGCGCCACCCACACGCCGCAGAGGGCGAAGGCCGCCATGACGACGGCCAGGGTCCAGAACCCCAGCGGGAGGGACGATGCCGCCGACCGTCCGACCAGAGGCATCAGCGCCGCCGTACCCAGCCCGATGGACAGGAGCCGCAGGGAGGCCATCTTGGCCTTGTCGCCCTCGTCGGCCCGCTGCTGGAGCGATGTCAGCAGCCAGGTCAGACTGTTCAGGTTGGCGAAGCCGGCCAGAAGGAAGGCGACGAAGTGCACCGCGGCCGACTCGTCGAGCGCCAGCAGGACGGCGGCGCCGGCCTGGCAGAGCAGCCACAGCGGCAGCAGCCGCTGTGTCACCAGACGCCGGGTGAAGAACGAGGCACTGATCATGCCGACCGCGAAGGTGGCCTCCAGAGCGGCGATGTACCACCCCTGGCCGCCATGGACGTCACCCACCAGGGGCACCACGAGGGTGCTCAGCCCCTGGGCGAAGACGAAGTCCGCGGCGCACAGCGCGATCGTGGCGAAGACCACCTTGTCGCCGCGGTAGCCGGCGAGCATCCGCCGCCACTCGCCGACCGTGCCCGCCACCGCCGATCCCAGCACCCGTGCGGACAGGACGGGATTGCTCTCCTTCCTGACGAGCCGGACACGGCTCACTGCGAGCGCGCAGCACAGCGACATCACGACGTCCACGAGCAGTGCCTGCCGGGCCGTTCCCCAGGTCAGGATCAGACCGAGGAGCGCCATCCCGGTGAGCGCCCCCGCCTGGAAGGCCACACCGATCATGCTGTTGAAGCGGGTGACGTGACGGTCGTCGACGTGGTGCGCGGTGAACTTGAAGAGGGCGGACCGCTCGACGTTGTCGAACACCGCGAGCAGGACCGCCGCGGCGACGATGTACGGCACGGCTCCCCCACCGGGGACGGCGGCGACGCCGGTGATCAGCAGCACCACGGCGGCCCTGCCCAGGCCGCACATGACGTACACCCACTTGGAGTTGACTGCGTCCACCAGCGGACCGCAGAAGGGCAGCACGCAGAAGGCCGCGACACCCTGCAGTGTCAGGACGAGCGCGAAGGCCGCCGGGCTGCCGGTCCTGCCGTAGAGGAGCTGCCCGAGGGCGAGGGTGTGGATACCGATGCCGACGCTGGAGAGGGTGATCGCGCCGAGCATGGTGCGGGCCGTGCGGTCGTGGCGGAGCATCAGACCTCCAGCCTGCGGTCGATGACGGGCCTGACCTTGCCGCTGACCGTGTTGCGGGGGAGCTGCCCCTCGTCCAGGCATTCGATCCTGAGTTCGTAGACGTCGAGGGCGGCGTCGAAGTCCTGCAGGTCGCCCAGGACGGGGATCTTCCCGACGAGGTGGTCCCGGAGCCGGCCGGCGTCCAGAGGGGCGGGAGCCTCGGTGCGGATCACCAGGACCTCCTTGCTGCCTTCCGTGAGGATCTCGATCTGCAGCTGGGAGACCCCGAGGTCGGCGAGCAGGTCCAGGACCTCCCCGTAGAGGACGGTCTCGCCCTTGAAGCGGATCAGGCCGTCGGAACGGCCGAGGTACTCCAGGACCTTCCCGGAGACCCCGCAGGAGCAGGCGTGGTCGAAGATGCGGCCGGTGTCGCCGATGCGGTAGCGCACGAGGGGGCCCTCGAACTTCTGCATCGCCGTGACGAGCAGCTCGCCGGGGGTGCCCTCCGGAACCGCGGCGTCGTGCTCGTCGACCACTTCGATCAGGTTGTAGTCGTCGCTGACGTGGTGCAGCGAGCCTCCCAGGAAACCGCACTGGTAGCCGAGCTGGGCTCCGTCGTTGGCGGCGAGGATGCTGGACACCACGCGGGCGCCCAGTTCCTGGCGGAGCCAGGTCTTGTCGGTCTCCGTCATGGGGGTGCCGCCGTAGATCACCTTCTCGACACGGAGTTCCGGGCACCGCGCCTTGGCGTCCCGCAGCAGCGGGAGGATGAGCGCGGGCATACCGAGGATCACGTTGGCGGAGAAGCTCCCGGTGAGCATCAGCAGGTCGTCGACGGTCACGAACTGGCCGGTCGAGTAGCACTCCACCGGCATGCGGGAGAGCTCGCTGAAGGACGTGGTGAGACCGCCGTACATGCCGCCGCCGAAGAGCGTGTTGATGACGCGGTCGCCGGGCTCCACGCCGAGCTCGTAGAACACGGGCACCGCCTCGCGGACCATGTTCTCCCAGTCCTCACGGGAGTAGACGATGTAGCGCGGGCTGCCGCTGGTCGCCCCGGAGCGCAGCACTTCACCGGTCGGCCGGGCGCCGCTGCACAGGTCGCGGCTCACCGGAAGGGAGTGCGCCTCGAGTGCGGCCTTCTCCAGGACGGGCAGCCGGGAGATGTCGGCGATGTCCGTGACGGCCGGCAGTCCGGCGTAGTAAGGAGTCCGCCGTGCCCGGGCGACGAGGTGGCGGAGCCGGGCCGCCAGTCGGCCGTCCCGTTCCGCGGAGTCCTCGCTGCGCGCCCGGGCCAGGGATACGCCGGGCAGGTGCCGGCGCTCGACCAGGCGGTGCACCCACGACGCCCCGCAGTCCAGGGACAGCGCGGCACCCTGAGGCAGACCGGGCACGTGCACCACGGTTCCGTCCGCATCGGCGCCGGGTTCCGTCACCCGCCCGGCGGGGAGCGGCACCCCGGCGTCGCCCAGGGCGTCCATGACCGCGGTCCACAGGGCCGGCCGCGCCGAGCGCACGGTGACCCGGTTGCCGAGCGCCCAGGCGAGCAGCAGTCCGCGCAGCGTCGCCTCGGCGTGCTCGTCGTCGAGGACGACGGCGCCCACGGGCCGGACCTCCAGGACGTCGTTGCTGTCGGTCAGCGGCTGCCAGGGGTACTGGCAGACACCGCCGAGGAGGCGGTCGAGGCCCTCCGACAGCTGCTCGCCGGCGAATCGGTCCAGCGGGTCGGTGACGCCGGCTCCGCGCAACTGCTCGGTCATCCGGGCGAGTCCACCCGCCCTGACGCGGTGTTCGACGTGCTCGACCGCCAGCAGCAGATCGGTGGGGTAGGTCCTCATGGATGGTTCGTTCCTCATGGGTCGTCGCCCGGGATGGGGCGGAATGGGTCGGTCCCTGCTGATCGGGGGACACAGCTGGTCGGGATCGCTGCTGTTCGGGGTCGCTGCGCGCTGGGATCACCACGGCCGGTGATCAAGACCGCTTGGCGATCACGGCCGCTTGGCGATCAACGCTGTTCGGATCACGGTGGCCCGGAGTCACCGCGGCCCGTTGATCACGTCGGCCAGACGCCGCACCCCGTCGTCGATCCGGTCCGCTGAGGGATACGAGAACGAGAGCCGGGCGTTGTGCCGTCCCCGGCCGTCCGCGTAGAAGCCGGTCCCGGGGACGAAGGCGACGCCGGCGGCCAGCGCGCGGGGCAGCAGTTCCCTCGCGTCGAGGGCGTCCGGGAGCGTCAGCCAGACGAAGAACCCGCCGTCCGGGATGGTCCAGGAGATGCCCGGCGGCATGCAGCGGGCCAGGGCGCGCAGCATGGCGTCGCGCCGCTCGCGGTACCCGGTGCGGAACTCGGCGAGGCGCTCCTGCCACGGTTCGGTCCGCAGATAGCGGTCCACGGTCAGCTGGGTGAGCGCGGAGTGGGAGAGCATGGCGCTCTCGGCGGCGAGCACCAGTTTGCGGTGCAGTTCGGCGGGTGCGCGTACCCAGCCCACGCGGAGCCCCGGCGCCAGGGTCTTGGAGAAGGAACCCAGGTAGACGACATGGTCGGGGTCGGTGGCGCACAGCGCTTCGGCGGGCGCGCCGCCGTAGTGGAGCAGGCCGTACGGGTTGTCCTCGACGACCAGCACACCGGCCTCGCGGCAGATGTCGAGGATCTGCCGCCGGCGGCCGGCCGCCAGGGTGACGCCGGTCGGGTTCTGAAAATTGGGAACGGTGTAGAAGAGCTTGGCCGGCCGCCCCTCCGCGGCCTGCCGGGCGAAGGTCTCGGCCAGTTCCTCCGGGATGACGCCGGCCCGGTCCATGCCGACGTGGACGACGCGGGCCCGGGCGGCCGCGAAGGTGCCGAGTGCCGTGACATAGGTGGGCCCCTCGGTGACGACGGTGTCGTCGGGGTCGAGGAGGACCCGGGCCACCAGGTCGAGCGCCTGCTGGGAGCCGACGGTGACGAGGACGTCGTCCGGCCGCGCGGCGATGCCCTCGACTGCCATGACCTCGCAGATCCGCTCCCGCAGGCCCGGATCGCCCTGTGCCCCTCCGTACTGGAGTGCCGTTGCGCCCTGCTCCTGCACCACGGCCGTGAGGACCGAGGCCATCACGTCCATGGGGAGGGAGCCGACGTCCGGCATTCCGCCGGCCAGCGAGACGACCTCCGGGCGGGCGGCGACGGAGAACAGCGACCGGACCTCGGACGGCACCATGCGCCGGGCGCTCCGGGAGAAACGCTGCTCCCAGAAGGCGGGTACGGGTGCCGGCCGGGGCTCTGCGGTCGGGCGCATGACGGTCTCCTAGGTGGGACGGGTGGATGGGTCGCCGGCTTCCCGGAGGAGGGCGGTGGTGTAGGCGCGGAGCACGGTCTGCTCCCGCTCGTCCAGTACGTGGACGCGGCGTAAGGGGCGGCCCGGGGAACCGGCCGTCAGAACGGCGCCGTGGCAGCGCAGCCGGTACGCGCCGTCGGCACGGGCGTGGAAGGCGTCCGGTTCGTCGCGGGCCAGCGCCGCCCACTCGCCGGGCCCGTCGCCGATGGCGGTGCGGGCCAGTTCCCGCAGGTCGGCGTCGCACGGGCCGGTTCTGATCGAGGTGGCCCGGATGCCGTCGGCGGCCGTGGCGAGGTCGACGCAGGCGGGCCCCTCCGTCCGGCCGAGGTCGAGCAGGGCGGTCAGTGCGGTCTCGACGGCCCAGTCCTGCTCGGCTCCGCGGCGGGGCAGCAGCAGAGCGTGGGGGTACGCGCAGGGGCGGTCGGGGCCGGGGTGACCGCTCACCCGCCAGATGGCGACGACCCGGTGGGTCCGGCCGAGGGAGACGGTGCTGATGTGGAGGCCCACGTGGCGAGGTGGCATGGGTGGCCAGCTTTCGGTCTGCCCCGGCTCAGCGGGGATCGAGCCGCACGACGGCCTTCCCCGTGTTCTCGCCGCGCAGCATGCCGAGGAAGGCGTCCACCGTCCGGTCGAACCCGTCGGTCACATGGAGGTGGTCGGTGATCCGGCCGCTGCGCAGATGGGGGACGAGGAACTGCTCCAGTTCCTGCTGCACCCCGCGGTGGTTGGCGACGAGGAACCCTTCCAGGCGGATGCTCCTGGCCACCATGTCGAAGAGGTTGCGGGGGGCGGCCGGGGCGGTTCCGGTGTTGTACTGCGAGATGGCTCCGCACCAGGCGATGCGGCCGAACTCGCGCATGGCTCCGATGGCCGCTTCGAGGTGCTCGCCGCCGACGTTGTCGACGTAGACGTCGATGCCGTCCGGTGCGACCCGGGAGAGCTGTTCGGCGATGGGACCGGCCCGGTGGTCGAAGGCCGCGTCGTATCCCAGTTCCTCGGTGAGCCGTCGCACCTTGGCCGAGGATCCGGCGCTGCCGACGATCCGGCCGGCGCCCATCAGCCGGGCCAGCCGGCCCGTGGCGGTGCCGACCCCGCCGGCCGCGGCCGAGACGTACACCGTCTCGCCCTCCCGCAGCCGGGCGATACGGGTCAGGGCCACGTAGGCGGTCAGCCCGGTTCCTCCGAGCAGCCCCAGGAACGATTCGGTGGCGACCCCTTCGTGATGGGGCAGCACCCGCGCCTCATGAGGGGTCAGGACCGCGTGGGTGCGCCAGCCGTCCCGGTGGAACACCAGGTCACCCACGGCGAGCTCCGGGCTGCGGGATTCGAGGACCCGGCCGATGGACCGCCCTTCGAGCGGCGCTCCGAGGTCCCAGTCCCCGTCCATGCATTCGCGCATGTACGGGTCCACCGAGAGCCACAGGTTCTCCACCAGGGCGGTTCCGGGTCCGAGCGGCGGCAGCGCGAGGTCCGCCTCGGCGAAGTCCTCGGGCACCGGCATCCCCTGGGGACGCCGTACTTGCTGCACTGCCCTGGCCGTGACGGTCATGCCGCCCTCCCTTCCTGTACGGCGGGTCGCGTGCCGACGGTCACCGCCCGGGCGCACTCCTCCAGGAACGCGCGGAGCTCGGCGGCGTCGCTGTGGGAGGCCTCGACGAAGACGGGCACCTCCCACTCCTGGTAGGTGATGTGCCGGGGCGTCTCCTGTCCGGGGGCGAGGACGTGCACCCGGTCGGCGCACGGGTGCTCGCGCAGTCGTTCGGGCACCTCGATGTGCAGCGCGGCGCCGGCCTCCAGGTGGTGACCGGGGAAGGCCAGCCAGCCGTGGTACCGGCCGCTGGGCGGGTCGGCTGGAGGCCGCGGCACGCCCAGCCGGACGGCGATCTCGTGCGAGGGCAGGTGAACGCCGGTGTGCTGATGGTGCATCGAGGCGACGGACGCCCCACCGACCCGGTTGGCGACCTCCAGGAAGACCGTTTCTCCCCCGGTGGTCTCGAAGAACTCCAGGTGGAGACAGCCCTCGTCGATCCCGAGGACGGAAACCACCCGGTCGGCGAACGCGCGGTGCTCCGCCGACACCTCCACCTGGTGCGAACCGAGGGGGACCCCGCTCGCATAGTCGACCGGCTTGTTGACGTACCGGCTGACGGACAGGTCCACGATCCTGCCGTCCTGCACCAGCCCGTCGGCGTGGAGGATGTCCCCGTCGATGTACTCCTCGAGCTGGAACTCCGCGGCGTTCGGGAGCTTCTGGTACGCGACCAGCGCCTCCCGGGCGGTCTCGTGGATCGTGACGTCCTCGCTGGAGGCCCCCTGCCGCGGCTTGAGGACCGTACGGCCCGTCCAGGGCAGCGGACGGCAGGTGGGCGGCGCGGCCACGAACCGCGGGTACCGCAGACCGGACGCGGCCAGCGCCTCCTTCATCCGCACCTTGTCGCGGACCTGCTCGACGAGGGCGGGGTCGGGCCCGTCGATCCCCAGGTGCTGCCGCACCCGGCAGGCTTCGAGGATCCCGAATTCGGAGAGCGCGAGCACTTTCTCGTAGCCGTCGTCCGGTGAGGTGCGGGCGCGGATCCCTTCGACGAGGTCCTCGCCGGCGTCGAGGGTGATGCGCTCGCACGGCAGGTCCTCGGGGATGTCGGGCATCCGGTGCGGGTGCCCGATGTACGTCACCCGATGCTTCTCGTGGTCGATGCCCAGGTGGTACGCGATCTTCCGGTACGGCACCTGGTGAATGACGAGGATCTTCATCCCTGATACTCCAAGGTCGTGATGCCCCAGCTGAATCCCATCGCGCTGGTGGCGAGCATGATCAGGTCTCCGCGCCGCAGCCGGCCCGCCCGTTCCAGGTCGCCGAGGGCGATGAGGGTGTCCGCTCCGCCCATGTGGGCCAGCCGGTCGTAGTTGAAGACGCTGCGTTCCGGGGGGATGCCGAGCACGTCCAGCAACCGCTCGTGCATGCCCCTGTCACCGTGATTGATGAGGAAGTGGGCGACGTCCCCCGGCTTCCGTCCGAGCACTGTCAGCGTCTCGTCCACCAGCAGGGTGAAGTTCCGTACGTAGGCGTCGGCGAGACCGCTGCGGTGGGCCCCCCGCCGGATGACGACCCGGTCGTCCTTCAACTCGCCGCCGTAGTAGTCGGCCCAGCTGCCGTCGGTGCGCATGGTGCTGTGGAGTACGGCGAAACGGCCCTCACCGCGTGCCAGCAGTACCGCCGCAGCCGCATCACCGAAATTGAACAGGGCCTTGGAATCCGGGTCACGGTAGTCCACCATCCGGCTGAGTCGGTCCCCCACGAGGACGAGTGCGTACTCGTCCTCGGCCAGTGCCCCCTCCACGGTGAGCAGGCGGAGGGCGGTCATTCCGGCATTGCAGAAATTCGCCACCTCGAAGCAATGGGCGTCCTCGATGCCGAGCTCGTGCGCCACCTTCGCGGCCGGCGACCAGAAGGGCCGGTCCCATTCACCGGAACCGGCGTGGACGACCTGCCGGATGCGGGAGGCCGGCACACCGGTCCGGTCGAGGACGGTCCTGGCCGCGGTGAGCGCGAGCTCCCAGGCCCGCTCCCCTTCGGCGAGCACCGGGAAGCTCTCGCAGTGCGTGATGCGGGCGATGTCCGCGAGGGCCACCCCGGAGGCGGCCTGCATGGCGTGGATGTCGGCCCTCGCGGACGGGAAGCACACGTCGAAATCGACTATGCCGCCCACTGCCCGCCCTCTTCGATGCTCACCCGGTGCACGGTCCGGTAGACGCCCTCCTCGATGGCGGTCGCCGCGTGGTACGTGGTCGCGGTCTTCCACACCACCAGGTCGTTGGTGGTCCAGCGGTGGGTGTAGACGTGCTCCGGGTCCTGGATGAGACGGTCGATGAGCGCGAAGAACTCCGCGTTCTCATTGGCGTCGAAGCCGACCACCGAGTCCATGTACTCGGGCGCGCCGTAGAGGTAGGAGCGGCCCGTCACCGGGTCCTCCCTGACCAGCGGGTGCTCGGTCATCGGGTGCTCCAGCTCGACCAGTGCCTTGAGTTCGGCGATGGACAGGCCCACGTGCTCGGCCGATATGCGCTGCCGCTTGCTCACGGTGTGCAGAGCCGTGCGGCCGGCGATCCTGTCCTTCCACTCCTGGGGCAGCCGGTCGTACACGTCGCAGGCGCTGGCGTAGAGGGTGTGCCCGCTGGTGCTCGGTACCTGGACGCCGTGGAGCATCGTGAAGGGCGCCGGATCCTTCATGTACGAGGAGTCCTGGTGCCAGAAGTTCCCGACCCGGGCCACGCCGACGGGTCGGCTCGCCCTCATGGCGTTCGAGGAGATCATGATCTCCGGGTGATCGGGGTGGCGGTACTTCGCCATCAGGAAGGGCACGGGACGCCCCATCATCGATGCCAGCTCGATCTGCTGTTCGGGGGTGATGTCCAGGCCGCGGACGACCGCCAGCTCCCGGTGGTGGACGAGGTCGACCAGCTGCCGGAACACCTCGGGGCGCCTGAGGTCCTCGTATCCGACACCGGTCATCTCGGAGCCGATGAACGGGGTGATCTCCTTGATCTGCACGACTTGGTCTCCTTGTTCGGAAATTGTTGGTCAGGCTTCGTTCAGGCAGATGCGCAGAGCGCGCACGAATTCCTCGATCTGCTGTGGCGTGCGGAAAGGAGCGACGGTCACCCGGAATCTTTCCCCGCCCTTGGCGACTGACGGGAAATTGATCGGCTGGACGTAGATTCCGAATTCGTCGACAAGGCGACGGGAGACGCGTTTCACGCGTTCTCCGCCGGGCACCAGGACAGGCACCAGATGGCTTTCCGCGTCGATGAAATCGATTCCGGCCGCGCGCAGGGCGTCGCGCATGAGCCCGGCGTTCTCGCGCAGCTTCCGCCGCAGCCCGGCGCCTTCCTCGCCCTGGATGACGTCGAGGCTGGCCCGCGTCGCGTCCAGGCTGGAGCGTGGGATGGTCGTGGTGAAGATGAAGCCGGGCGCGTGCGAGCGCACGTAGTCGAGCGCGTCGTCGGGACCGGCCACATAGCCGCCGGTCGTGCCGATCGCCTTGCCGAAGACTCCCTGGACGAAGGTCGGGCGGTGCTCCCCCGTCTCCTCGCAGACACCGGCACCGGTGGGTCCGTTCACGCCGATCGCGTGCGTCTCGTCCAGGTAGGTCATCGCGTTGTGCCGCTCGGCCAGATCGCAGATGGCGCCGATCGGCGCGATGTCGCCGTCCATCGAGTAGACGGACTCGAACACGATGAGCTTGGGACGGTCGTGGGGGTACTGCGCGAGGAGTTCCTCCAGCGCGGCCACGCCGTTGTGGGGGAAGACGTGCTTCGTGTTTCCGGAGGCGCGGATACCCTCGATCAGCGAACGGTGGTTGAGCGAGTCGGAGAAGACCACCATGTCGGGGACCGCCGCCAGCAGCGTCGAGAGGGTCTCGAAGTTGGCCACGTAGCCGCTGGTGAAGACGAGGGCGCGGGCTTTGCGGTGCCAGTCGGCCAAGCGGGTCTCCAGCTCGACGTGCGCCTCGCTGGTGCCCGCGATGTTGCGGGAGCCGCCGTTCCCGGTGCCGTGCCGCAGAGTGGAGGCGATCTGCGCCTCCATCACCTGCCGGTTCTGGCTCATCCCCAGGTAGTCGTTGGTGCACCACACCTGGATACGCCGGCCGCGGTGCATCGCGTGGCCGGGCTCATCCGCGAGGTAGGAGCAGGGAGTGAACTCACGGTACATTCCGGACTTCTTGAGTTCCGTCAGCCTGTCCTGCAGCCCGTCGAGGGCGGACAGCGGGTTCATCGCGACTGGAAGGGCGGACATACGTCGTCTCCTGTACACAAGAATTTAACGGGAAGGAATTGACTTCTGCCGAGGTCCGCAATTCTGCGGGGATCCGCAGCGATCAGCCCCACTCCGGGTCGGCCGGCTGCACAGCCGCCGCAACGACCTCTCCGCGAATGTCGCCGCGGTCGCCCGCAGAGGCTCCCAGAGCCACCAGAACGGCCACCGCGAGCGCTCCTAGAATCCGATGGAGAGCACTATTCCGCTGCATGTCCCTGTCCCCCTGATTTGTTGTCCGGCCAACTCGTTTTCGGCCCGTGACAGGAATCATGCGCCTTGCTTCTCGTCTCACACAGGGAGATCGAGGAGCATGATCATGCAACACAGGGATATGAAGGATGAACAAATGTGCAGAAAGTCGGACATAGAGGTGGGAACCACTGCCTCCGAGGTCTGCGACGAAGGTTTGCTCTTCTACGCCAAGACATGGAGCGGCGCCCCGTCCGCCGAGGAATGCCCCGAATGTCTGCTCTCCCTGGGACTCCTCCAGCGGGCACCCGACGGCACCCTCGTCCCCATCCCGCCGGGCCTGGCCGCCGACACCCTGATGCGCCCCCTCGAAACGGTCATCGAGGAGAAACAGCGCGCCCTCGCCACGGCGCGCGCCTCCATCCACCGTGCGGAGGAGGTCTACCGCGCCAGCTATCGCACCAGCAGCGCACCGGTCCGCGAGATCAACGGCCCCGAGGTCATCAGCGCCGCGCTGGCCTCCGCCGTCAGCTCCGCGCAGGAGGAACTGCTCACCGCCCAGCCCGGTGGCGGCCGCCCCCAGGAACTACTGGCGAATGCCCTGCCCGGCGACCTGCTTGCGCTTCAGCGCGGCGTACGACAGCGCACCATCTACCAGCACACCGTCCGCTCGCACGGACCGACGCTGTCCTACGTCGAGCAGATCTCGGTGGCGGGCGCCGAAGTCCGCACCCTCGACGAGGTGTTCGACCGGCTCATCGTGGTCGACCGGAAGATCGCATTCATCCCCGACCCCGCCCAGGAACGCCGGACGGTCGCCCTGGCCATCGAGCATCCCGGCACGATCCGCTATCTCGTCGGGATCTTCGAGCACGCGTGGGAGCGCGCCACCCCCCTCCTGCACACCCCCACCGAGCACCGGCCTCCGCTGCTCACCGACGAGACCCGCAGGGCGATCCTCCAGCTCATGGTGAACGGCTACACCGACGAGACCATCGCCGGCCGCCTGGGGATGAGCACCAGAACCGTGGCGACCCATGTACGCAAGGCCTCGGAGCTCCTGGGCAGCAGAAGCCGCGCACAGCTCGCCTATCTGATCGCCAAGACGGGGATCCTCGACGCCGGCCCCGAGGACGCACCCGGAGGCACTCTGTGACCGGGGCCCTTCCCACCGCGCCCGGACGGCACGAAACCCCCTCCGCCCGCATCACTGCAGGTCAGAGGGGGTCTCATAAGTGGAGCCTAGGGGAGTCGAACCCCTGACATCTGCCATGCAAAGACAGCGCTCTACCAACTGAGCTAAGGCCCCGTAAGGGAAGGCGAACGCCCGGCCCGTTCACCGGTCACCGCCGCTGACCAGAGTACCGGGTCACCCCCCGGTTCCCGCAAAAGGATTGGGACTCCCCGTGCGCGACCACTCTCCGTAAGATGCTCGTCGGGTTCGCATCAGCGAACCGACAGCGATGGGGAGGCGCACATGGAAACAGCGCAGCAGGAAGCGACCGCGAGAGCCAGAGAGCTTCAGCGCAGTTGGTACGGGGAGCCGTTGGGGGCGCTCTTCCGTAGGCTCATCGACGATCTGGGCCTGAACCAGGCCCGTCTCGCCGCGGTGCTCGGACTGTCGGCGCCCATGTTGTCGCAGCTGATGAGCGGACAGCGGGCCAAGATCGGAAACCCGGCCGTCGTCCAGCGCGTCCAGGCACTGCAGGAGCTCGCCGTGCAGGTCGCCGACGGCAGCGTCAGCGCGGGGGAGGCCACCGACCGCATGGAGGAGATCAAGAAGTCGCAGGGCGGCTCGGTGCTCACCGGCACCAGCCCCTCGACGAACGGCTCGGGCGCCCCCACCGTGCGCCGCGTGGTCCGCGAGATCCAGTCGCTGCTGCGGTCCGTGTCGGCAGCCGGGGACATCATCGATGCCGCGGACTCCCTCGCCCCCACGCACCCCGAACTGGCAGAGTTCCTCCGGGTGTACGGCGCCGGGCGCACCGCGGAGGCAGTCGCCCACTACGAAGCACACCAGAGCTGATCCCGGCGGAACACCGGAACAGCTGAACTGAACGACGGGGAGCGGACGCAGCGCAATGGGTGAGGTCTTCGCGGGTCGGTACGAACTGGTCGACCCCATCGGAAGCGGCGGCATGGGCTCCGTGTGGCGGGCCTGGGACCACCGCAGGCGGCGCTATGTGGCGGCCAAGGTGCTGCAACAGAGCGACGCGCACACACTGTTGCGCTTCGTCCGCGAGCAGGCCATGCGGATCGACCATCCGCACGTGCTCGCCCCGGCCAGCTGGGCCGCCGACGACGACAAGGTCCTGTTCACCATGGACCTGGTCAGCGGCGGCTCGCTCGCCCATCTGATCGGCGACTACGGCGCCGTTCCGGCGCGCTCCGCCGGCATCCTGCTCGACCAGCTCCTCTCGGGACTGGCCACGGTGCACGCGGAGGGGGTCGTGCACCGTGACATCAAGCCCGCGAACATCCTGCTGGAGGCCACCGGGCAGGGGCGGCCGCATCTGCGGCTGTCCGACTTCGGCATCTCGATGCGCAAGGGCGAGCCCCGGCTGACCGAGAGCAACTTCGTCATCGGAACGCCCGGCTACCTCGCGCCCGAGCAGCTCCGGGGCGCCGAACCCGACTTCCCCGCCGACCTGTTCGCGGTGGGCCTGGTCGCCCTCCATCTGCTCACGGGCCGGAAGCCGGACTCACAGGCCCTGGTCGACCACTTCACCGTCCACGGCACGCCCGGGGCGCCGCAGGGCGTGCCCGAGCCGCTCTGGCAGGTGCTGGCCGGGCTGCTCCAGCCGGACCCGCAGGCGCGGTTCCGCTCCGCCAACGGCGCCCGCAAGGCGCTTGCCGCGGCCCTGGAGCTGCTTCCCGAGGCGGATCCCGGCAAGGCGGCCGTCGAGGTCGTCGACCGGCTGGGCCCGCTGCCCTCCGGTTTCGGCCCGGACGGCCCCCTGACGGGCGCCGCAGGCCCAGCAGGCATAGGCGGCACGGGCCCCGGCGGCCCCGGCGGAAACGGTCCGTCGCCGGACGGCTCCCCGTCCGCAGCGGGGCAGGCAGCCGCCTCCGAAGCGGCGTATCCGCCGCCGTCCGCGATGTCCCCGACCGGGAGCTTCCACCTCGCTCCTCCGCCGCAGCCCTCGGCTCCCACGCCGACGGCGCTCGCGTCCCAGCCCGCCGCCGCACAGCCCGGCACGCCGTCCCCCGTTCCCGGCACGGCACAGGGCCTCGCACAGGCCCCCACGGCCGCTTCGCCCTACGGGCCGCCGGTCACCCACCCGTACACGGCGCCGGGCGCACACGTCCCCACCCAGGGCGGACAGACCGTGAGCACGGCCGCCGAGGCGGCGCGGCAGCGTCCGGGACCGCCCCCGAAGGTGGCGATCCCGGTCCTGGTCGTCGCGTTGATCTGCTTCGTCGTCGGCTTCTGGGCCCTGACGCAGAGCTGAGCCACCCGGCCCGGCGGGCCGGGCGCGGCTGCTCCGGCCGTTCCCGCCGGGGCGGCTTCGCCGCTCGTTCCCGTGGCCGTTACCAGCCCGAGGGCGGCCCGTACCGGGCCGTCGCACCGCCCTGCGCAGGCGTGGGCGCCTCGGCCGGTGCGGACGTCGCGCGCCGCCTCGCGACCAGCGTCCAGGCGCCGAGCCCGAGCACCAGCACGGTCCCCGTGCCGATCCCCGTGTAGCCGACCAGCCGCATCGTGCCCGAGGCCTCCTGCGTGGGGCCGCTCAGTCCGTTCGCGGCCGCCTCCCGGTCCTCCTCGCCGACGGTGAACGCCCCCGCCGGTCCCGCGTACGCGGGGGCGGCCTTCTCCGAGCCCTTGAGGTTCACCCGCAGCGTCACGCGCTGCGCGCCCTTACCGAACTGCTCCGCGACCTTGGGGTTCAGCCCCACCGCCATGTAGTACCAGCCGGCGAACCGTACGGCGGAGACCTCGTTGTCACTGGAGAAGCGGTTCTCGTAGGCGACTGCGGGCAGCGGGTCCATCCCCCGGGACTCCTGCTTGCCGCCGTAGCTCAGGGACAGACGGTTCACCAGGCCCAGCGCGGGGTTGTACAGCCGCACGTCGAGGGCGCTGCTGACGAAGCTCCCCTCCTTGGGCGAGCTGCCCAGGTCGGCGCCGACGAACAGCTGCTGGCCCCAGTCCACCGGGACTCGGTAGTAGACGGTCTGCCCGGGCCTGATGCTGCCCGTCCACTCGCCGTTCTGCACGCCAGTGGCGTCGAAGAAGCTCGTCCCGCCCGCCCGCTCCGTGGCGCCGCCCGCGGGCGGCTGGGGGGACTCGGACGGCCACTGGGACGGTGCGACGGTCGGCGGGGCGGTCTTGAGCCCCGGCTCGGACAGGTAGCGGAGCTCCAGGCCCCAGTCACCGGACGACGCGGAATCGCCGTCGCGCTCGACGACCAGGTAGTACGGTCCGGCCTGCTGGCAGGAGGAGTTCCCCTTGTCGATCACGCGGGCGACCGCGACGGCCATGGGCCGGGGGTGGCCCTCCTCGAGATCGGCGTCCTCCCGCTGGCAGGAGCTCGCCTCACGGTCCTCCAGGGTGACCGTGATCCCGTCCTGCGTGGACACCTTGGCACCGGCTCCGGGGACGGCCACCGCCGAGAGGTACGCATTGGACTTGGCGTCCAGATCGACGCGGTAGTACAGCTTGCCGCCCGGCTTGATGGTGTCCTTGTACGTGGTGCCTGCCACCAGCTTCGGGGCGTCGCCGCTGCCCGTGGCGCCGTGGCCCGGCTTGGCCGATGTGTCGAAGACGTACTCGCCCGGTTCGGCGGCGTCCGCCGCCCACGCCGGCGCCGGCAGCATCGCCACCAGGCACAGCGCCGCGCCTGCCGCCCCCACCCGGGCCGGCACCGCCCGGCCCCTGCCGCGCTGCCTCATCACGCGCCGCTCCTTGTCGTCTCGCTGCGAGCCCTGCGTCATCCTGCCGCGCCCGCCCCTCCGCTGTCTGCGCCGTGGGTCGAATCACCCCTCTTGTCCCACGACTCCCATGTCTTTGCTCAAGCAATTACGCGATTCGCGTGGGTGAACGGACGGAAGCGGTCCGCGGATTCGGACGGCATCGCGCCCGGAGAGCACGCCGCTCCGGACAGCGCCGTGCCCCGGCCGCTCAGGCGGCCGGGGCACGATACACAGACTGTGGTGGTCTCACACACCGGAACCTGCGGGCACGGAGTCAGTCGCCTCCGTCCACAGGTCCTGCTCGGCGCGATCCGCCTGAATCTGGCGGTACACGAGGAGCCCGCCGATGGCGGCCAGTGCGACCAGGAGCAGCTTCTTCACCGCGCGACCTCGTCTTTCCTTGACGTAGGGGACCTCTGAGGCCCGACTATACACACCGACCGATACCGATCAGTGACCTGCATTCCTCCCAACTCCCGCCCGCATCACGGGGTTCAACTCAGCGTGATCAACTCCAACGGAAATGCGTTCCGGGTGCCCCCTGATCGACCATCCGAGTGGTGTTCATCCGAAGAACGGCCGCGCGGCGGCGTCGGTCCGGGACATCGCCGCACACATCCACATGATGGGAGAAGTACGCAGATCGGACATCCCGAAAGCGAGCAGCCGTGGCAGCGAAGCAGGTCAGCAAGGTGTGGGTCCTTCTCGTCGGGGCGTTCCACGCCCTTCTCGCCCTCCTGGGCCTCCGCACCCGGGCGGCGCTTGTAGCGCAGCCCGCCGGATCGTGCCACCGCACACCGTGCACGGCCCCGCAGCCGGCCGCCGCTCCCGTCGTCGCCCCGCTCGCGACGTACAGCAGTTCGCTCCCCGCACCGGGCGCCCGGGCCGCCACCGCCCCACCGCGGCGGCCGAACAGGCTCCGGTGCCCGGCCCCGTCCCCGCTCCGCGCGGTCCTCACCATGAAACAGCGCCTCCGTGCCGAGTCCCACGGAGCCTCCTCCGCCGCCCGGCGCCTCAGAGTGCCGGTGGGTCTCTCGGACACCCCGAGGACACCGGAGTCCTTCGCACTCACGGCGTGACACCGGCCGGGGCCAGGAACCGGTCGCCCGTGGGACTCCACGGCTCCCCACGGGGACGACGGCAACACCCAAGGCCCCGACGCCGGACCGCACAGCCCGCCCGCCGCTCTCCCGGACCGGCGTGGCACCCGTACCCGGCGCACTCGTACACAAGCAAGCCGAAGACCCCCAGGCTCGATCGCCTGGGGGTCTTCGTAGTGTGGGGCTAACAGGATTTGAACCTGTGGCCTCATCCTTATCAGGGATGCGCTCTAACCAACTGAGCTATAGCCCCGCGCTCTGCACGCTTTCCGCGCGCCGACTCCTGAAGATTAGCGCACGTCGGGGCCAGTCCCAAAATCGGTTGTCGATGCTCACTCATCCTCGGCGAGAGTGAGCTCCACACCGCCCACGAAGCCCGCCGACAGGTTGTAGATGAAAGCACCGAGCGTCGCGAGCGCCGTGGCCAGGACGACATCGATGACCGCGATGACGGAGGTGAAGATCATCACACGCGGCAGCGACAGGAACGACTGGAGGTCGAACCCGTTGCTGTCGCTCGAGCCGGTGGCCTCGCTGATGGTGCCGCCCACGGTGGAGAAGACGCCCATGGCGTCCATGACCATCCACAGCACCGCCGAGGCGACGACCGTGCAGATGCCCAGCGCGATCGACAGCAGGAAGCTGACCTTCATCACCGACCAGGGATCGGCCTTGGCCACCCGCAGCCGCGCCTTGCGCGTGCGCGGCGTCGTCCTCGCGCCCGTCCTGGGCATCCGCTGGCCCTCCGCCCCATAGGCGGCCGGCGGGTGGTACGGCTGGGCGGCAGCCGGGGGCTGCCGGCGCTCGCCGGGCAGCGGCCCGGCGTCAACGCCCTCGTACCCGTCCTGTGTATCGCGGGTGTCGGTCACCGTCGCTCCCCTGCCTGCACCGGACTGGCCGTTCTTGGAGTCCGTGGCTGGGCCACGGGCACCGTTCGCTCCGGAAGCGGCCGATCCGGCGCCCGTGGCTCCACTCACGCTTACTCCTCGTGCTCCCCTGCCGAAGGCTCACTGCCCCCGGCGGCTTCGACCGTCACGCCCTCGGCCCCCTCGACCGCAGCGGTCTCGACGACCTCTTCGGCCACTTCGGTCCCTTCGACCTCTTCGGCCTCGCGACCGGCCTCGGCATTGCGGGCGATGCCGACGACGGCATCGCGCTTGCCCAGGTTGATCAGTTGGACGCCCATGGTGTCACGGCCCGTCTCCCTGACCTCGTTGACTCGCGTACGAATCACACCACCGGAGAGCGTGATGGCGAGGATCTCGTCCGACTCCTCGACCACCAGCGCGCCCACGAGCGATCCGCGGTCCTCAACGATCTTGGCGGCCTTGATTCCGAGGCCACCACGACCCTGGACACGGTATTCGTCGACGGGAGTCCGCTTGGCGTACCCCCCGTCGGTGGCAGTGAAGACGAACGTACCCGGCCGGACGACATTCATCGAGAGCAGTTCGTCGCCTTCCCGGAAACTCATGCCCTTCACACCGGACGTGGCACGGCCCATCGGACGCAGCGCCTCGTCCGTCGCGGTGAAGCGGATCGACTGCGCCTTCCTGCTGATGAGCAGCAGATCGTCCTCCGCCGACACCAGCTCGGCACCGATCAGCTCGTCCGGGCCGCCCTCGCCGTCGCCGTCCGTCTCGCGGAGGTTGATGGCGATGACACCGCCCGAACGCGGCGAGTCGTAGTCCTTCAGCGGCGTCTTCTTCACCAGGCCGGACTTGGTGGCGAGCACCAGGTACGGAGCGGCCTCGTAGTCACGGATCGCGAGGATCTGGGCGATCCGCTCCTCCGGCTGGAAGGCCAGCAGGTTCGCCACGTGCTGGCCGCGGGCGTCCCGGCCGGCGTCCGGGAGCTCGTAGGCCTTGGCGCGGTAGACCCGGCCCTTGTTGGTGAAGAACAGCAGCCAGTGGTGCGTCGTGGACACGAAGAAGTGGTCGACGATGTCGTCTTCCTTCAGCTTCGTGCCGCGCACGCCCTTGCCGCCGCGCTTCTGGGAGCGGTAGTCGTCGGTCTTGGTGCGCTTCACATAGCCGCCACGCGTGATGGTGACGACGATGTCCTCCTCGGCGATCAGGTCCTCGATGGACATGTCGCCGTCGAAGGGCACCAGCTTCGAACGGCGGTCGTCGCCGAACTTCTCGACGAGCTGCGCCAGTTCCTCGCTGATGATCTGCCGCTGCCGCTCCGGCGAAGCCAGGATCGCGTTGTACTCGTTGATCTTGGCCTGGAGTTCGTCGTGCTCCTGGACGATCTTCTGGCGCTCCAGGGCGGCGAGCCGGCGGAGCTGCATCTCCAGGATCGCGTTGGCCTGGATCTCGTCGATCTCCAGCAGGCCCATCAGGCCCTCGCGCGCGACCTCCACCGTCGCGCTGCGCCGGATGAGCGCGATGACCTCGTCGATCGCATCCAGGGCCTTGAGCAGGCCGCGCAGGATGTGGGCCCGCTCCTCGGCCTTGCGCAGCCGGAAGCGGGTGCGCCGGACGATGACCTCGATCTGGTGCGTCACCCAGTGGCGGATGAACGCGTCCAGCGAGAGCGTGCGCGGCACACCGTCGACCAGCGCCAGCATGTTGGCGCCGAAGTTGGTCTGCAGATCGGTGTGCTTGTAGAGGTTGTTGAGGACGACCTTGGCGACCGCGTCCCGCTTGAGGACGATGACCAGGCGCTGACCGGTCCGCGAGGACGTCTCGTCGCGCACGTCGGCGATCCCGGCGATCCTGCCGTCCTTCACCAGGTCGGCGATCTTCTGCGCGAGGTTGTCCGGGTTGACCTGGTAGGGGAGTTCGGTGACCACCAGGCACTGGCGGTTCTGGATCTCCTCGACCTCGACGACGGCACGCATGGTGATCGAGCCGCGTCCGGTCCGGTATGCCTCCTCGATGCCCTTGCGTCCGACGACCAGGGCGCCGGTCGGGAAGTCGGGGCCCTTGATGCGCTCGATCAGCGCGTCGAGCAGCTCCTCGTGGCCGGCGTCCGGGTGGGCCAGGTACCACTGGGCTCCCTCGGCCACCTCGCGCAGGTTGTGCGGCGGGATGTTGGTTGCCATACCGACGGCGATACCGGCCGAGCCGTTGACCAGCAGGTTCGGGAACCGGGACGGCAGGACCGTCGGTTCCTGGTTGCGGCCGTCGTAGTTGTCCTGGAAGTCGACGGTCTCCTCGTCGATGTCCCGGACCATCTCCATGGACAGCGGCGCCATCTTGCACTCGGTGTAGCGCATGGCGGCCGCGGGGTCGTTGCCCGGGGAGCCGAAGTTGCCGTTGGAGTCCACCAGCGGCATGCGCATCGACCACGGCTGGGCGAGGCGGACCAGGGCGTCGTAGATCGACGTGTCACCGTGCGGGTGGTACGTACCCATGACGTCGCCGACGACACGGGCGCACTTGTAGAAGCCCCTCTCGGGCCGGTACCCGCCGTCGTACATCGCGTACAGCACACGGCGGTGGACGGGCTTCAGGCCGTCGCGCACGTCCGGCAGCGCACGCGACACGATGACGGACATCGCGTAGTCGAGGTACGAGCGCTGCATCTCCGTCTCGAGCCCGACGGGCTCGATGCGCAGCTGCGGGCCCTCTTCCGCCTCTTCCGGAGCGGCGGGAGTGATTTCGTCGGCCATTGCTGGTTCTCAGATCCTTTCTCGGCGGTCAGCGACGGACCGACTCAGATGTCGAGGAAGCGGACGTCCTTGGCGTTGCGCTGGATGAACGAGCGCCGGGCCTCGACGTCCTCGCCCATCAGCACGGAGAACAGGTCGTCGGCCTGGGCCGCGTCGTCCAGCGTGACCTGGCCGAGCACCCGGTGCTCGATGTCCATCGTGGTCACTCGCAGCTCCTCGGCGTTCATCTCGCCGAGACCCTTGAAGCGCTGGATCGAGTCCTCCCTGATCCGCTTGCCGTTCTGCTTGCCGAGTTCCACCAGGGCGTCCCGCTCGCGGTCCGAGTAGGCGTACTCGAAGTCGTCCCGGCCCCACTTGATCTTGTAGAGCGGGGGGCGCGACAGGTACACGTGGCCGGCCTCGACGAGCGGCCGCATGAAACGGAAGAGGAAGGTCAGCAGCAGCGTGTTGATGTGCTGGCCGTCGACGTCGGCGTCCGCCATCAGGATGATCTTGTGATAGCGGAGCTTCGAGATGTCGAACTCCTCGTGCACACCGGTGCCGAACGCCGAGATCAGCGCCTGCACTTCGGTGTTCTGCAGGATCTTGTCGACGCGGGCCTTCTCGACGTTCAGGATCTTGCCGCGGATGGGCAGGATGGCCTGGTACATCGGGTTGCGGCCGGACTTCGCCGAACCACCGGCGGAGTCACCCTCGACGATGAAGATCTCGCACTTCGTCGGGTCGTTCGACTGGCAGTCGCTCAGCTTGCCGGGCAGGGACGCCGATTCCAGCAGGCCCTTGCGACGCGTCAGGTCACGGGCCTTGCGGGCCGCGACCCGGGCGGTGGCCGCCGCAATCGACTTGCGGACGATGTCCGACGCCTCGTTCGGGTTGCGGTCGAACCAGTCGGTGAGGTGCTCGTTGACGATCTTCTGGACGAAGGTCTTCGCCTCCGTGTTGCCCAGCTTGGTCTTGGTCTGGCCCTCGAACTGCGGCTCACCGAGCTTGACGGAGATGATCGCCGTCAGACCCTCGCGGATGTCCTCGCCGGTGAGGTTGTCGTCCTTCTCGCGGAGCAGCTTCTTGTCACGCGCGTAGCGGTTGACGAGACCCGTGAGCGCGGCGCGGAAGCCCTCCTCATGGGTACCGCCCTCGTGCGTGTGGATGGTGTTCGCGAAGGAGTAGACACCCTCGGTGTACTGGGAGTTCCACTGCATCGCGATCTCCACCGAGAGCATGCGCTCCTTGTCCTCGGCATCGATGTCGATGACGGTGGGGTGGATGACGTCGCCCTTGCGGGAGTTGAGGTACTTGACGAAGTCGACGATGCCGCCCTCGTAGTGGTACGTCACCGTGCGCGCCTGCGGCTCCTCCTCCGAGGCCTCCGGGGAGTCCGCACCGGCCGTGGCCAGGGCCGACTCGCGCTCGTCCGTGAGCGAGATCGTCAGGCCCTTGTTGAGGAACGCCATCTCCTGGAAACGCCGGGACAGCGTCTCGAAGGAGTAGTCGGTCGTCTCGAAGATGTCGCCGTCGGCCCAGAAGGTCACCGACGTGCCCGAGTCGCCGACCTCCTCGTGCTGGGCGAGCGGGGCGGTCGGGACGCCCATCTTGTAGTCCTGCGTCCAGCGGTGACCGTCCCGCTTGATCTCGACCGAGATCTTCGTGGACAGGGCGTTCACCACGGACACACCGACGCCGTGCAGACCGCCGGACACGGCGTAGCCGCCGCCTCCGAACTTGCCGCCGGCGTGCAGGACCGTCAGGACGACCTCGACGGCCGGCTTCTTCTCCACCGGGTGGATGTCGACCGGGATACCACGCCCGTTGTCGACGACCTTGACACCGCCGTCGGCGAGCAGCGTCACGTCGATACGGTCGGCGTGCCCGGCGAGGGCCTCGTCGACGGAGTTGTCGACGACCTCGTACACGAGGTGGTGGAGACCGCGCTCGCCGGTCGAGCCGATGTACATACCGGGTCGCTTGCGGACGGCGTCCAGACCCTCGAGGACGGTGATCGCACTGGCGTCGTACGAGGAGCCGGCCTCGCTCGAAGCACCGGTCGCGTTGGACGGATTGTTCTCGTTGGGGTTGCCGGAATCGGCCACGAAGCGCCCTTTCTGGCACGGCACGAGCCGTCCCCCACACGGGCGGGAGCGGCTGCGTCGTTCTGCTTTGGTCGACGTGTCCCGCTAACCGGCGGGATTACTTACCAGTCTACCGGTACCACTGACATCGATGGGGGTTTGCCGGTCCCTGAATCGGCATGTGGCGCCCTGAGAGACCGTCGACCGACTCCCCATATCGGGGCAGGGGCTCCAAGACGCTCACGCGGGCATCCAGCGCTTCGGGCTGTCAACCTCCGGCTACCGTGCGGGACGCTTCATGCACACGACCGTGCGGCACCCGTTCCCGGGCAGCCCCGATAAGCCGCTGACCTGCGGAAAAGCCGTGCGCATACGGCCCTCGGCCAGCGCCGCGCCGGCCTGTCGTGGCCGGTGGCGGGCTGCTCAGCCGTAGGTGTCCCCGTAGCCGGTGCTCCCTGGAGCCCGCAGAGGACCGAACCGGCGCTGCGGACCACCGGGCCCCAGGACTTTGATCATCTTCACAGTCCCCTGGCCGAGATCGGTGTTCAGCCGGGCCACGAGCTGGGCCGCCAGCAGCCGCAGCTGCGTCGCCCACACCGTCGAGTCGCACTGCACGGTGAGCACCCGCGCCTCCTCGTCGTACGACTGCGGGACACAGTGCTTCGCGAGGTCCTCGCCCACGATCTGGGGCCAGCGGCCCATCACCCCGCCGACCGCGGCCGGCGTCTCCCAGCCGCGTTCCGAGATCAGCCGGTTGATCGCCGCCCCCAGCGGCAGCGGATCCCGGCCGTCCGCTCGGGCACCCGAGCGCAGGCCGCCGCCCCGCCTCGCCTGCTTCTTCTGCTGAGCCGCCGCACCCCGCGCCCTGGCCTGCTCCTTCGCCGCGCGCAACGCCACCCGGGCGAGATCGACACCGGAGAGTTCGGGTACTCCGGAGGTGCCGGACGCGCCGCCGCCCGGGGTCTGCTCACCGGGAGCGTTGCTGCTCATACCCGTTCCACCCGTCCGTCGGCCACGGCGTAGCGCACGCCCGCCAGCACCTCCGGCACGTCGTCGTCCACGGCCGCGGTGACCAGCACCTGCTCACCCGGGGCCACCAGTTCCGCGAGGCGTTCCCGGCGTCGCGCGTCGAGCTCCGCGAACACGTCGTCGAGGACGAGCACCGGTTCGTTGCCCTCGGCGCGGAGCAGATCGTACGAGGCGAGCCGCAGGGACAGCGCGACCGACCAGGACTCGCCGTGGCTCGCGTAGCCCTTGGCGGGGAGGCGGCCCAGCGAGAGCAGCAGATCGTCCCGGTGCGGTCCGACCAGGGTGACGCCCCGCTCGATCTCCTGCCTGCGTACCTCCGCCAGCGCGGCCATCAGCTGTTCGTACAGCTCCTCACGGGTGTGTCCGTCGCCGGCCGCCGAGCACTTGTACTCCAGGGCGACCGGACCTCCGCCCGGCGCGAGCTGTTCGTACGCCTTGTCGGCGAGCGGCTGGAGCGTGGCGATCAGGTTCAGCCGGCTGCTCAGCAGCTCCGCCCCGGCCCGGGCCAGGTGCTGGTCCCACACGTCGAGCGTGGAGAGGTCCATGGAGCGTCCGCCGTGCCGACGGGCCATGGCGGCGGTCTTCAGCAGCGTGTTGCGCTGTTTGAGGACCCGGTCGTAGTCGGAGCGCACGCCCGCCATCCGGGGCGCGCGGGCGGTGACCAGCTCGTCGAGGAAGCGCCGGCGCTCTCCGGGGTCGCCCTTGACCAGCGCAAGGTCCTCCGGAGCGAACAGCACCGTCCGTATGATCCCGAGCACGTCACGCGGCCTGACCTGCGAGGACCTGTTGATCCTGGCGCGGTTGGCGCGGCCGGGGTTCAGTTCCAGCTCGACCAGCTGGGACCGCTCGCCCTGGGTCACGGCGGCGCGGATGACCGCCCGGTCGGCGCCCATCCGCACCAGCGGTGCGTCGGAGGCGACCCGGTGGCTGCCGAGAGTGGCGAGATAGCCGACGGCCTCGACCAGATTCGTCTTGCCTTGGCCGTTCGCCCCGACGAATGCGGTGACGCCCGGGTCGAGCGGAACCTCCACCCGGGCGTAGGAGCGGAAGTCGGCCAGCGACAGATGCGTGAGATGCATGTGGTGTGCGCCGACCTCCCCCGGCTTCGGTGTTACTTGGACTCGACCGCGTGACCGCCGAACTGGTTGCGCAGGGCGGCGATCATCTTCATCTGCGGGGAGTCGTCCTGGCGGGACGCGAAACGGGCGAACAGCGACGCCGTGATGGCGGGCAGCGGAACGGCGTGGTCGATGGCGGCCTCGACCGTCCAGCGGCCCTCGCCGGAGTCCGCGGCGTAGCCGCGCAGCTTGCCCAGGTGCTCGTCGTCGTCCAGCGCGCGCACGGCCAGGTCGAGCAGCCAGGAACGGATGACCGTGCCCTCCTGCCAGGAGCGGAAGACCTCGCGGACGTCGGTGACGGAGTCCACGGCCTCCAGCAGCTCCCAGCCCTCGGCGAAGGCCTGCATCATCGCGTACTCGATGCCGTTGTGGACCATCTTGGCGAAGTGGCCCGCGCCGACCTTGCCGGCGTGGACGGAGCCGAACTCGCCCTCGGGCTTGAGGGCGTCGAAGACCGGCTGGACCTTCGCGACGTGCTCCGCGTCGCCGCCGTACATCAGCGCGTAGCCGTTCTCCAGGCCCCACACACCGCCGGAGACACCGCAGTCGACGAAGCCGATGCCCTTGGCGGCCAGCTCCTGGGCGTGCTTCTCGTCGTCGGTCCACCGGGAGTTGCCGCCGTCCACGACGACGTCCCCGGGGGAGAGCAGCTCGGCGAGCTCGTCGATGGTGGACTGGGTCGCGGCACCCGCCGGGACCATCACCCACACGACCCGAGGCCCCTTGAGCTTGTCCACAAGCTCCTGGAGGCTGTGGACATCGGCGAGGTCCGGGTTCCGGTCGTAACCGACCACGGTGTGGCCTGCGCGGCGGATGCGCTCACGCATGTTGCCGCCCATCTTGCCGAGACCGACGAGACCGAGCTCCATCACATGTTCCTTTGACGTCGTGGCTTTTGCCGTGGTCGTGCACCTGGGTCCGAGCCTACGCCCGGACCCAGGTCCTCACCTGCGGGGTCAGCCGCTCAGTCGAACGGGCATGATCAGGTACTTGTAGGCGTCGTCCGCCTCGGCGTCCATCGCGGGCCGGCCGCTGAGCAGCGCCGGCTTGGTGGACGTGGTGAAGGACAGCTGCGCGACCGGCGAGTCGATGGCACTGAGGCCGTCGAGCAGGAACGTCGGGTTGAACGCGATCGAGATGTCGTCGCCGTCGAGCTGCGCGTCGACGCGCTCCACAGCCTGTGCGTCGTCGCTGGAGCCCGCCTCGAGGATCAGCACGCCCTGCTCGAAGGTCAGCCGCACCGGGGTGTTTCGCTCGGCGACCAGCGACACGCGCTTGACGGCCTCGACGAACGGCGCGGTCTCGATGACTGCGACCGAGTTGAACTCGGTGGGGAAGAGAGTGCGGTACTTCGGCAGGTCGCCTTCGAGCAGCCGGGTGGTGGTGCGGCGGCCGGCGCCTTCGAAACCGATCAGGCCCTCGCCCGCTCCGGAGCCGGACAGGGCCAGCGTCACGGTGTCACCGCTGGTCAGCGACTTGGCGGTGTCGAGGAGGGTCTTCGCCGGGACCAGGGCGACCGCGGAGGCGTCCGGGGACTCCGGCTTCCACAGGAACTCACGGACCGCGAAGCGGTAGCGGTCGGTGGAGGCGAGGGTGACCGTGTCGCCCTCGATCTCGATGCGCACACCGGTGAGCACCGGGAGGGTGTCGTCACGGCCGGCGGCAATGGCGACCTGGGCCACGGCGGCCGCGAAGACGTCGCCGGGCACGGTGCCCGTCGCGCCGGGCATCTGGGGCAGCGTCGGGTACTCCTCCACCGGCAGGGTGTGGAGGGTGAACCGCGACGAGCCGCAAACCACGGTCACCCGTACACCGTCCGTGGAGATCTCGACGGGGCGGTTGGGGAGGGACCGGCAGATGTCGGCGAGCAGCCGGCCGGAGACCAGGACCGTGCCGTCCTCCTCGACGTCCGCCTCGACGGAGACACGCGCCGACACCTCGTAGTCGAAGCCCGAGAGGCTCAGGGCACCGTCCTCGGCCTTCAGCAGAAGGCCCGCGAGGACGGGCACCGGCGGACGGGCCGGGAGGCTGCGGGCCGTCCAGGCCACTGCCTCCGCGAGTACATCGCGCTCCACCCGGATCTTCACCGGTACCGCCTCCTGCTGTTGCTGGCTCGCCGTGTGGCTTCTTCGTCTGACTGCTTCGTGGCCGTGCTGCCGGGAACCAGTCTGACGCACGCCGCAGACACCCGGTGCGGGGTCGAGGTCAAGTCGTGACCAGAGGTACCGGGAGCACGGACGGCGAGTTGTGCACAGGCCCCACTTCGAAGCGGATTCCGGGCTAACTCTATGTGGGAGTAGTAGTAGGCCTTGTGGAAACCGTGGATAACTGCGTTATCGCAGCTCAAGGCCGGTTTTTTATCCACTGCGCCTGTGGGTGCAGCCCGTGGACAAGCGGGGGCATCTGTGGACACACCAAAGTTGTGCACACCCGATACACAGGCGACAGGGATTTCTCCCCAGCGCTGTCCCCAGCTTTACCCAGGTTCCCCACAGCCCAACCCGGCACCTTGGTGTGACGGCTTTCACTCGACATGGTGATCGGGGGTGCCTCGTTGCCGAACAGTGGACAGCGATGTGGGAAACCTGTGCACAACATCCACTTCCCTGTGGGCTGCCGGTGGACAACGCCCGGGACCCTCCTGTGGACGACGACTGTGTCCACAGCCTGTGGAGACCGGTCACGCACAATTCCACAAGGCCTTGACCTGCAAAGATCAACACCAGGCTGACCCAGCTGTGGAAGCTTTCGGGACAACTCCGCAGTCCCCAGGGTGTGGACAGCGGATGAGCATCTGACCTGTGGAGAACACCGCCTCTGCTAGGGCCATTCGAACACCACTGGCGGACTGCACGGTGTCCCTCAGGTGTCCGCCGCCCTCCGTCAGGCGCCTCGGGGGTGCCCGCGGGGTGCCTCGGGGACCCGGCCGCAGCGTCCCCGGGACCGGTCGGCGCGTTCCCGGGCGGCGCGTTCCCGGTCGCCGTGGCCCGGCGCGGCGGAGGTGGCCCGGAGCGCACGCAGGGGCGGCATCGGCCGGACAGCGGGAGAGGGGCGTTCCGGAGGACGAAGGAGGGGCGTTCCGGAGATCTCCGGAACGCCCCTGTGGGCCGTGGGCCGTCCGCTGGTGACGGTCGGCGCGCCGGCCGCGTCAGCCGTTCTTGATGCGGTTCGTGAGCTCGGTGACCTGGTTGTAGATGGACCGCCGCTCCGCCATGAGGGCCCGGATCTTCCGGTCGGCGTGCATCACCGTCGTGTGGTCGCGACCGCCGAACTGGGCACCGATCTTGGGCAGCGAGAGATCGGTCAGTTCCCGGCACAGGTACATGGCGATCTGGCGGGCCGTCACCAGCACCCGGCTGCGCGAGGAACCGCAGAGGTCCTCGACGGTCAGCCCGAAGTAGTCGGCGGTCGCCGCCATGATGGCCGTCGCGGTGATCTCAGGGGCGGAGTCCTCGCCGCCCGGGATCAGGTCCTTCAGCACGATCTCGGTGAGCCCGAGGTCCACCGGCTGCCGGTTGAGCGACGCGAACGCCGTCACCCGGATCAGTGCCCCCTCCAGCTCACGGATGTTGCGGGAGATGCGGGAGGCGATGAACTCCAGGACCTCCGGCGGGGCGTTGAGCTGTTCCTGCACCGCCTTCTTCCGGAGGATTGCGATAC
Source organism: Streptomyces sp. NPDC030222 (assembly GCF_055573115.1). Lineage (NCBI taxonomy): Bacteria > Bacillati > Actinomycetota > Actinomycetes > Kitasatosporales > Streptomycetaceae > Streptomyces > Streptomyces sp. NPDC030222. The sequence goes on from NZ_JBVICA010000002.1 coordinate 249,562, forward strand.
GCGTCTCCAGCTCGGGCGGCTGCACATCGGTGGTCAGTCCCCACTCGAAGCGGTTGCGCAGCCGGTCCTCCAGCGTCATCAGCTGCTTCGGCGGACGGTCCGACGACAGCACGATCTGCTTGTTCGCGTTGTGGAGGGTGTTGAAGGTGTGGAAGAACTCCTCCTGGGTCGACTCCTTGCTCGCGAGGAACTGGATGTCGTCGACGAGCAGGATGTCCACGTCGCGGTACCGCTTGCGGAAGGCGTCGCCCTTGCCGTCGCGGATCGAATTGATGAACTCGTTGGTGAACTCCTCGGAGCTCACGTACCGCACGCGGGTGCCCGGGTAGAGGCTGCGTGCGTAGTGCCCGATGGCATGCAGCAGATGGGTCTTGCCGAGGCCCGACTCCCCATAGATGAAGAGGGGGTTGTAGGCCTTGGCGGGCGCCTCGGCGACCGCGACGGCCGCGGCGTGCGCGAACCGGTTCGAAGCACCGATCACGAAGGTGTCGAAGAGGTACTTCGGGTTCAGCCGGGCATGCGGCTCGCCCTGGCCGCCGACCGACGGGGTTCCCGTGGAAGGCGAACCGGGTCCCGTGGGTCCGCCCGCGAGATGCGCGGGACCGGGACCGGTGTCCAGGTGGTCCCGGCGCTCGGGACGCGGCTGGTCGTACTGCGGCTGCTCGTACCCGGGCTGCTCGTAGTGCGCCTGGTCGTAGACGGAGTGGTCGCCGCCCGGCTGCGTCCGGTAGTCGTGCTGCGGCGGACGGGAGCCGGCGTACGGGTCGCGCTCCTGGAACCCGCCGAGCCGCGGCTGCTGCCAGGACAGGTCGTCCTGACTGCGCGGCCAGGCACCGGCGTCCGGGCGCTGCGGCTGGTAGTCCGGGTACGCGGGGCGGACCCCCGGCAGCCCGTCGTCGGCCGGCGGCCGGCCGTAGGCGTCGTCCTGGTACCGGGGCGGCTGCTGCACGTGCGGGGGCGCCGGAGCGGCCGGGCCGGCGGCGGAGTCGTCGACCGTGATCGCGATACGGATGGGACGGCCGCACTCACGGCTCAGCGTGTCGCTGATCAGCGGGGCCAGCCGGCCCTCCAGGACCCGCTTGCCCCACTCGTTGGGGACGGCGAGCAGCGCGGTGTCGGCGACCAGCGCCAGTGGCTGGCAGCGCTCGATCCACTGCTTGTCCTTGGGCTCGATGCCCTGCTGCCCCTCTCCGAGGAGCTGCTCGAGCACTCGTGGCCACACTGCGGCAAGATCGGCAGGTACGTCAGCCACAAGGCACGCTCTCTCACAGGTCCCACGAATGTGTGGTTCTCGGGACGGGTCGGTCAGGCCCGGCAGGCGGGAACGAAAGGAATCGGAGTCCAGTCACGGTAGTCAGGGCGGTGGGTGCGGTTCAAGTTGTTGTCCACAGCCTGTGTACAGACAGGGCCGTCGAAGGGCTGGTTTGACCGGATGGCGTAGCCCCGCGTACCGTAACCAGGTCGAGTTGTCGATGGCTGCTGCCGCCTGCCTCCGATGGGCAAAGACCACTTCCGTGGTCGGTGAAGCGGTGCACTCGGGCGTATTGCGAGCTACTCGTGGGCGCACGGTGACAGCCAGGCGATGCCCCGCCACCACACAAATCATTTCTGGAGCCCCCGAGTGAGCAAGCGCACCTTCCAGCCGAACAACCGTCGTCGTGCGAAGACCCACGGCTTCCGGCTGCGTATGCGTACCCGTGCCGGCCGCGCGATCCTCGCGTCCCGCCGCAGCAAGGGTCGCGCCCGCCTGTCCGCCTGATCTACGTACAGGTCATGTCGTGCTGCCTACCGAGAATCGGCTGAGGCGGCGCGAGGACTTCGCGACCGCGGTACGCCGAGGACGCCGGGCCGGACGCCCGCTACTCGTCGTCCATCTACGCAGCGGTGCCACGGACCCGCACGCGCCTGGGGAGAGCGCTCCCCCGACGCGTGCGGGTTTCGTCGTGAGCAAGGCCGTCGGGGGAGCGGTCGTCCGCAATCTTGTGAAGCGAAGGCTGCGCCACCTGGTCCGCGACCGCCTGCCCCAGCTGCCCCCCGGTAGCCTGGTGGTGGTACGGGCGCTGCCCGGAGCGGGCGACGCCGAGCATGCAGATCTGGCCCGAGACCTGGACGCCGCCCTGCGGCGGTTGCTGGGAGGCGGTGCGCAGTGAAGTACCCACTGCTGGCATTGATCAAGTTGTACCAGTGGACGATCAGTCCGCTTCTCGGGCCTGTCTGCCGGTACTACCCGTCGTGTTCGCACTACGGCTACACGGCGATCGACCGGCACGGCGCGTTGAAGGGCACGGCTCTGACCGCCTGGCGCATCCTGCGGTGCAATCCGTGGTCGCCCGGCGGTGTGGACCATGTCCCACCGCGCAAGCGTCCGCGTTGGCACGAGCTGCTGCGCAACGCGTGGCGTGACCGTAAGGGCGGGCACTCCGCCGCTGAGCCCCAACCCCCGGCCGCTGGGACCTCGCCCAACGCTCAAGGAGCCTGATTAGTGGACACGATTGCCAGTCTCTTCAGCTTTATCACCACACCCCTCACCTGGATCATCGTTCAGTTCCACAAGCTGTACGGAGCTGTGTTCGGTGCCGACTCGGGCTGGGCATGGGGACTGTCCATCGTGTCCCTCGTGGTGCTGATCCGGATCTGTCTGATCCCGCTCTTCGTGAAGCAGATCAAGGCGACCCGGAACATGCAGGCGCTCCAGCCGAAGATGAAGGCCATCCAGGAGCGCTACAAGAACGACAAACAGCGCCAGTCCGAAGAGATGATGAAGCTGTACAAGGAGACGGGTACCAACCCGCTCTCCTCGTGCCTTCCGATCCTGGCGCAGTCCCCGTTCTTCTTCGCGCTGTACACGGTCCTCAACGACATCGCGCGGAACAAGACGGTCGGTGTCATCGACCAGTCCCTGCTGGACAGCGCCCGCCAGGCCAAGATCTTCGGTGCCCCGCTGCCGGCGACGTTCACGGACAGCGCCCAGGAGGTCGCGGCGCTCGGCGCGACGCTCATGGACGTGCGTGTCGTCACGGTCATCATGATCGTCCTGATGTCGCTGTCGCAGTTCTACACGCAGCGCCAGCTGATGACGAAGAACGTCGACCTCACGGTGAAGACGCCGTTCATGCAGCAGCAGAAGATGCTGATGTACGTCTTCCCGGTCATGTTCGCCGTCTTCGGTATCAACTTCCCGGTCGGTGTCCTCGTCTACTGGCTGACCACCAACGTGTGGACCATGGGCCAGCAGATGTACGTGATCCGCCGCAACCCGACTCCGGGCAGCCTCGCCTACAAGCAGCGCCAGGAGAAGCTGCGCGCCAAGGGCAAGCTCAAGGAGGACCCGGCCCAGGTCGAGGCCCGCAAGGCCGCGGAGACCGCCCGCGCCAACCGGCAGCAGCCCAAGCGTCAGACGAAGTCCCAGCGTCAGGCCACGGGCTCCGGAGCCCAGGGTTCCGCGGAGACCGGCGTCGAGTCGGTCGACGAGGCGGGCTCCACGGGTGCGAAGACCTCGCTGAAGAAGCCGGACGCATCGCAGAACGGAACGTCCAAGCCGGCGGCCAAGCCCGCTTCCGGCTCCGCACGCCAAGCCAAGTCCGGACAGCGCAAGGGTCAGCAGCGGCCCAAGCACCCGACCAAGAAGTAAGAAGGAGTCCATCCGTGACGGACACCACCCCCGCGGCCGCTGACGGCGACACCCTGACCCGCCTGGAACAGGAGGGTGAGATCGCGGCCGACTACCTCGAGGGCCTGCTCGACATCGCCGACCTCGATGGCGACATCGACATGGACGTCGAGGCGGACCGGGCTTCGGTCTCGATCATCAGCGACGCGGGCAGCCGCGATCTGCAGAAGCTCGTCGGTCGTGACGGTGAGGTGCTGGAGGCTCTGCAGGAGCTCACCCGGCTGGCCGTGCACCGGGAGACCGGTGACCGCAGTCGGCTGATGCTCGACATCGCCGGTTTCCGGGCGAAGAAGCGTGAGGAACTGGCCGCGCTGGGCGCGAAGGCCGCCGAGGAGGCGAAGTCCACGGGCGAGCCCGTCAAGCTCAAGCCGATGACGCCGTTCGAGCGCAAGGTCGTGCACGACGCGGTCGCGGCCGCCGGCCTGCGCAGCGAGTCCGAGGGCGAGGAGCCGGAGCGCTTCGTCGTGGTCCTCCCGGCCTGATCGGCCCCGGTCCTCCCGGCCCCGTCTGTTCGCAGGCGGGGCCGGTCTTTGTCAGCCTGATAGCAGCCACCCACAGTGCGGTACGGAAGGACGGTTCCCGTGACGGAGGCGCAGGAGCTTCCCCAGGCGCCGGAGCAGGCTCGCGAGGTCTTCGGTGAGTTCTTCCCGGAGGCGGTGCGGTACGCCGAGCTGCTCGCGGACGCGGGGGTCAAGCGAGGTCTGATCGGCCCCCGCGAGGTGCCCCGGCTCTGGGAGAGGCACGTGCTGAACTGCGCGGTCCTCTCGGAGGTCGTACCGGAAGGAGTCATGGTCTGCGACGTCGGCTCGGGCGCCGGGCTGCCCGGTATCCCGCTGGCCCTGGTCCGGCCGGACCTGAAGATCATGCTGCTGGAGCCGCTGCTGCGCCGCACCACCTTCCTCCAGGAGGTCGTCGAGCTCCTGGGTCTCGACCATGTGACGGTCGTGCGCGGCCGTGCGGAGGAGATGCTCGGCAAGCTGCCCCAGGTCCATGTGGTGACGGCGCGTGCCGTCGCCCCGCTGGACCGGCTCGCCAGCTGGGGCGTTCCCCTGCTGCGCCCCTATGGGGAGATGCTCGCACTCAAGGGCGACACCGCCGAGGAAGAGATCAGCAGTGCCCGTGCCGCGCTGAGCAAGCTGGGTGTGGTCGAGACCTCGGTGCTGCACGTCGGTGAGGGCATCGTGGACCCGCTTTCCACGGTGGTCCGGGTCAAGTGCGGCGAGAGCCCGGGCGGTGTGAGGTTCGCGGCCAAGCGAGCCAAGGCAGCCCGGGCCGGGCGTGTGCGCCGGCGCCGTTGATATGCCCTATGTGTGAGCAGTGCTCCGGACAAGCTGCCTAACCTGCCTGTTTCGGAGTGTCGTGGGCGTCTGACCAGGCGGCCTGTGCATCGTGTTTCACGTGAAACGTCGCTCACTGCTGCATGGGATCATCAGCCGCGGTCGCGCGGCCGCCGCGCCTCGCGACCGCAAGCCCCTCGTGAGGGGGACGGAGTTTTCCACAAAGGTGGATTCACCCACAGAAGGCCCGACCTCGCTGGTTCAGGACCCCGAAAGCATGGCAGGCTCTGCACATCGCGAGCCTGATGTCGAGGAGAGTGAATCCTTGCGGTCCGACGCAAACATCGCGGGACCGATGACCGATCCGGTCCCCGGTCCCCGTACCGAATCGGCGGGAGCGGATGTTTCACGTGAAACACCGCCCCCGATGGACGACACCCCCATCGGCCGTGCCGCACAACTGGCCGTGGACGCTCTTGGCCATGCGGGCGGAGGGCTGCCCAGGCCGGAGCAGACGCGCGTCATGGTGGTGGCCAATCAGAAGGGCGGTGTGGGGAAGACCACGACGACGGTCAACCTCGCCGCATCGCTCGCCCTGCACGGTGCCCGTGTCCTGGTGGTCGACCTCGACCCGCAGGGCAACGCCTCCACGGCTCTGGGTATCGACCACCACGCCGAGGTCCCGTCGATCTACGACGTGCTGGTCGACAGTCGGCCGCTCTCCGAGGTGGTCCAGCCCGTTCCGGACGTCGAGGGCCTCTTCTGTGCCCCGGCCACCATCGACCTCGCTGGTGCGGAGATCGAACTGGTCTCCCTGGTGGCCCGTGAAAGCCGACTCCAGCGTGCCATCCAGGCGTACGAGCAGCCCCTGGACTACATCCTCATCGACTGTCCGCCCTCTCTGGGACTGCTGACAGTCAACGCGCTCGTCGCCGGCGCGGAGGTCCTGATCCCCATCCAGTGCGAGTACTACGCGCTGGAAGGCCTGGGCCAGCTGCTGAGGAACGTCGACCTGGTGCGGGGGCACCTGAACCCGACCCTCCATGTGTCAACGATCCTCCTGACCATGTACGACGGCCGTACCCGGCTCGCTTCCCAGGTGGCCGAAGAGGTGCGCAGCCACTTCGGTGAGGAAGTGCTCCGGACCAGCATTCCCCGGTCGGTGCGTATCTCGGAGGCACCCAGTTACGGGCAGACGGTCCTCACGTACGATCCAGGATCCAGTGGGGCCCTCTCCTATCTCGAAGCGGCCCGGGAGATCGCCCTGCGTGGGGCCGGCGTCTACTACGACGGCAGGCACGCCCATGCGGGCAGCCAGCACAGCCAGCACAGCATGTCGGAGGGGATCCAGTGAGCGAGCGACGTAGAGGGTTGGGGCGTGGGCTCAGTGCGTTGATCCCCGTCGCTCAGGGGGAGCAGGCCGGTTCTCCGGCGGCCGGTGGTACGGATTCGCCGTCCGCTGCCCCCGTGCTGACGGCGGAGCGCGGTGTGCCGGCCGCCAAGATCGCCACGCTGCCACAGGCCCACGTGGTGTCGCAGGAGATGCCGTCGGCCGCCGGGGACCGGCAGTCGGCGGCCGAGCCGGCATCCCCTGCCGGGGCGTTTTTCGCCGAACTCCCGCTGGGTTCCATCACCCCGAACCCGCGGCAGCCTCGTGAGGTCTTCGACGAGGACGCGCTCGCCGAGCTGGTCACCTCCATCAAGGAAGTGGGCCTGCTCCAGCCGGTCGTCGTGCGGCAGCTGGGACCGGAGCGGTTCGAGCTCATCATGGGCGAGCGCCGCTGGCGGGCGTGCCAGGAGGCGGGCCTTGAGGCGATCCCGGCGATCGTGCGCGCGACCGACGACGAGAAGCTGCTGCTCGACGCCCTCCTGGAGAACCTCCACCGGGCCCAGCTGAATCCGCTGGAAGAGGCTGCCGCATACGACCAGCTGCTCAAGGACTTCAACTGCACGCACGACCAGCTGGCGGACCGGATCGGCCGGTCGCGCCCTCAGGTCTCCAACACGCTGCGTCTGCTGAAGCTTTCACCTCCGGTCCAGAAGAGGGTGGCCGCAGGCGTCCTCTCGGCCGGCCATGCCCGGGCGCTGCTCTCGGTCGACGACGCGGAGGAGCAGGACCGGCTCGCCTACCGCATCGTCGCCGAGGGGCTGTCGGTGCGGGCGGTCGAGGAGATCGTCACCCTGATGGGTTCACATCCCAAGAGCTCGTCCAAGCCGAGGGGACCCCGCGCGGGAAGCCGTGTCTCGCCGGCACTGTCCGACCTCGCCTCCCGGCTGTCGGACCGGTTCGAGACGCGGGTCAAGGTCGACCTCGGCCAGAAGAAGGGAAAGATCGTCGTCGAGTTTGCCTCGATGGAAGACCTGGAACGGATCCTGGGCACCCTGGCTCCGGGTGAGGGCCGGGTCCTCGAGCAGGGCCTCGGCCAGGAGCCCGAGGACGGCGAGGACTGAGCCGGCGACCAGCCGAGTCCGTGACGTTCGGAAGGACGGGCCGCATCCGGTGTATGCCGGAGCGAGGCCCGTCCTTTCCTTCTCCTCGGTGTCGATGTCGTCGCTGGGTGGATACGATGCGTTCTGGTATGGCACATCCAGCTTGATCCACCTCAGAAAAGGAGGGCCGGAGGCCATGCGATCGGTGAGCCGCGCCGGACTGTTGACAGCAGTGCTGGGCCTGGGAGCGGTCGGCGGTTTCGTCGGCAGCCTCCTCAAGGAGCGGAGCGCGCTGGCGGCCGCCCTGGACGCGGCGGGCGGAGGAAGTGAGGAACAGCCTTCATGGGGCGTCGGCTCGTACCACTCACACTGGACAACCTTCCGGACCTTCCCAAGCGCTGCCGCGCCTGCGTCTTCTGGGAGCTTGATCCGGTCAGTGGAGAAGCAGCGGTAAAGGCGGGCACGCCGGAGCTGGAGAAGGAGGCCTGGATCTCCGCCGTCCTGTTGGAATGGGGATCCTGTGGCCGTGTCGTCTATGTCGACGAGATGCCGGTCGGCTATGTGCTCTATGCACCCCCGGCGTATGTCCCCCGCTCCACGGCGTTCCCCACCAGCCCGGTGTCCGCGGACGCGGTGCAGCTGATCACTGCCTGGATCATGCCCGGGTACCAAGGGCAGGGACTGGGCCGGGTGATGGTGCAGACCGTGGCCAAGGACTTGTTGCGAAGGGGCTTCAAGGCCATCGAGGCATTCGGTGACGCCCGGTGGAAGGAGCCGGCCTGCGTGCTGCCCGCGGACCATCTGCTGGCCGTCGGCTTCAAGACGGTGCGGCCGCATCCGTCGTTCCCCCGGTTGCGGCTTGAGCTCCGCACCACGCTCTCGTGGAAGGAGGACGTCGAGCTGGCTCTCGACAGGCTTCTGGGCGCGGTGCAGAAGGAGCCCGTCCTCCGGCCGTTGTAGGAGAGAAGCCGGTGGGGGAGGCATCCGGACGGTTCTTGGACCGGGGGCCACCGCTGGACCGGGGAGCGGAACCGCCCTTGGACCGGTAGGCCGCCCCGGGCCGGAATGCCCATGGACCGGGCCGCCCATAGGCCGAGGAAGATGACACGGCCCCTGGACGGGACAGCGCGCGGCCCTGGGACAGAAGACGGGACCCGAAGACAGACACAAGGAGAACGGCCCCACCCACGCTCGGGGATGGGGCCGTTTCACGTGAAACGACGGGCCGCGGTCAGTCGACGAGGAAGTCCTCGAGGTCGCGCACGATCGCGGCCTTGGGCTTCGCGCCGACGATGGTCTTGGCGACCTCGCCGTTCTGGTAGACGTTCAGCGTCGGAATGGACATCACGCCGTACTTGGCAGCGGTGGCCGGGTTCTCGTCGATGTTGAGCTTGACGATCTCGATCTTGTCGCCGTGCTCGGCGGCGATGGCCTCGAGGGACGGAGCGATCTGACGGCACGGGCCGCACCAGGCCGCCCAGAAGTCCACCAGGACGGGCTTGTCGCTCTTCAGGACGTCCGCTTCGAAGGAATCGTCGGTCACGTTCTTCAGGGTGCCGGCCACGGCAACCTCCTAGCTCGTGTGGGTAGTGGGGGAATCGGGTGCGTGCGTCAGACTGCCGCGGCCGCGGCCTTCTCCTCGTCGGCCAGCGCCGACAGGAACCGCTCGGCGTCCAGGGCGGCGGAGCACCCGGTGCCCGCTGCCGTGATGGCCTGGCGGTACGTGTGGTCGACCACATCGCCGGCGGCGAACACACCGGTGAGGTTGGTGCGCGTCGAGGGGGACTGGACCTTCAGGTAGCCCTCTTCGTCCAGGTCGAGCTGGCCCTTGAAGAGCTCGGTCCGCGGGTCGTGGCCCACCGCGATGAACAGACCGGTCACGGGGAGCTCGCTGGTCTCGCTGGTCTTGGTGTTGCGCAGGGTCAGACCGGAGAGCTTCTGCTCACCGTGGATCACGGCGACTTCGCTGTCCCAGGCGAACTTGATCTTCGGGTCGGCGAAGGCGCGCTCCTGCATGGCCTTGGAAGCCCGTAGGGAGTCCCGGCGGTGCACGACGGTGACGGACTTGGCGAACCGGGAGAGGAAGGTCGCCTCCTCCATCGCGGTGTCGCCGCCGCCGATGACGGCGATGTCCTGGTCCTTGAAGAAGAAGCCGTCGCAGGTGGCGCACCAGGAGACACCGCGGCCGGAGAGCGCGTCCTCGTTGGGGAGGCCCAGCTTGCGGTGCTGGGAGCCGGTCGCGACGATGACCGCCTTGGCGCGGTGGACGGTGCCGGAGGTGTCCGTGACGGTCTTGATCTCACCGGAGAGGTCGGCGGAGACGACATCGTCCGCGACGAGCTCGGCGCCGAAGCGCTCGGCCTGGGCCCGCATGTTGTCCATCAGCTCGGGGCCCATGATGCCGTCCTGGAAACCGGGGAAGTTCTCCACGTCGGTGGTGTTCATCAGCGCTCCACCGGCGGTGACGGCGCCCTCGAACACCAGGGGCTTCAGCGAGGCGCGCGCTGTGTACAGCGCTGCGGTGTAGCCGGCCGGCCCGGAGCCGATGATGATCACGTTACGGACGTCGCTCACGGGTTTCTTCCTCGTCTCTGCAGACTGCCAACTGCCTACGGGGCTGGGATTCGCTCTCTCACCCCACCCAACGGATCCTACGGGGCATGCATTCCCGCCGTGTCCGTACGGCACGTGGACGGACCGGGTCAGTGACGGGGATAGGTCCGGTTCAGCAGCAACTCGCCCTTGCCGTCCGGCGCGGAAGTCGCACAGGCGGCGTCGACGACGAACGCCTCCACCCGTTTGGTGTCCGAGGTGTCCGGCATCACGACGAGATACGCGTTGGTGCCCTTGTACGTGCCCGTCTCCGCGGCCAGTGGCCGGTCCGTGCGGCCCGTGGCAGCCTGCACACATGCCGGAACGGGGACGGCGGCGCCCTTGGAAGGTGCGTCACGGAACTTGGACTGCGTGTTCTTCTGTTTCGGCTCGGTCTTCTCCGCGGTCATGGTGCCCTCGGCCGCCAGCAGGACCCGTACCCGCTCGTCGACGCTGGTGCCGGAGAACGTGGCCGCGTCCCCGCCGCTCTTGCTCGCCGTGTCCGTGATGCTGGTCGCCGTCTTCTCGCCGGTAGGTCCGCTTCCCTGGAGGAACACCACGCCGATACCGAGTGCGGCGGCACCGAGGACCGCCCCGAGGGCCAGCGTGCGGCGACGAGGACGTGGACCGCGGGTCCCCGTCCGCCCGGGGCCCACGGCACCCCGCGGGCGGCCGGCCGGCCGGTCGGCGCCGGACCCCGACGGGGCGGCGGAGACGGCGGGCGTTTCACGTGAAACATCGTGGGCGGAGCCGGGTGCGGTCGAGTCCAGTAGCGCCTCGGCGGCGAGCGCGGCATCGATGCGTCCGGCGATGTCGGCGGGCATCCGCTGCGGCCCGGGCAGCGTGCCCAGGAGGTCCCGGATCTCTTGCAGGGAGTCTCGGACGTCCGCGCACAGCGCGCAGCCTTCCAGGTGCCGTCGCACGTCGGCGCTCCGCGACGGGGCGAGCAGTCCCTCGGTGAGGTCGGAGATCTCCGAGACGTCCGGGTGCTGGGTCGTGCCGGCCGTGGAAGTCACGCGCGCCCACCTCCGCCCTTCACAGCATCTGGGTTTCTCGGTTCTGCTGCCGATGGGACGGATGTCCCCTGCGACCGGTTCCTTCCCCCGGGCGCGTCGGGGCTACCCTCCCCATCCGTGCGCAGATGGGTGAGGAGTGGAAGCAGCCGTGCCCGGCCGCGGGCGCAGCGGCTCTTCACCGTGCCGCTGGGCACGTCCAGGACGCGAGCGGCCTCGGCCACCGGATAGCCCTGCATGTCGACCAGCACCAGGGCGGCCCGCTGCTCGGCCGGGAGGGTGGCCAGGGCGGCGACCAGCTGCCTGTGGAGGTCCTCACGCTCGGCAGGTGCCTCCGCGGACTCATGGGGCTCCAGGAGCTGCTCCAGGCGCTCCGCGTCGTCGATGGGCGCGGTCCTGCGCGAGGCCGCCTTCCGTGCCCGGTCCAGACAGGCGTTCACCGTGATGCGGTGCAGCCATGTGGTGACCGCGGACTGGCCCCGGAAGCCGGAGGCGCCACGGTAGGCGGAGATGAGGGCGTCCTGGACGGCGTCGGCGGCCTCTTCCCGGTCTCCGAGCGTGCGCAGGGCGACGGCCCACAGCCGGTCCCGGTGCCGCCTGACGAGTTCGCCGAACGCGTCCGGATCGCCGGCGACATGGCGAGCCAGCAGATCTGCGTCACTGGCGCTCTGCACTGCCCTTCCCACCTCCCCCCGTGAGAACTCCTCCGTCGCGCCCGGAGGCGGTGACGGGTTGCGCCGCGAGAATACCGGGATCAGCCGGTGATCTTGATTTCCGAGACCTTGCCCCGGAAGTTCCCATCCGAGGTCTTGGGGAGCTTGGTGAGCCAGACCAGGACGTACCGCGTCCGGACCGGTTCGCCGGGCTTCAGCGTCACCGTGGTCCCCGACCCCGCGGCGACCTTCTTGAAGGCGTCGTACTGCCCGGGTGCCACCTGGGCGTCGGCGGGCGCGGTCCTGAGCTCGACCGAGGTGTCGCCGACGAACGAGACATCCACCTTATCGACCGGCTGTGCCTTGCCGAGATCCAGGATGATCCCGACGCCCTCCTTGAGATTGCCGAACTCGGCGCCGAGGTAGAAGTCCGTGTGCCAGAACGTGCTCGGGTTGCCGTCGTAGGCCTTCTTTATCCCCTCGGGCTTCTCGGTCCCGTCCGAGAGCGGGTCGAAGTCCCGGGCGTCCACGATGGCGATCGGCTTGGGCGTCCGGGCGGGCTTCTGGTCGGGGCCGCTCTGGGGGGCCTGAGGACTCTGGGTGGGGGTGGGCCCGGTCGGCGTGTCCGAGCGGTCCAGGAGGGCCTCGGCGAGCTGCCAGCTACCGAGCCCCAGGGCGACGATGAGGAGCGCGGAGACGGCCCACTTGAGGGCCTTGCCGGTGGGGGACTCCAGGGGGGCCGGCGGAGCGGTGATGGGCTGCGTGGCAGCCGGCCCGGGGTGGGGCTTGGGCCGCCCGTAGGTGCCCTGCTGGTACGTGGTGCGCTGGTACTCGGGCGGGGCTGTGAAGGCGGGCTCCGGCGGGCGGATGCGCGGCAGCTCCCCGATGGCCTTGACCAGCTCCTCGGGGGTGGTGCAGGGAGGTTCCTGCCGGGACGCGGTGGCGCCGTCGTTGACCAGGGCGCGCATGGCCAGTTCGGAGAGACCGCGGTGAACACCGGCCCGGACCTGGTCCGGAGAGATCAGACCCACGTCCTTGGGCAGGCCGGACAGGCCGTAGGCATCGGTCTCGTACGGCCAGCGCCGGGTGAGGGCCGCGTACAGCAGCGAGCCGATGGCCTCGGTGTCCGTGCGCTGCGGACGGTCCGAGGAGATGCCCCGCAGGGCGGCGTTCACGGCGAGGCCGCGGATGCGGTACTGGCCGGACGAGGTCCGCAGTACGGCACTGGGCGTGAGCTTCAGATGGGACAGGCCCTCGCGGTGTGCGGCGGCCATGGCCTGCGCGAGCTGGCTGACGAGCTGATAGGCGTCATGTGCCTCGAAGGGACCCGACGCCAGCAGACTGGTCAACTCGGTGGCGTCCGGGAGCCACTCGTGCACGACGTAGACGAGGTCGTTCTCCTCGACGGCGTCGAGGACCTGGACGAAACGGGGGTCTCCGAGCAGCGCGGCGGACCGGGCCGCTCCGAGCACCGACCGGGCGCGCGGATGGTCGGCGGGAAGGACGTGCACGCCGACGGCACGGCGCAATTTCTCGTCCATGGCACGCCAGCTGCTGAACCCGTCCAGACGGGTGACGCACTCCTCGAGCCGGTAGCGCCTCGCGAGCTTGTGACCGCTGTGGAGCTCGGGCGTGGCGATACCGCCGGCCTCGGCAGCCGTGCGCTCGCCGTCCGTCTCCTGCCCACCCTTGTCCGCTGCGTCGCGGTCTTCCGCCAACCCGTCGGCCATGGCCTTGTCCGCCTTCGCGGTCAGCGGGTCATCGCCGCTGTTGTCGGCCACGTCGACGGCAGCCGTGCTACGTTCCGCCACCGTCGTTCCTGCCTCCCCATCCGTTGCGCGCTGGTCGGTCAGCCGAGCAAAGTCACGCCAATTGTGCCCACAGACCGCCGCTATGCACGACACACGGCGGCGGACGATGGTTGTGCTGTCCTTGCCAATCAGCGGCCGAGGCGCCCCCGGACCATACCGACCATCGCGTTGAGTTCCTCGATGCGCATCCGCTTCGCCGCCACGAAGAACGTCCCGAGCAGGACGGCGGCCCCGACGACCAGGGCCACGAGCGACCCGAAGGCCCCCTCGCCCAGGAACTCCAGAATGAGGAAGCCGGCGCCGCCGCTGAGGACGGCGGCCGGGAGCGAGGCGATGCACAGGCGGGCGTAGGTCCGGACGACGTGGGAGCCGTCCAGGTCGCCACCCAGGCGCTTGCTCAGCCTGCGCCACGCCACCCCGACGCCGACGGCGTACGCCAGACCGTAGGCACCGGCCATGCCGACCACGGCCCACTGGGCGGGCAGCACGAGGTAGCAGACCACCGAGACGGCGGCGTTGACCGCCGCGACGATGACGGTGTTGTAGAAGGGCGTGCGGGTGTCCTCGTAGGCGTAGAAGCCGCGCAGTACGACGTACTGCACCGAGTACGGGATGAGGCCGAGGCCGAAGGCCATCAGGATGAAGCCCATGGACCGGGCGGCCTCGATGCCGCTCGCCGCGTAGAGGAGCGTGCACATGGGCACGCCGAGCGCCACGAACGCGAAGGAGACCGGGACGATCGCGACCGCGGAGTTCCGCAGACCCTGCGAGATGTCGTCGCGCACCGCGCCCGTGTCGTTGTCGTGCGCGGCCCGGGAGATGCGCGGCAGCAGGGCGGCCATCACGGACACGGTGATGATCGCCTGCGGCATGCCCCAGATGAGCTGGGCGTTGGAGTAGGCCAGGAAGCCGGCGCCGTCCTTGCCCGAGGCCTCGCCCGCCGCCGTGGCGAGGCGGGTCACCACGATCACGCCGGCCTGGTTGGCGAGGACGAACAGCACCGTCCACTTCGCCAGCCGGACCGTTTTTCCGAGACCGTGGCCCTTCCAGTCGAACCGGGGCCGGAAGCGGAAACCGGTCTCGCGGAGGTACGGGATCATCGCCAGCGCCTGGACGGCCAGTCCGAGAAGCGTGCCGATACCGAGCAGCCGCACGCCCTCCGGCGGAATGGTCGTCACTCCCATCCCGGACTCGGCGGAGGTGCCGTACACCCAGATGAAGAGACCGAAGGTGAAGATCATGACGATGTTGTTGAGGACCGGGGTCCACATCATCGCGCCGAACTTCCCGCGGGCGTTGAGGATCTGACCCATCACCACATGCACGCCCATGAAGAAGATCGTGGGCAGGCAGTAGCGGGCGAAGGTGACGGCGACACCGTCGGCGGCCTGGTTGTCGGCGATGGTCGGCGACATGAGGTGGATCAGCACGGGAGCGCCCGCCACGGCGATCGCCACGATGATGCCGAGGGTGACCATCACCAGGGTCAGCAGGCGGTTGGCATAGGCCTCCCCGCCGTCCTCGTCGTTCTTCATGGCGCGGACGAGCTGCGGCACGAAGACCGAGTTCAGTCCGCCGCCGACGGTCAGGATGTAGATCATCGTGGGCAGGGTGAGCGCCACGGTGAACGTGTCACCCAGCAGGGCGGCACCGAGAGCGGCGGTGATCACCAGGCTCCGCACGAAGCCCGTGATACGGGACACGAGGGTGCCCGCGGCCATTACCGCGCTCGACTTGAACAGCCCGGAGGCACGGCCGCCGGACTTCTTCGGGGCGGGCGGCGCCGGCTCGGGTGCGGGCTCCGGCACACGGGCGGCCGTGCCCTGCTGGTCCCGGTACAGATGCGCGAAGGCGTCCGGCTCCTCGTCGCCGGCCTCGGTGACCAGGTCGTCCACGCCCACGTACTGGGCTGCCGCCGCGGCGTCGCCGTACGGCAGATGGCGGGTCGGACCGTCCGGCTCGGGTGCCGGGGTCTGGGCCCACACCTGCGGATCCGGGGCGTTCCGCGGCGTCGGCGGCTGCTGGTACAACGGCCGGGGGTCCGCATAGGTGCCCGGCGGGGGCGGAGGGTGCGCGGCACGGTCGTAGAGCGCCTCGGCCACCGGGTCCTGGGCGGACAGGTCGCGCTCGCGGTACGGATCGTCCGCGTAGGCTTCCTGGACGTACGGGTCCCGGGCGCTCGGCTGCTGCGGCGGCACGTGCCCCGCGGGATCGCCGCCGGCGCCCTGGCCGCGGTCACCGTCGTACGGCGAGTTCACTGGCGCTCTCCTCAAGCTCGCGCATGGCTCAACGGTCCACTTTCTCACCCGTGCCGGACGGGGTATCGCTCACGGGTCCGGTGTCCGGGGCCGGGTCACTCGGCTGCTCGGGATCGCCCCCGCCCGGCTCCGCTTCCCGTGCGGCCGCCCGCTTGCGCTGGGTGTACATCCTGATGCCCGCGAGGACGAGGAGCAGGACACCGCCCGCCAGGACCAGCATCACCGTCGGGGTGATCTCCGAGACCTTCACGGTGAATGTCATCGGCTCGCCGTACGCGACGCCGTCCGTGGTGTACAGCTGGGCCTTCACCTGGACCGGGCCGTTGGCGTTGGCCGTCGCGGTGAACTTCACCGACTGGCTGTGGCCGTCCGCGATCCTCACCGGGAGTTTCGCGCCGCCCTCGTCGTCGCCGATGCTCAGACGGGCCGGCGACTCGGACTCCAGGCGCAGCACGAGGTTGTCGACGTCCTGCAGCAGCTTGTTCTGCACGGTCACCGGAAGGGTGGCGCTCCGGCCGGACAGGGTCGCGGTCGTCTTCTGGATGAGCCCGACCTCGGTGGTGAGGCTCTGCAGATAGGCCAGCACCCCGTCGCGGTAGGCGCGGGCCCCCTTGACCTTGCCGCGCCAGGAAGTGGACATCGAACGGCTGGTGGCGTTCCCGAACGGTGTGACGACCCGGTCGGGCGAGGTGAGGATCACCTTGAAGTGGTCGAGGGTGTCCTGGGTCTTCTTGATCTCCCGGAACGCCTCTACCGGCAGCTCGCCGGCACGCAGCTTCTTCGGGTACGCCGAGGCGGAGGGCACCTGCGTCCTGGCCTGGGGGTCGGGCTTGACCGCCGCGGCCGCCGGGAGGTCCAGGGGCTCGGTCCAGCGCTGGCTGGCCAGGGCGTGCAGGGCGGCCGCCATGGACTGCGCCTGGCTCGCGCTCGGCATGCGCTGGGGCGCCACGACCACACTGCGCTGGCTGTCGGGCTTCTGCAGGGTGATGGCCAGGGTGTGGGCGAGGAAGCGCTGGACGGCCAGCGTCGAGTCCTCGGCGCGCGCCATGTCGCCCTCGAAGGCGGTGGAGAGCCCCGCGTCGGAGACCACCGCGGTCGTGCCTCCGCCGGTCGGACGGGCCGCGGTGGGCGTGTACGCCAGGTCGTCGTGGAAGTTGTCGCTGCGGGCGATCAGCTGGTGCGCCCCCGCGGACGTCGCCACGTCCACCACGGACGGGTCGAGCGCACCGTTCACGGGCCATGCGAAGTCGAGCGACGGGGTCACATGGAGGACGGTCTCGACGGTGGTCCTGGCGACCTCGGTGGCCGACTGGAGGTGGCTCAGCGATCCCGAGACGTTCTTGCCGCGGTGGGCGAGGGAGGCGAGATCGGGGTCGCCGAAGGGCAGTGCCACGACCTTCTGGTCCTGCACCGCCTTCTCCAGTGAGCTCAGCCACTGCTTGGCGACGGCCTGGTTCCTGCCCGCGACCGTGGTGTCGCCGCTCTTGACCTGGTAACTCCTGGTCATCGCGTCCACCGTGGCCAGCAGATCCGGATCGATCACCCAGGTGACGGGGAGCTGGCCGCCGAGAGCGACGAGCTGCTGGAGCCGGCCGCCGGGCGCGAGCTCCGTGGCCAGGAGGTCGCTGTCGAACACCGGGGTCTGCTGCTCGTCGGAGCCGGTCTCCGCGGTCACATGCGCGGAGGAGATCAGCGGCCAGAGGTAGGTCAGCTGGGTCTTCTTCTCCGGTGCCGCGGGCTGCCACGGGAGGAAGGTCCGCTCGATGCCGAGCTGACGGTCGTAGGTGTCCCGGGCGGTCCGTCCGGAGACGGAGACGCCGAGCTGGTAGACGCCCGCAGCGCCGAGGCCGAGCTTGTCGACCGGCACGGAGAGGGTGAAGTCCTGCCGGACCCTGGCGGGCAGGCCGGCGAAGGTGACCTTGTACGCGTCGTCGGCCAGCTCGGTCGCCTCGCTGCCCGAGGACGCGTTGCGGCGCGCGGCGTCGTCGATCGCCGACCGGGTCGTCAGCCCGGAGCCCACGCGCAGGGCGAGCTCGGCTCCGGTGATCGTCTCCTTGCCGTTGTTGGTCACGGTGCCGGAGATCGTGAGGGTGTCGCCCTTCACCGGGGCGCCCGGGCTCAGTGAGTCGAGGGACACGTCCACCGCACCGGAGGCCTTCTCGGCGGCCGGCGCGGGGGCGGCCGCCGCGGGGCCGGAGAGCAGCCCCGTCACAAGGGGCACGCCGGTCATCAGCACCGCTGCCCTGCGCAGCCATCGACGGGCAGGAGACGGACTCCTTCCCTGGGTGTCTGCAGCCTCGGCCACGCGCTCGCCCGTCCTCGTCGTCGTCAGTGGTCGTCGGATGTGCGTCCACGCATGGTAACGAGATGCGCTGTGCCTGAGTGCCGTGGAGTGCGCCACAAGATCGCTACAGAACGGCGCTTGCCCAAGGAAACCGGGAAGCCCCGGCGGGTTCGTGCACGTACCCTTTTCTGTTGTGCCGAACGCCAACGAAGACAACCCGACTGCACTGAGTGACGTGCAGCACCGCGCAGTGAGCGAGCTCCTGCGGGTGTCCCCCGTCGCCGACGACCTCGCCCGCCGTTTCCAGGAGGCCGGCTTCGGTCTCGCCCTGGTCGGCGGGTCCGTCCGGGACGCTTTGCTCGGCAGGCTCGGCAACGACCTGGACTTCACCACGGACGCCCGCCCCGAGGACGTCCTGAAGATCGTCCGCCCGTGGGCCGACGCGGTCTGGGACGTCGGGATCGCCTTCGGCACCGTCGGGGCGCAGAAGAACGCCCGCGACGAGGGCACGGACCGCCCGTTCCAGATCGAGATCACCACGTACCGCTCCGAGGCGTACGACCGGACGTCACGCAAGCCCGAGGTGTCGTACGGCGACTCCATCGAGGAAGACCTCGTCCGCCGCGACTTCACCGTGAACGCCATGGCCGTGGCTCTTCCGCAGAAGGAGTTCATCGACCCGCACGGTGGTCTGCAGGACCTCGCCGACCGGGTGCTGCGCACCCCGGGGACACCCGAGAGCTCCTTCTCCGACGATCCCCTGCGGATGATGCGTGCCGCCCGGTTCGCGGCGCAGCTCGACTTCGAGGTGGATCCCGAGGTCGTCGCCGCGATGCGGGCAATGTCCGAGCGGATCGAGATCGTGTCGGCGGAACGGGTGCGGGACGAGCTGAACAAGCTGATCCTCGCGTCCCACCCGCGCAAGGGACTCGGTCTGCTCGTCGACACCGGTCTCGCCGCGCATGTGCTGCCCGAGCTCCCCGCCCTGAGGCTGGAGAGTGACGAGCACCACCGGCACAAGGACGTCTACGAGCACTCGCTCATCGTGCTGGAGCAGGCGATCGATCTGGAGGAGGCCGGCCCGGACCTGGTCCTCCGCCTTGCCGCGCTGCTCCACGACATCGGCAAGCCGAAGACGCGTCGCTTCGAGCTGGACGGACGGGTCTCCTTCCACCACCACGAGGTGGTGGGCGCGAAGATGACCAAGAAGCGCATGACTGCTCTGAAGTACTCGAACGAGCAGATCAAGGACGTGGCACGGCTGGTGGAGCTGCATCTGCGGTTCCACGGCTACGGAGGCGGCGAGTGGACCGACTCGGCCGTGCGCCGGTACGTACGTGATGCCGGGCCGCTGCTGGACCGCCTGCACAAGCTGACCCGCTCCGACTGCACCACCCGCAACAAACGCAAGGCCGCCGCTCTGTCCCGTACGTACGACGGGCTGGAGGAGCGCATCGCCGAGCTGCAGCAGCAGGAGGAGCTGGACGCCATCCGGCCCGATCTGGACGGCAACCAGATCATGGAGATCCTGGGGCTGGGACCCGGTCCGGAGATCGGCCGCGCCTACAAGCATCTGCTGGAGCTACGTCTGGAGCACGGGCCGATGGAGCACGAGGCGGCCGTCGCGGCCCTCAAGGAATGGTGGGCGGAACAGAGCTGAGGCGATGTTTCACGTGAAACGTCGCTGAGTGTCGGCCGCCGGTCGTTCGCAGTCAGTACACCGAGGGGCGTTGTTTCACGTGAAACAACGCCCTGGTGGTGTCGGTCAGCCGCTGCGGAGGGCTCGGGCAGGCCGGAACAGGTAGCCGGCCACCGCCAGGTAGACGGCGGACACGGTGATGACCAGAACCGCCGAGCGTCCGTCCGGCGGAAGCATCAGGGCAGCGACGCCGGCGGCGGCGACGAAGGCCACGTTGAAGAGCACGTCGTAGACCGAGAAGACCCGCCCGCGGAACGAGTCGTCCACCGAGGACTGGACCACGGTGTCCGTGGTGATCTTGGCTCCTTGTGTGGCCAGGCCCAGGACGAAGGCCGCGGCCAGCATGGGGGCCGGTGCGAACCACAGGCCGAGGGCCGGTTCGAGTACGGCGGCCCCGGCGGCGCAGGCGATCATCCAGCCGTTCTGTCCGAGCCGGCCCACGCCCCAGGGAGTGAGGACGGCCGCGGCGAAGAAGCCGGCCCCCGTGACGGCGATGGCGAGCCCCAGCAGGGCCACTCCGCCGTCCGAGCCCGGACGGTCCCCGTCGGACCATGCGTACCGGCAGAGCATCAGCACCATGACCGTGAGCGCACCGAAGCAGAAGCGCATCAAGGTCATCGCGACGAGGGCCCGCGCCGCCGGCCGCCGTTCGTGGAGATGCCGCAGACCGGCCACCAGACCACGGGCCGTGGAGGCGAGCACGGCGGCGAGCCCGGTCCGGACGCCGACGGTGTCGGGGCCCAGCAGGGAACGGGCCATGCGCAACGACGCGAGGGCCGCGCACAGGTAGAGCAGGGCGCCCAGCAGGACCACCGCGGTGTCGGAGTCCGAGGCGACCGCACGCAGCCCCAGGGCGAGACCGCCGCCCGCTGTGGCGGCCAATGTGCCGGCGGTCGGGGAGACCGAGTTGGCCATGACGAGCCGGTCGGCGTCCACGACGCGGGGCAGAGCCGCGGACAGTCCGGCGAGGATGAAGCGATTGACCGCGGTGACGCATAGCGCGGAGGCGTAGAGCAGCCAGTCGGGCGCGGTGAGGAAGATCAGCAGTGCGGTGCCCGCGGCCAGGGACGCCCGGAGCAGATTGCCGTGGAGGAACACCTGCCGTCGTTGCCACCGGTCCAGGAGCACCCCCGCGAACGGTCCGAGGAGCGAGTACGGGAGCAACAGCACCGCCATCGCCGAGGCGATCGCGGCCGCCGAAGTCTGCTTCTCCGGCGAAAAGACCACATAGGTGGCGAGCCCCACTTGGTACACGCCGTCGGCCGCCTGGGAGAGCAGCCGGACGGTGAGCAGCCGGCGGAAGCCGGTGAGACGCAGGAGTACGCGCAGGTCACGTACGACAGGCATGCGAGCAAGCGTCACACACGAAGGGGATCCCCGGGCGGATTGCCCAGGGATCCCCTTTCACGGTGCGACGGTGTCGCCGCGTGGCGCGTCAGCGCTCGATCTCGCCCCGGATGAACTTCTCGACGCTCTCGCGGGCCTCGTCGTCGAAGTACTGGACCGGCGGGGACTTCATGAAGTACGAGGAAGCGGAGAGGATCGGGCCGCCGATGCCGCGGTCCTTGGCGATCTTCGCTGCGCGCAGCGCGTCGATGATGACACCCGCGGAGTTCGGGGAGTCCCACACCTCGAGCTTGTACTCCAGGTTCAGCGGAACGTCACCGAAGGCACGGCCCTCGAGGCGCACGTACGCCCACTTGCGGTCGTCGAGCCAGGCCACGTAGTCGGACGGGCCGATGTGGACGTTCTTCTCGCCGAGCTCACGGTCGGGGATCTGCGAGGTGACGGCCTGCGTCTTGGAGATCTTCTTGGACTCCAGGCGCTCTCGCTCGAGCATGTTCTTGAAGTCCATGTTGCCGCCGACGTTCAGCTGCATCGTGCGGTCCAGGATGACGCCCCGGTCCTCGAACAGCTTGGCCATCACACGGTGCGTGATGGTGGCGCCGACCTGCGACTTGATGTCGTCACCGACAATCGGGACACCGGCCTCGGTGAACTTGTCCGCCCACTCCTTGGTGCCGGCGATGAAGACCGGGAGGGCGTTGACGAACGCGACCTTGGCGTCGATGGCGCACTGGGCGTAGAACTTCGCCGCGTCCTCGGAGCCGACGGGCAGGTAGCAGACGAGGACGTCGACCTGCTTGTCCTTGAGGACCTGGACGACGTCGACCGGCGCCTCGGCGGACTCCTCGATGGTGGCGCGGTAGTACTTGCCCAGGCCGTCGAGGGTGTGGCCACGCTGCACGGTGACGCCACTGGCGGGCACGTCGCAGATCTTGATGGTGTTGTTCTCGCTGGCGCCGATGGCGTCGGCCAAGTCGAGGCCGACCTTCTTGGCGTCCACGTCGAACGCGGCCACGAACTCGACGTCCCGGACGTGGTAGTCGCCGAACTGGACGTGCATCAGACCCGGCACCTTGCCGGCCGGGTCGGCGTCCTTGTAGTACTCGACGCCCTGCACCAGCGATGCGGCGCAGTTGCCCACGCCGACGATGGCTACGCGAACCGAACCCATTCCGGTTGCTCCCTGTGTTCTCAGTTCCGATGAGGTCCTGCGGGTGTGCAGGTCCTCATGTGGCGGTGTCGTCGGACGGATCCGGCCGGGCGCTACCCCGGTGCCGGGGCAGGCCGCCCGTGTCTCCAGATGTGTGGTCGGACTCCGCGGAGGTGCCGGTCCCGGATTCCCTCCGGTCCCGGCCCGCCCGCTCGCTCTCGATGAGCTCGTTCAGCCAGCGGACCTCGCGTTCCACGGATTCCATGCCGTGCCGCTGCAGCTCGAGCGTGTAGTCGTCGAGCCGCTCACGGGTACGGGCCAAGGAGGCCCGCATCTTCTCCAGCCGCTCCTCCAGCCGGCTGCGGCGGCCCTCCAGCACCCGCATCCGCACCTCGCGCTCGGTCTGCCCGAAGAACGCGAAACGTGCCGCGAAGTGCTCGTCCTCCCAGGTGTCCGGGCCGGTGTGGGAGAGCAGCTCCTCGAAGTGCTCCTTGCCCTCCGCGGTGAGCCGGTAGACGATCTTCGCGCGTCGTCCGGCGAGTGAGGCGGCCAGGGCCTCCTCGGGGGCGCTGCCGGGTTCCTCGATCAACCAGCCGTTGGCGACCAGCGTCTTCAGACAGGGATAGAGGGTTCCGTAGCTGAACGCCCGGAAGATCCCCAGCGAGGTGTTGAGCCGCTTGCGGAGTTCGTATCCGTGCATAGGGGCCTCGCGGAGCAGGCCGAGCACGGCGAACTCGAGGATGCCGGAGCGTCTGCTCACCCGTCGCCTCCTCCTCTGCCGGGGACCCTTATGTCGTGCTGATGTATCGACTCGATACATCACGACGATAGAGGCGTGGTTCCGCTGCGACAAGTGGGGCCTTTGTGAGCGGCGTCACATCACTAATTCGTCACATGTGAGTTGCCTGATTTGGGGTGGAATTCGGCCCTGGGTAGCTTTCGGTCCTGCGTAGTCTGTGCGGCATGCATTCCGCGGGAACCGCTGCGCGCCAGGGAGCGTCACCGTCCGGGATGGACCACGGGCGAGTCGGACCAAGGGTCTCGTCCGTATATCGGGGGGACTGGAACTCAACTGCCGCTTCAGGCGCTTGCCTGCCCGAGGAGTAGTCGTTCGATGAGCGAGCACCGTCGCAAACCGCCGCAGCCGCAGGGCGGCGGACGTGCCGCGGCACGCCGCGCCGCCCAGCAGCTGCCCGGCCGCCGCGCCAACCCCATGCAGGGCAACGCCAGCAGTCCCTATGGCGACGAGCCCTCCTACGGAAGCAGAGCCGAGGCCCGTCGCGCCGCCCAGCGGGGCGGCAGGGGCCGTGCGGCCGAATCGCCGAAGGGGTTCATCGACTACCCCCGGGCGGGCAAGCAGGGCCTCGGCCGCTGGGTCCCGTCGTGGAAGCTGGTCGCCGGCACCTGCTTCGGCCTGTTCGCGATCGGCATGGCAGGTGCCGGTGTGGCCCTCGCCATGGTGGAGGTGCCCGACGAGAACAAGGCCGCGCTGGCGCAGAACAACGTCTTCTACTGGAACGACGGCAGGACGCAGCTGGCCTCGACCGGTGGTGAGGTCAACCGGCAGATCGTCCCCATCGAGAAGATCCCGCCGCCGGTGCGGAACGCGGTCATCGCCGCGGAGAACGCCACGTTCTACGAGGACAAGGGCGTCGACCCCATGGGCGTCGCCCGCGCCGTGGTCAACATGGCCAAGGGCGGCCAGACCCAGGGCGGCTCGACGATCACGCAGCAGTTCGTGAAGAACACCTACCTCGACCAGAGCCAGACCATGACGCGCAAGGTCAAGGAGCTGTTCATCTCCATAAAGGTCGGCGCGACCATGAACAAGGACGACGTGCTGAAGGGCTATCTGAACACGGCCTACTTCGGCCGCAACGCCTACGGCATCCAGGCCGCCGCCCAGGCCTACTACAAGAAGGACTCCGACGACCTCGACGCCTCCGAGGGCGCGTTCCTCGCTGCTCTACTGAAGGGCCCGAACCTCTACAACCCCGACGGCGGCATCGGCCCGGGCGCCGAAGCCCACAAGAACACCCAGCGTGCCCAGGAACGCTGGGCGTGGATCCTGGACCGCGAGGTCGAGGTCGGCCGGATGACCGCGGCAGAGCGGGCCACGTTCACCAAGTTCCCCACGCCCAAGCCCTCCCAGCTGGTGACCGGTCTCAGCGGCCAGAAGGGCTACCTGATCGAGACCGCCAAGAAGTACGTGCTGAAGCGCACCAACCTCACCCCGGAACAGCTGGAGCGCGGCGGCTACCGCATCTACACCACCTTCGACGAGAAGAAGGTGAAGGCGATGGAGGCCGCGGTCGCCAAGACCCGCAAGGAGTTCCTGGACGACAAGGAGCGGCCCGCCACGGACAAGTTCGTCCAGTTCGGCGCCGCGTCCGTCGACGTCAAGTCCGGGGCGATCGTCGCGCTCTACGGCGGCGAGGGCTGGGACAACAAGCACTTCACCAACAACGCCGACACCTCCGGCGTCCCGGTCGGCTCGACCTGGAAGCCGTACGTGCTCGCCGCGGCGATGGAGTACGGCACGCCCAACAGCGGCGGCCGCGGCCTGTCGGTCAACAGCAAGTACAACGGCAACGACCTGATCGTCATCAAGGGCCGTGACGGCCAGCCCCTGAAGAACGCCCGGGGAGAGCCGTTCCGGCAGAAGAACGAGAGCACGACCCCGTACGGCTACGTGACGCTGAACCAGGCGATGGAGAAGTCCATCAACACGCCCTTCGCCCAGCTCGGCATGGACGTCGGCCTCACGAACGTGAAGTCGGTCGCCATGAAGACCGGCATCCTCGAGGAGTCGATGGCGGATCTGAACGCCTCCTTCACCCTCGGTACCTCCACGCCGAGCGCGATCCGGATGGCGGACTCGTACGCCACCTTCGCGGCGTCGGGCGTCCACCACGAACCCTTCTCGGTGACCAAGGTCGTCCACAACGGGGCGGAGGTCCCCGGCTTCGGCGCCCCGGAGGGCCAGCGGGCGATGGACGCCGACATCGCGGACAACATCACCGAGGTCCTGGAGAACGTCGTCAAGAACGGCACCGGCAAGAAGGCCCAGAAGCTGGGCCGCCCGGCCGCCGGCAAGACCGGAACCACCGACAAGAACAAGTCGGCCTGGTTCGTCGGCTACACCCCGCAGCTGTCCACCTCGGTGACGCTGTTCCGTACCGACCCCGAGGACCGGAAGCTGCTGTCCATGAACGGCACGGGCGGTGTCCCCTCCATCCACGGTGGTGACATCCCGGCCGAGGTGTGGACCAACTACATGCGCGAGGCCCTGAAGGGCCAGGACGTCGAGGACTTCCCGCAGGCCACCGAGATCGGCGAGGTCGCGGACGCCGCAGGCGCTCCGACACCGAGCCCGTCGCCGTCGGAGCCCAGCGGAACGCCGTCCCCGACGCCTTCCGACTCGGAGTCGCCCTCGGACCGGCCTTCGCCGAGCAGGAGCAAGGATCCCGACGGCCGCCCCTGCAAGCCCTGGGACTGGACCTGCAACGGCGACACAGCGGGCGTCGACGGGGGAACCGACCCGACCGGAGGAACGACGGACGGAGGAATCAGCCCGAGCCCCTCACCGTCGGACTCCAAGCCGGGCAAACCCGGAGGGTTGTTCGGCGGAACGGACGGCGGCAGCAACTGACGCCCCGCCCGTGAGGCCATGAGCCTGCAAGCCCAGGAGGGCCGCCGCACCCGAGCGACAGGGTGCGGCGGCCCTCACCGTTTCCCCGGCCCCGTACGGCAGGATGTGGCCCATGACGAGCGTGCACGAAGACCGGCCCGTGGTTCGGCCCACGCAGCAGGACGAGGTGGCGGCGGCCGGCAGCGAGCTGATCGGCGGCCCGGTCGGCCGCTGGGCACGCCTCGGCGGCGGCTCGCTGACCCCCGTGCGGGTGATCGCCCTGGTGGCGATCGGCATGTTCGCGCTCGGCATGGTCCAGAAGATCCCCTGCTATGAATGGGCCTGGTTCCGCGGGGTGAACTCCCAGTACACCCACGCCTGCTACTCGGACATCCCGCACCTCTATCTCGGCCGGGGCTTCTCCGACGGCCTCGTGCCCTACTTCGACCGGCTGAACGGCGACATGGAGTTCCTCGAGTACCCCGTGCTCACCGGTCTGTTCATGCAGGTGGCCGCGTGGCTGACCGCACCCTTCGACGGATCCCTGCAGTTCCGCGAGCAGGTCTACTGGATGGTCAACGCGGGGATGCTGCTGGTCTGCGCGGCCGTCATCGCGGTCTGCGCGGCCCGGACCCACCGCCGCCGCCCCTGGGACGGGCTGCTGGTGGCCCTCGCCCCCGCCTTCGCGTTGACCGCCACCATCAACTGGGACCTCCTGGCGGTCGCGCTGACAGCGGCCGCCGTCCTTTCCTGGTCCCGCGGCCGTGCCCTGGCGTTCGGCATCCTCATCGGGCTCGCGACCGCCGCGAAGCTCTACCCGGTGCTGCTCCTGGGCCCGCTGCTCGTGCTCTGCTGGCGCGCCGGCCGCTGGCGTGCGTACGGCACCGCCGTGCTCGGCGCGGCAGGTGCCTGGCTCGCCGTGAACCTGCCCGTGATGCTGCTCGCGACCGAGGGCTGGAAGAAGTTCTACACGTTCAGCCAGGAGCGGCAGATCGACTTCGGGTCGTTCTGGCTGATCATCACCCAGCGCACGGGGCGGCCGATCGAGATCGAGACCGTCAACACCGTCGCCACCCTGCTGATGCTGGTCCTCTGCGCCGGGATCGGTGCGCTCGCGCTCATGGCGCCGCAGCGGCCGCGCTTCGCCCAGCTGGCCTTCCTCGTCGTGGCGGCGTTCATCGTCACCAACAAGGTCTATTCGCCGCAGTACGTGCTGTGGCTGATCCCCCTCGCCGCGCTGGCCCGACCCCGCTGGCGCGACATGCTCGTCTGGCAGGCAGGCGAGGTCGTCTACTTCCTCGGGATCTGGATGTACCTCGCGTACACGATGAGCGGCGACAAGCGGCAGGGGCTGCCCCCCGAGGGCTACCAGCTCGCCATCGCCGTCCACATCCTGGCGACGCTCTACTTCTGCGCCCTCGTCGTACGGGACGTCCTGATGCCGGACCGCGACCCGGTGCGCCGCGACGGCTCGGACGATCCGTCGGGCGGGGTGCTGGACGGGGCGCCGGACGTGTTCGTCATCGGACCCGCGGCACAGCCGTCCCGCGACCTCGCGCCCGCCGGTGAGCCGAAGGCGGAGTGGGGCGCGGTCCGGAACTAGAGGGTGTCCGGGTGCCGCGCCCCGGCCGGGCGGGTGTCAGTGGTCGACGAGCCGGTCGAACTGCGTGGTGGTGTGCCGCAGGTGTGCCACGAGCTCGTCGCCGACCTGCGGCTGCGGGGAGTCCGACGGCACGAAGAGGATCGACACCTGCATGTGCGGGGGCTCCGCGAACCAGCGCTGCTTGCCGGCCCACACGAACGGGGAGAGGTTCCGGTTCACGGTGGCGAGACCGGCCCGGGCGACGCCCTTGGCCCGCGGCATCACACCGTGGAGCGCCTTCGGAGCCTCCAGTCCCACACCGTGGGAGGTTCCGCCCGCGACGACGACCAGCCAGCCGTCGGAGGCCGCCTTCTGCTGCCGGTAGCCGAACCTGTCGCCCTTGGTGACCTGGGTGACGTCGAGGACCGAGCCCCGGTACTGCGTCGCCTCGTGGTCGCCGAGCCACAGCCGGGTGCCGATCCGCGCGCGGAACCGCGTCTGCGGGAACTGCTGCTGGAGCCGTGCGAGGTCCTCGGAGCGCAGATGGCTCACGAACATGGTGTGCAGCGGCAGACGGGCGCCCCGCAGCCGGTCCATCCAGCCGATGACCTCCTCGACCGCGTCGGTGCCGTCGGTGCGGTCCAGCGGGAGGTGCAGCGCGAAGCCCTCCAGCCGGACGTCCTCGATCGCCGAGGCCAGCCTGCCCAGCTCGTCCTCGCCGACACCGTGACGCTTCATCGAGCTCATGCACTCGATGACGACCCGCGCGCCCACCAGCGCGTGCACCCCGTCCACGGACGAAACGGAACGGATCACCCGGTCCGGCAGCGGCACCGGCTCCTCGCCCCGGCGGAACGGGGTGAGCACCAGCAGATCGCCGCTGAACCAGTCCTTGATCCGTGCCGCCTCGTAGGTCGTGCCGACGGCGAGCATGTCCGCGCCGAAACGCGTCACCTCCTCGGCCAGGCGCTCGTGCCCGAAGCCGTAGCCGTTGCCCTTGCACACCGGGACGACCCCTGGGAACTGATCGAGCACGGACTTCTGATGCGCCCGCCAGCGCGCGGTGTCGACGTACAGGGTGAGCGCCATGGCCGGTCCGGAACCTTTCTCTGGACTGCGGTGGGGGTCGGGGTGAGCGGTACGGATCTGGTGAGCGGAACGTCAGCGCCGCGACATGTAGATGTCGAGCGCCTTGTGGAGCAGCTTGTTCAGCGGGAAGTCCCACTCCCCGACGTACTCGACGGCCTCGCCGCCCGTGCCCACCTTGAACTGGATCAGGCCGAACAGGTGATCGGTCTCGTCCAGTGAGTCGGAGATGCCGCGGAGGTCGTAGACCGTCGCTCCCATTGCATAGGCGTCGCGGAGCATCCGCCACTGCATCGCGTTGGAGGGACGGACCTCACGGCCGATGTTGTCGGAGGCGCCGTACGAGTACCAGACGTGCCCGCCGACGACCAGCATCGTGGCCGCCGAGAGGTTCACGCCGTCGTGCTGGGCGAAGTACAGGCGCATACGGTTGGGGTCCTCGGCGTTCAGGACCTGCCACATGCGCTGGAAGTACGAGAGTGGGCGGGGGCGGAACTTGTCGCGCACCGCGGTGATCTCGTACAGCCGCTGCCACTCGGCGAGGTCCTCGTAACCGCCCTGGACGACCTCCACACCGGCCTTCTCGGCCTTCTTGATGTTGCGGCGCCACAGCTGGTTGAAGCCCTTGAGGACGTCGTCGAGTGAACGGTTCGCCAGCGGCACCTGGAAGACGTAGCGGGGCTGCACATCGCCGAAGCCCGCGCCGCCGTCCTCACCCTGCTGCCAGCCCATCTTGCGGAGCCGGTCGGCGACCTCGAAGGCGCGCGGCTCGACGTGGGTGGCCTGGACGTCGCGGAGCCGCTTCACGTCCGGGTCCTGGATGCCGGCCTTGATGGCCCCGGCGTCCCAGCGCCGGATGACGACCGGCGGGCCCATCTTCACGGAGAACGCGCCCTGGTTCTTCAGGTGCGCCAGCATGGGCTGCAGCCAGTCGTCGAGGTTCGGCGCGTACCAGTTGATCACCGGGCCCTCGGGCAGGTACGCGAGATAGCGCTTGATCTTGGGGAGCTGCCGGTAGAGGACCAGGCCGGCACCGACGATCTGATCGTCCCTGTCGAACCATCCGAGGCTCTCGGAGCGCCACTCCGTCTTGACATCAGCCCAAGCCGGGACCTGGCAGTGGCTCGCCGCAGGCAGGCTCTGGATGTACGCCAGATGCTGCTCTCGGCTGATGGTCCTCAGGGTCAGGCTCATGTGGGGCGCTCCTCGGCAGGTGTGTCCCCATGGGGTCAGGGGCTCCGGCTCTCGCGCCGAAGCCTACTGCGCCTGGGAAGCGCCGGGTTTGGCCGCACGGTTCAGCGCCACGCGGCAGGTGGGACCGGGTGCCTCCCGGACTTCTCGGAGGACCCGTCCCGGAGCCTGCCGGGAAGAGCGAGCCGTCCCGCCTCAGTCCCGTCTCAGAAGAGCCCGCCGTTGAACATGGCGAGGAAGAAACCGACCGCGGAGGCGCCCAGTCCGACGATCAGAGCGAACCGCTCGCGGGTCGTGACGGAGATGTACTGCCCGTAGGCACCGGAGAGGATGCCCAGCAGTCCCGCCCAGGAGCTCAGCAGGTGCAGTTCGCGGAACATCGCCGAGATGAAGGCCACCGCGCCCAGCACCACCGTCACCACGACCAGGGTGTCCTGGAGCGGGTGCACCTTGCCGTCACTGGCCAGGAGGGAGGCGGAGGAACGCGATCGGACTGCCTGTGCCATGGAGCACCTCCAGCGGAACGCGGCGCGGGATCCGCACCGCTTTATCCCAATGGGTACAGAGTGCGGCTCCCTGCCGCCGGATTTCAACCGCAGGGCACAAGGCAGGTACTCTGTACGGTCTGCGCCGGTGTCTGCCCTGCCACGCCCCGATCCCCCGGGATTGTCAGTGGTCGCGGATACCGTTGCTTACGCATCACGACCCTCCTGCCACGGAACGACCGTGGCCGCTGAGTCCAAAGGAGGTGGGTTCCACATGCGTCACTACGAGGTGATGGTCATCCTCGACCCCGATCTCGAGGAGCGCGCTGTCTCCCCGCTGATCGAGAACTTCCTCTCCGTCGTCCGTGAGGGCAACGGAAAGGTCGAGAAGGTCGACACCTGGGGCCGTCGTCGTCTCGCCTACGAGATCAAGAAGAAGCCCGAGGGCATCTACACGGTCATCGACCTGCAGGCCGAGCCTGCGGTCGTGAAGGAGCTCGACCGTCAGATGAACCTGAACGAGTCGGTCCTCCGGACCAAGGTCCTCCGTCCCGAGACGCACTGAGCTTCCGGCTCACCGCTCGGGTCCGAGTAGCAACACAGCAGCCAGCAGCAATCCCCGCCGAGAGGTTCATCCATGGCAGGCGAGACCGTCATCACGGTCGTCGGCAACCTTGTCGACGACCCCGAGCTGCGCTTCACCCCTTCCGGTGCGGCGGTCGCGAAGTTCCGTGTCGCGTCCACCCCGCGCACCTTCGACCGGCAGACCAATGAGTGGAAGGACGGCGAGAGCCTGTTCCTGACCTGCTCGGTCTGGCGGCAGGCGGCGGAGAACGTCGCCGAGTCGCTCCAGCGCGGCATGCGTGTCGTCGTCCAGGGTCGGCTGAAGCAGCGGTCCTACGAGGACCGCGAGGGCGTCAAGCGCACGGTCTTCGAGCTGGACGTCGAGGAAGTCGGCCCCAGTCTCCGCAATGCCACGGCCAAGGTCACCAAGACCACCGGTCGCGGCGGCCAGCAGGGCGGCTACGGCGGCGGCCAGCAGGGCGGCGGCTGGGGAGGCGGCCAGCAGCAGGGTGGCGGCGGCGCTCCCGCCGACGACCCCTGGGCCTCCAGCGCCCCGGCCAACGGCGGCCAGCAGGGCGGGGGCAGCTGGGGCGGAAGCTCCGGCGGCGGCTACTCGGACGAGCCGCCCTTCTAAGGGCAGGCCCGTACCCAAACTTCTTGATCACACAGGAGAAACACCATGGCGAAGCCGCCTGTGCGCAAGCCTAAGAAGAAGGTCTGCGCGTTCTGCAAGGACAAGGTCACGTACGTCGACTACAAGGACACGAACATGCTGCGGAAGTTCATTTCCGACCGCGGCAAGATCCGTGCCCGTCGCGTGACCGGCAACTGCACGCAGCACCAGCGTGACGTCGCCACGGCCGTCAAGAACAGCCGTGAGATGGCGCTGCTGCCCTACACGTCCACCGCGCGCTAAGGAAAGGGTGACCACAGCATGAAGATCATCCTGACCCACGAGGTCTCCGGCCTCGGCGCTGCCGGCGACGTCGTCGACGTCAAGGACGGCTACGCTCGCAACTACCTGGTCCCGCGCGGTTTCGCGATCCGCTGGACCAAGGGTGGCGAGAAGGACGTGGCACAGATCCGCCGCGCCCGCAAGATCCACGAGATCGCGACCATCGAGCAGGCCAACGAGGTCAAGGCCAAGCTCGAGGGCCTGAAGGTCCGCCTGGCCGTCCGGTCCGGCGATTCCGGCCGCCTCTTCGGCTCCGTCACCCCGGCCGACATCGCCTCGGCGATCAAGTCCGCGGGTGGTCCGGAGACGGACAAGCGTCGCATCGAGCTCGGCTCCCCGATCAAGACCCTGGGCGCGCACCAGGTGTCCGTGCGTCTGCACGCCGAGGTTGCCGCCAAGGTCGGCGTCGAGGTCATCGCCGCCTGATCGCTGCGTCAGCAGAGCAAGTGAAGGGCCGTACCCCCTTGGGGGTACGGCCCTTCACCGTGCTGCCGGTTGCTCGGCAGACCCGCCTTTGGTGGGGCCCCTGTGGTGGAGGGTCGGTGGAAGGCCGTTCAGGCTGTTCACGTGAACGTTCGAGCTGTTTCACGTGAAACGGACAACCCTGCCTGTTTCACGTGAAACATCCGGTTCAGCGAGTGGCTCCGGTGACGAGCCAGCGGCCGGAACGGGCCCGGAGCCAGAGCGTCAGCATGCGGACCGCCATCATCAGGGTCATGGCCCACCAGAGGGCCGTGAGGCCACCGCCGAGCGCCGGTACGAACAGGGCGACGGGCGTGAACACCGCCAGGGTGACCAGCATGGCCCCGGCCAGATACGTTCCGTCCCCTGCGCCCATCAGCACTCCGTCGAGGACGAAGACCACCCCGGCGACGGGCTGGGACAGCGCGACAACGAGCAGCGTGGGCGTCAGGGTGTCCTGGACCGCCGCGTCGCCGGTGAAGAGCGGAATGAACACGGGGCGTGCGACGACGACCAGGGTTCCGAGCACCACCCCGGAGACCAGGCCCCACTCCACCATGCGCCGGCACGCCTGACGTGCGCCGTCGGTGTCGCCCGCGCCGAGGTGCCGGCCGATGATGGCCTGCCCGGCGATGGCGATCGCGTCGAGGGCGAACGCCAGCAGGCTCCACAAGGACAGGATGACCTGGTGGGCGGCGATGTCGGCGTCACCGAGCCGTGCGGCGACGGCGGTGGCCACCATGAGGATCGCCCGCAGGGACAGCGTCCGGACCAGCAAGGGGGCGCCCGCCTGGGCGCAGGCGCGGATGCCCGCGGCGTCGGGGCGGAGCGAGGCGCCGTGGCGTCGGGCTCCGCGGACGACCACCACGAGGTAGGCGCAGGCCATGGCGCACTGCGCGATCACCGTGCCCCACGCGGATCCGGCGACGCCGAGGTCGGCGCCGTAGACCAGGGCGACGTTGAGCACGGCATTGGCGCTGAAGCCGGCCAGGGCGACGTAGAGCGGGGTTCTGGTGTCCTGGAGGCCGCGCAGGACGCCCGTGGCGGCGAGGACTACCAGCATCGGGGGGATGCCGAGGGCGGCGATGCGTAGATAGGTGGCGGCATGCGGTGCTGCGGTGGCGGACGCGCCGAACAGGTCGACGAGCCAGGGTGCGGCGGGCAGCACCACGGTGACGACCGCGGCGCCCAGGAGGGCGGCGAGCCAGATGCCGTCCATTCCCTGGCGTATGGCCGCGGGGAGATCGCCCGCTCCGACACGGCGTGCGACGGCTGCCGTGGTGGCGTAGGCGAGGAAGACGAAGACGCTCACCGCGGTGGTGAGCAGGGCCGCCGCGATGCCGAGCCCTGCGAGCTGGGGGGTGCCCAGGTGTCCGACGATCGCACTGTCGACCATGACGAAGAGGGGCTCGGCGACCAGGGAGCCGAAGGCCGGAACGGCCAGCGCGACGATCTCGCGGTCGTGCTGTCTACGGCGGATCGAGGGTGTCGTGGAAGCCTGGGTCACGCTCTCCATTCAATCGTCCACAGGTAAGAGACGCAATGTGATCCTGGTCCTTACAGAAGTGTGTGGTCGTGGCATCCCTGTGCGCCGTTTGTTCTGATCTTGAGCCAGTGGGAGAAGTTTTTCTCCTGCACAACCAGTGGACGGAAAACCACCAGGTCAGAGCGCTGCGTATGGAGACGCTATGACTTTGTCCACAGCGCTGTCCCCCGCTCCGTGCACAGGATGGGGCCGGTTCTCCACAGCATCTGCCCAGTCGTCCACATGGCCTGTGGATAACCAGATTGGCTGACGGTGCCCGCGGCCCTAACGTTGTCCGTCGCCCGACGCGCCGATCGCGGAGTCGGGCTTCTCGTTTTGTCAGTGCCGTGCCCTAGAAAGAGTGGCATGGCGAGGTCCGCCGCGCGGACGGGAGGAGGTGGCCCGGGTGACCGTTCCCGAGCCCTTGGACGATCCGTGGGCCGATCTCGGACCCAGCGATCGTCTGCCTGTCTCCCGCCCCCGGCGCGGGGAGGGGCGAGGCCGGGAGGAGCAGCACGAGCGGGGCCGCGACGGGGGTTCCTGGGACGGTGGAGCCCAGGGCTTCGAACGGGTCCCTCCACAGGACATCGATGCCGAGCAGTCCGTGCTCGGCGGCATGCTGCTGTCCAAGGACGCCATCGCCGACGTGGTGGAGGTGCTCAAGGGCCCCGACTTCTACCGCCCTGCGCATGAGACGGTCTACCAGGCCATCCTCGACCTCTACGCCAAGGGCGAGCCGGCCGACCCGATCACGGTGGCCGCAGAGCTGACCAAGCGCGGTGAGATCACCCGCGTCGGCGGCGCCTCCTATCTGCACACCCTGGTCCAGTCCGTTCCCACGGCGGCCAACGCCGCGTACTACGCGGAGATCGTCCACGAGCGGGCCGTGCTGCGACGTCTCGTCGAGGCGGGCACCAAGATCACGCAGATGGGATACGCCGCGGACGGCGACGTCGACGAGATCGTCAACTCGGCCCAGGCCGAGATCTACGCCGTCACGGAACAGCGCACCAGCGAGGACTACCTGCCGCTCAGCGACATCATGGAGGGTGCGCTCGACGAGATCGAGGCGATCGGATCGCGCAGCGGTGAGATGACCGGCGTACCGACCGGCTTCACCGACTTCGACTCGCTTACCAACGGTCTGCACCCGGGCCAGATGATCGTCATCGCCGCCCGTCCCGCCATGGGAAAGTCCACGCTCGCCCTGGACTTCGCCCGGGCCGCGTCGATCAAGAACAACCTGCCGAGCGTGATCTTCTCCCTCGAAATGGGCCGCAACGAGATCGCGATGCGCCTGCTGTCCGCCGAGGCGCGGGTCGCGCTGCACCACATGCGTTCCGGCACGATGACAGACGACGACTGGACCCGTCTGGCCCGGCGCATGCCGGACGTCTCGGCCGCCCCCCTCTACATCGACGACTCACCGAACCTCTCGATGATGGAGATCCGCGCGAAGTGCCGTCGGCTCAAGCAGCGCAACGATCTGAAGCTCGTCGTCATCGACTATCTCCAGCTGATGCAGTCCGGCGGGTCGCGGCGCGCGGAGAGCCGCCAGCAGGAGGTCTCGGACATGTCCCGGAACCTCAAGCTGCTGGCCAAGGAGCTGGAGATCCCCGTCATCGCGCTCTCCCAGCTGAACCGTGGCCCGGAACAGCGCACGGACAAGAAGCCGATGGTCTCGGACCTGCGTGAGTCCGGCTCCATCGAGCAGGACGCCGACATGGTGATCCTGCTGCACCGCGAGGACGCCTACGAGAAGGAGTCGCCCCGCGCCGGCGAGGCGGATCTGATCGTCGCCAAGCACAGGAACGGCCCGACAGCGACGATCACGGTCGCCTTCCAGGGTCACTACTCGCGGTTCGTCGACATGGCACAGACCTGATCGTGACGTGTGGGGTCCCACGAGCCGTGGCACATTCTCACGATCTTGGCATCGAACGCGGCATCGAACGGAGAAACCGCAGTTCAGCGGCTCGGGGGTTCCGGCCAGTCGGCCGAGACCACGAGGAAATGCCACGTTCGTGAGACTGAGCGGCTGTGCCATCCGCCTGAGACTGCGGAAGAACCGTAGGTCGGCGGGCCCGGCCTGTGCCACGAGCGGCGAGGCCCTACATGACGTGTATGGGTTCTCAAATCCCTGTCGGAATCTCACGGTCGATGTCGGACGGAAGTCGGATCCGACATCGACCGCGAGACACCGCAGCTCAGCTGGCCGCACTGGCGCCGCTGGTCAGCGGAGCCGGCGAGTTCCGACAAGGAGCTGAGACGCCGTGCGTCCGACATGGCGTGAGACAGCAGACGAACCCGCAGGCCACGGGACCGACGCCCGACACGAGCCGCGAGAACCTACAGACGGCCGGGGAGGTCAGGGAGCCGGTCCCGTCCCACGGCGCACCGGGATGCGTCCAGGTGCCCCGGATGTGTTCCACATCACCATGGCGGGTCCGGGAGGCGCGATGATTCCGGATGGGCGCGACAGTCTCCATTGCCGTAACTCCCCAGCGAGGAAAAGGAGCCCTTCCCATGCGCATCGTGATCAGTGAGTTCATGAGCCTGGACGGTGTCGTGCAGGCACCGGGCGGACCCGACGAGGACAGGGACGGCGGTTTCGCCCATGGCGGCTGGTCGCACCCGTTCTTCGACCCGGAGGTGGTGGGCGGAGCCTTCGACGATGCGCTGGGCGCGGCGGACGCGCTTCTCTTCGGGCGCCGCACCTGGCAGACGATGGCCGGTGCCTGGCCCGAGCGGGCAGGTGACCCGTTCGCCGACCGGATGAACGCCATCCCGAAGTACGTCGTGTCGGAGACGCTGGGCGACGACGACCTGACGTGGGAGAACACCACGCGTATCCCCGGCGGGGAGGCCGTCGCCCGTATCCGGGAGCTGCGGGGGACCGAGGAAGGCAACCTGCTGGTCATGGGGAGCCCCACGCTGGCATGCACGCTGCTGCACGAGGACCTGGTCGACGAGCTCCGGCTCATGATCATGCCGGTGATCCTCGGCGGCGGTAAGACGATCTTCCCGGGCGACGGCGAGCAGCGCACGCTAGAACTGGTCTCCTCGACCATCAGCGGCGCGGGCGTGCACGTCTGCACCTACCGTCGGGTCGATGCGAAGTAGGCGCGCAGCGGACCGGGTTGTGAAGTCCCCTGCGCCACCCGCCCGGGCACGCCACGCCCCGTAGGTCCGGGTGTCAGACCTCCTGGCCGGCGAACAGTTCCAGATGCCCGCACCTGGGGCACCGGAAGGCGTCGATCTGCCGTCGCGGACGGCCCATCCTCTTCGCTCCGCCGAGCCAGCCGCGTTCGAGCGGCCCGGCGATCCAGCGTGCGTATCCGCGGGAGTGTTCGCCGGTGTCCTCGACGAACCCTTGCTCCAGGCCCTCCGTGCCGCACTGCGTGCACCGTACGTTGCTCACCGTGGGAGTGTAATGAGGGCCGATTCGACGTGAGCGGACCAGGTCGGTAGATCTTGGGTATGACCTCATCCTCCGCAGCCGCAGAGCTGCTTCCCAGTACGCAGCGGTCCCTTCTGCACCGTATCGCCGTCGCGCAGAGCGAGGGACGCGCGCCTTCGCTCGTGGCCGCGGTGGTGCGTGAAGGGGACACGGTGTGGACGGGCGCCCGTGGCGGTACGGACGGGCATGTGCCGGACTCCGGCACACAGTTCCGCATCGGATCCATCACCAAGCCCCTCACGGCCGTGCTGGTGATGCGGCTGCGGGACGAGGGGCGGCTCGACCTGTCGGATCCCCTGGAGAAGCATCTGCCCGGCACGGGGGTGGGCGAGGTGACGATTGCTCAACTCCTCGGACACGGCGGCGGGCTGGCCGCCGAATCTCCCGGCCCTTGGTGGGAGCGGACACCTGGGAGTCTGCGTCCGGGGCTTGCGGAGGTGCTCGGTGAGCGGCCCCTCCTGCACCCGGCGGGTCGGCGTCATCACTACTCCAACCCCGGCTACACGCTGCTGGGTTCACTCGTGGAGGCGCTGCGCGGGGAGCCGTGGGAGCGGGTGCTGCGACGCGAGGTCCTGGTGCCGCTCGGCATGGAGCGGACGAGCGGGGGGGCGCGGGCCCCGCATGCCGAGGGGTGGGCCGTGCACCCTTGGGCCGATGCACTGCTCCCCGAGCCGGCCGAGGACCTCGGGGTAATGGCGCCCGCGGGGCAGCTCTGGTCGACGGCCGCGGATCTGAGCCGCTTCGCCGCCTTCCTCGCCCGCGGGGACGAGCGGGTGCTGAGCGCCGAGTCGGTCGCCGAGATGCGTGTGCCCTCGGTGCCGGCGGAGGCGGGCGACTGGGACAACGCCTATGGTCTGGGACTCCAACTGGCCTGCAAGGACGGCCGGACGCTCGTCGGGCACTCGGGCTCGCTTCCCGGGTTCCTGGCGGCGATGTGGCTGAGCGTGGAGGACGGCGTGGGAGCCGTCCTGCTCGCCAACTGCACGTCCGGTCCGCTCCTCGGAGCAGTCGCCTCCGACCTGGTGGGCATCGTCGCAGAAGCCGAGCCCCGGATCCCCGAGCCATGGCGTCCGGCGGCCGAGGTGGACCGGGAACTGCTGGAGTTGACCGGCCCCTGGTACTGGGGGACGCAGCCGTACGGGCTGCGCCTGGCGGCGGACCGGGGCCTGGAATTGCAGCCGTTGCGGGGCGTTGGCAGGGGTTCTCGGTTCCGTGCCGCGGCCGACGGCACATGGACCGGTCTCGACGGCTACTACGCGGGCGAGGTCCTGCGCGTGGGGCGGCGGCCGGACGGCAGTGTGAGCCATCTGGACCTCGGGTCCTTCGTCTTCACCCGCACCCCGTACGACCCGTCCGCCAGCGTTCCCGGTGGTGTCGACCCGGAGGGCTGGCGCGGACTCCGATGACCGGTGGGCACCGGCTGGCCCGCGCTGCCCGGCCGGTGCCGCCGGACGTGTGCCACCTGCCCCGGGCTGTCCGGCCGGTGCTTGCACTGTTTCACGTGAAACCGAGCCTGTTCCCCGGTGGACGGAATGGCATGCCGGTCTCAGATGCTCATCTTGAAGCCGATGTGGGATGCCTCGAAGCCGAGCCGTTCGTAGAAGCGGTGGGCGTCGGTGCGGGTCGCATCGGATGTCAGCTGGACCAACCGGCATCCCTGGCGACGGGATTCCTCCACGGCCCATTCGATGAGCCGAGTGCCCAGACCGCTGCCGCGCTCGTCGGCATGGACGCGGACGCCCTCGATGACGGACCGGGTGGCTCCGCGCCGGGAGAGGCCGGGGATGACCGTGAGCTGAAGGGTTCCCACCACACGGCCTTCGCGCACGGCGACGGTCAGGTGCTGGTTCGGGTCATCCGCCAGCCGACCCAGCGCGATCAGATAAGGGGTCAGGTCGTCCGGCGACTCGCGCTGCGCTCCCAGGGGGTCGTCGGCGAGCATGGCCACGATCGCCGGAACGTCCTCGGCGGACGCAGGGCGTATCTCGAGGTCGGTCATGAGGGGCCCGGATCCTTCCGTCAGAGAAAACGATCTTCTCTCAAGGCGCCGTCTGCGTCGACGCTGGCGCGCGCAGCGTCTCGTCGGCCCTGACGAGCGGTTCCAGCTCCGGGTCCTTCGCGGCCTCGTCGAGCTTCGCGCATGCCGCGTCATTGGTGGGGCGCTCGGCGGCGAGCAGGGCGCGGCCGGCATCCGCGAAGTCCGTGTAGATGCCGCGCCGACCGGTGGCGCAGAGGTAGCGCTTGAGGAGGCTCCGGTCCTCGAGCCTGGTGACCAGGCGCGTGGTCGCGCTCGCCGCGGCCGTGCCGTCGCTCGTCAGCCCGCTGCCACCGTCAGCGGTGCGAAGCGGCGGGTCCAGTCACCCGGGAGCGCATCGATGCCACGCGTCATCACCGCGTTGAAGGCGACGGATTCCAGGCCGTGGGCCTTCACCCAGGTCAGCAGCTCCTCATGGCGCACATCGATGTCGGTGCGCAGGGGGCGGTCCGTCCGGGCGGCGAGCGAGGCGATCAGTGCCTTCGCCGTACCGGTGTCGCGTGCGATCAACGGTCCGACGACATGGGTCTCCATGTTCGGCCAGAGGGCCGCGTAGCCGACGAGTCCCGTCCCGTCCTCGGCGACATGGACGTGGTCCGCGAACACCGGCAGACGGGTGAGCAGATGGGTGCGGTCCTGGCCGAAGACCTCGGCGTCGAGCCGGCGGATCGCGGTCAGGTCCTCCGCCGTGGCCGGACGCGTCGTCGGCCATACGCCCGGACCGCCGTCCGCAGCCACGGCCGTCCCCGCGTCGGACGGGGTGTGGGAGGGGGAGGGCCGGAACGTCCCGCGGACCATCTCGGCCCGGCCCGTCGCGGTGAAGCCGAGCTGTTCGTAGAGGGGCTGCCCATAAGGCGTGGCGTGCAGTGTCAGCGGGACGCCGTCGGTCTCCTCGAGCACATGGCGCATCATTCGCAGGGCCACACCCCGGCGCGCGTGCGCTTCGGCGACGAGGACCATGCCGATCGCTGCGAGACCGGGGGTGTAGGAGGTGACGACGCAGGCGGAGACGAGGCCCTTGCCCGCGGGGTCGTCGATGCCGTACGCCGTACCGGCGGCCAGCAGAAGACTCCATTTGTGCTCCTCGCGAGGCCACCCCCGGTTCTCGGAGAGGTCGGCGCAGGAGGTGAGATCCCCCCTGGTCAGTCGACGGATCGGCAGATCGGAGAGGGAAATCGGCATGGAGGTCAGAGTGTCCGACTGCCCGGCGTCGCGTCCACCGGTTTGGAGATCTTCGAGGCGCGCAGCGATGCGGACGGCGCCGGTGCGGAAACTCCGGAACGGCCCTTCCAGCCCCGCCTGGTGAGACCCCATGCCTTGAGCACCGCGACGGCCGTGACGAAGAAGTAGGTGAGGGTCCCCACCACGGGGGCGATCACCGGAACGACGTCCGTCATCCCCTGCTCCGCGGCCCTGACGATGCCCGGCCGCAACGCCAGGACCGACAGCCCGTGGTGATCAGGGTCAGCCAGAACTTGGTGAGCATCCGGCGATGCCGGGCCAGCCCCCAGGGCGTCCCGAGTGACGGGACAAGACCCGTGAGCAGGGTGAGCGGGGCGACCGGGATGACCAGCCGGCCGGAGAAGATCAGCATGGCCTGCCGGGCAACCTCCCCGGTGGCCGCGGACCCGGTGGTGTGGGCGGTGACTCTGAGGGTGAGCGGGCCGACGGTGATGCCCAACCAGCTCACGGAGACGGCGACATGGAGGACGAGGAGAGCCCTTCGGACGGGCCGCGTCAGCTGTTTCACGTGAAACACCGTGCCGCCCGCGGTCGCGCACCGCGTCCGGCCCGTACGTACGGGTACTAGCCTCGGCGTACATGACCGCACTGCACCTCTTCGACCTCGACGGGACACTGATCCGTGGCTCGTCCGCCTCCGTGGAGATCTCGCGGCAACTCGCGCTGCTCGATGAGATCGGTGTGCTGGAGCGGGAGTTCTCGGCACGGCGGATCGGGCCTCCGGAGTTCGCTGTGGGCATCCACGCCCTGTGGTCCGGGCTGACCGACACCCATGTCGCGGCCGCCTTCGAGGCCGCGCCGTGGCTGGCCGGCATACGCGAGGTGTGGCAGGACATCCGGGACCGCGGTGAGTACTGCGCGGTGATCTCGCTCTCCCCGTCGTTCTTCGTCGAGCGGCTGCTGGACTGGGGTGCGCACGCGGCACACGGCTCGGTGTTCCCCGCGGTGCCCTTCACCGTGCCGGTCGACCCGGCGGGCATCCTCGACGCGGCTGCGAAGGTACGCATAGCCGAGGGGATCCGGAAGGACTTCGGGGTGCGGGCAGAGGACTGCGTGGCGTACGGCGATTCCCTGTCGGACGCGGAGTTGTTCGCCGCCGTGCCGGAGTCGGTCGCGGTGAACGCGGACCACCATGTGTCGCCGATCGCCACACACCGGTACCGCGGCGGCGACCTCCGTGAGGCGTACGGTCTGGTCCGAAGGGCAACCGGCCGCAGCGGGGACGGGCGAAGGCCCTGACGAATGCCCCCGGGCGGACGGGGGCGCAGGCACAGGGCAAAGCAGCTTAACGGGAAAGTAGGTACGGAATCCGGGACTTGCGTCTATTGGTTCCCAAGGGTGCTTCCGGCTGGCAGGCTGCGCGGACATGGACGCTTCGACGCCCACGGCTTCCGGCGACGCAGCACTCATACGCCGCACGATGGCGGAGATTGCCCCGATCGCCGACAAGGTGACCTCGTATTTCTACGCGTTGCTGTTCATCGCCCGTCCCGAGTTGCGGCCCCTTTTCCCTCCCGCGATGGACGCGCAGCGCGACCGGCTGCTCAAAGCGCTCCTTTTGGCTGCCGACAATCTGGACGACGCCCGGATACTGACCGGCTATCTGCGGCAGCTCGGCCGCGGGCACCGCAAGTACGGGACCCAGGCGGCCCATTACCCCGCTGTCGGCGAGGCGCTGATCGGGGCGCTGTCCCGCTATGCCGTGTACTCCTGGGACCGCGCGACCGAGGCGGCCTGGGTGCGTGCGTACACGACGATGTCCCAGATCATGATCGACGCGGCCGCCGAGGACGAGCTGACGTCGCCGGCCTGGTGGTACGCCGAAGTCGTGTCCCACGACCTGAGGACCCCCGACATCGCGGTGATCACCCTCCGGCCGGACCAGCCGTATCCTTTCCTCGCAGGTCAGTACACGACACTGGAGACGCCGTGGTGGCCCCGCATATGGCGTCACTACTCCTTCGCCGCGGCTCCCCGTGCGGACGGCCTGCTGTCCCTGCATGTGAAGGCCGTCCCGGCCGGCTGGGTATCCGGTGCGCTGGTGCACCGGGCGAGGCCCGGCGACGTCCTGCGCCTCGGGCCGCCGGCCGGATCGATGGTCGTGGACCACAGCAATGACAACGGCATGCTGTGCCTGGGCGGCGGTACCGGTATCGCACCGATCAAGGCCCTGGTCGAGGATGTCGCCGAGCACGGTGAACGGCGCCCCGTGGAGGTGTTCTACGGTGCACGGACCGACCACGACCTGTACGACATCGACACCATGCTGCGGCTGCAGCAGTCGCACTCGTGGCTGTCGGTGCGGCCCGTGGTGTCGGACGAGCCGAGCCGTGGACTGACCGGGCAGCTGCCGGAGGCCGTGCGCGCCTACGGACCGTGGACCGCGTACGACGCCTATCTGTCGGGCCCACCCGGGATGATCCGCAGTGGTGTCGACGCCCTCCGGAACATCGGGATCCCCTCCGACCGCATCCGGCACGACGCGGTCGAGGAGCTGGTGAGCGCCGACCACTGAACCGGACACCGGCCGGCTGACCGGCCCGTCGGCCCACTGACCCGCATACCGACGGAGCCGGACTCTCGACCGGGCACGGCGTCGAACCGGTCCGACGCCGAACCGCACCGGCCCGTCAGCCGAGGTCCGGCGCGTGCATGGCCCGCACGCCCTCGATATTGCCGTCCAGGTAGTGCCGCAGGGAGAGCGGCACGAGGTCGACAGCGGCGATGCCGACCCTGCTGAAGGGCACCCGCACGATCTCGTA
This sequence comes from Streptomyces sp. NPDC030222, assembly GCF_055573115.1. Lineage (NCBI taxonomy): Bacteria > Bacillati > Actinomycetota > Actinomycetes > Kitasatosporales > Streptomycetaceae > Streptomyces > Streptomyces sp. NPDC030222. The sequence continues at coordinate 292,726 of NZ_JBVICA010000002.1, forward strand.
CTCGCCGCTCGGTTCGTCGACCTCGGGCCCGTGACGCCGGGTGGCGTCCATGGACTCGAGACGGCAGATGAAGAAGTGCTGCACCTTCACCCCGGTCACCCCGCCGCCGCTGATGTGCTCGACGGTGTCGACGAAGCAGGGCACCACATCGGTGATCTTGGCGCCGAGTTCCTCGTCGACCTCGCGGTGGAGGGCGTCGACGACGGTCGCGTCCTCGGGCTCGACGCCCCCGCCGGGGGTGATCCAGTACGGAGCCATGCCGGGCTTGGTGCGCTTGATCAGGATCAGGTCGTCACCGTCGAGCAGAATGGCGCGGGCGGTGCGCTTGACCACGGGCCGTTCGGTCATGGCAAGAGCGTGGCCCGTCACACCCCTTCTGAAACGCCCGTGGCGAGACCCGGAGTGATCAGTTCCAGTCGGCCGCCGCGCGCAGCAGCCATTCCTGTGCCCGCGCGATGTGGGTCAGGGCGAGCGTTCCCGTTCGGACCGCCAGGAAATAGGTGCGCAGCGGGGGCACCGGCGGGTCCAGCAGCGCGATCACCGCACCGCTCTCCAGAGCTTCCTCGCACAGGTAGCGGGGAAGCACGGCGAGACCGGCGCCCGCCGTCACGGCGTCCAGCACGGAGCGCAGATCGGGGGTGACCACGGTCGCCGTCGCGATGGGCGGCTCGTCGAAGACCGTCGCCCAGTAGCGGCCGACGAGCGGCAGCGACTCGTGGACCTCGACCACCGGGATGCGGTCGAGGACCGCGGGCCCGTTGCGGCGCAGCAGGCCGGGGGCGAGCCGGGCGGCCCAGCGCGGGCCCGCGACCAGGACGTGCTCCTCGTCGCAGAGCGGAGTGGAGGACATCAGTCCGCCGCGGGGCCGTGCCGTGGTGACGGCCAGGTCGTGGTGGCCGGCCGCGAGCCCTTCCAGGACCTCCTCAGCGGTCCCGAACGCTGTGCGCAGCGCCAGCCCCCGGGTGATGAGCGGTGCCAGGGCCGGCAGGGCACGCAGGGAGAGGAACTCCGGCGGTCCCGCGAGGTGGAGGGTGCGGGCGGCCTCCGACTCCTCATGGCGTCCCTGCTCGGCGATCTCGACCAGCGCGTCGAGGTGCGGTGCCGCCCGGTGGGCGAGCTCGTCACCGATCGTGGTCGGGGTGACGCCACGTGCCCTGCGCAGGAAGAGGGGGCGGCCGAGCTGCCGCTCCAAGGTGCGGATCTGGCTGGTGACGGCAGGCTGCGAGAGCCCGAGCAGGGCGGCGGCGCGGGTGAACGACCCGGCCCGGTGCACGGTGACGAACGTACGCAGCAAGGCGAGGTCCATGCCTTGCCCTCCCGTCTCGGCTACGTCCCCGGCCGGGCACAACTATAAATATGTCGATAGGTCTCTGTCGCTACCGTGATTGGACACTGACGCTGAGTCAACTAGCCTTGACCGTGCGGTTCTTCGAGAAAAGGGGACCGGGGCGGTCCGAGCCACGAGGGGGGAGGCTCGGACCGTCCGCGCTGTGTACGGCCTATTCCCAGGCTGCCTCGTCGAGCGCCCGCTCGACGTCCGTCACCAGGTCGTCGGCGTCCTCCACGCCCACCGAGAAGCGGATGAAGCCCTCCGGCACGGCGTCCCCGCCCCACCGTCCGCGGCGCTCGGCGGTGGACCTTACGCCGCCGAAGCTCGTGGCGTCGTCCGCCAGTCGCAGTCCCTCCAGGAACCGTTCCGCATGGGCCTGGTCGGGCAGGACGAAGGAGACGACGCAGCCGTAACGCCGCATCTGGCGGGCCGCGACCGCATGGGCCGGGTCGGACGGAAGCCCGGGATGGCGCAGTCCGCTCACCTCGGGGCGCCGGGACAGGGACTCGGCGAGCGCCAGGGCATTGGCGGCCTGGCGGTCGGCGCGGAGCTGGAGCGTGGCGAGCGAGCGGTGCGCGAGCCATGCCTCCATCGGGCCGGGGATCGCGCCGACGACCTTGCGCCAGCGTCGCACCCGTGCGGCCGACTCCTCGTCCCGGCAGCTCACGTACCCCAGGAGGAGATCACCGTGGCCGGTCAGGCCCTTGGTGCCGCTGGCCACGGAGAAATCGGCGCCGAGTTCCAGCGGCCGCTGTCCGAGCGGGGTGGCGAGCGTGTTGTCGACGGCGACCAGCGCACCGGCGGCGTGCGCCGCTTCGGCCAGCCGGGCCACGTCGCACACGTCGAGGCCCGGATTGGACGGCGTCTCGATCCACAGCAGCTGTGCGCCGTCGAGGACGCGGAGCTGGGCGTCCCCGCGGGTCGGGGCGGTCCGCACCTCCACGCCGTACGTCTCCAGCTGCTCGCGCATGAGGGCGAGCGCCTGGTAGCCGTCGTCCGGCAGGACCACGGCGTCGCCCGGGCGGGCACCGGAGAGCAGCACCGCGGAGATCGCGGCCATGCCGGAGGCGAAGACCACGGTGTGGACGCCCTCGCCGGGTGACTCCAACTCGCCGATCGCCCGCTCCAGATGGGTCCACGTCGGGTTGTCGTCGCGGCCGTAGACGTAGGAGCCGGTGGCCTCGCCGGGCAGGTGGTAGTGCGCGGCGAAGACGGGGCCCGGCAGCGCCGGTTCGTACTTCACCGGGTCCGGGAGGCCGGCCCGCACCGACCGGGTTCCGTCGCCGATGCTCATGCCGCACGCTCCTCGATCGCCCCGACTACGGCGGCCAGCAGCCCCTGGCTCGCCGTCTCCACCATCCGGAGGCACTCCTCGAAGTCCTCACGGTGACCGTAGTACGGATCCGGAACATCCAGGTCCGCCCTCGCCCGAGGGTCGTACGAGCGGAGCAGCCGCACCTTCGCGGCGTCCTCCGCGGTGGGCGCGAGCCAGCGGAGCTCCCGCAGATGCCCCTCGTCGAGGGCGATCACCAGGTCGACCAGCGGGAACCACGAGGCACGGAACCGGCGGGCCACGTGGTCACAGGCATAGCCGTGCTCATCGAGCACGGAGAGGGTGCGGGGATCGGCGCCGTGGCCCTCGTGCCAGCCGCCGGTGCCCGCGCTGTCCACCTCGACAGAGGAGGACAGGCCGGCTTCCTCGACGCGGGCGCGGAAGACCGCCTCCGCCATCGGGGACCGGCAGATGTTCCCGGTGCAGACGAAGCACACCCGGTACGGGGAACGCGAGAGGTGCGGGGATTCCATCGGCGGTGCTCAGTCCTTGCCGTCGGGCAGAACGACGTTCATCACCCACGACACCACGGAAATGATCAGGCCGCCCAGCACGGCAGTCCAGAAGCCCTCGACGTGGAAGGAGAGGCCGAGTTCATCGGCCAGCCAGGACGTCAGCAGCAGCATCAGGGCGTTGACCACCAGAGTGATCAGGCCCAGGGTGAGGAGGTACAACGGGGCCGCGATCAGCTTCACCAGCGGCCTGACGAGGAGGTTCACCAGGCCGAACAGCAGGGCGACGAGAACGAGCGTGAGGGCCTTGCGGCCGGTGCTGGCGCCGGTCAGCGTGATGTCCTGGAGCAGCCATATCGCCACGCCCAGAGCCGCCGCATTGGCGATCGTCTTGACTACGAAATTCTTCATGTGTCTGATCGTGGCAGACACGACCGGCGCCGAACAGCGGCAGATCAACCAGGGGCGGAAACGGGCAATGAAGGCATTCCGGCTTGATGAACTGGAGGCGGAGCGGACCGCCAACGAAGGGGCGTACCTGCAGTTCCTGCGCGAGCGCAATATGTCCGTCGGCCTGTACGCCCTGGACGCCGGCGCGACCGACCCGCAGCAGCCCCACGGTCAGGACGAGGTGTACTTCGTGGTGAGCGGCCGTGCCTCGATCACGGTCGGCACGGAGACGACGCTGGTGGCGCGCGGGAGCGTGGTGTACGTCCCGGCGGGAGTGCCCCACAAGTTCCACCACATCAGCGAGGATCTGCGGGTGCTGGTCGTCTTCTCTCCCCCGGAGAGCTGACCGCATCCCCGAGTTCCCTCTCAGGGTCGGATCAGGGGAGACCAAGGGGTCCGGAGGGCCCGCGAGGCTCCCCTCTCCACCTAGCATCGGAAGTGGGAAATCTCAGAACCACTCCACGGAAACGAGGATGAGGAACATGGCCGTGCGGGAGATATTCGCGGGTATGCCCTGGTGGGTGAAGTGGATCGCCGTACCGGTCATCGCCCTTGTCGTGTTCGGCGGAATGATCACCACCGTGCTCGGGTTTGTGATCGGCCTGTTGTTCAAGGTGCTGGTGTTCGTCGCCCTTGTGGGTGGACTTCTCTACGTCGTACGGAAATTCACCTCGTCTTCATCCAAGACCGGCGACTGGTAAGGATTCAGCGGTTCAGCGGAGAGGGGCGGTGCGTGCACTAGGCCGGACGGGGGAACGGGGATCTTCTCGGCCTTTGGGGTCCGGAGAGGCGGCCATTAGAGTGGAAAAACGCTGCCGTCTCCCGGAAAACACGGGTCGGCCAAGGCGCGTGGGCCGGAGAGCGCGCGAATGCTCCACCGCGGGCGGGGGTTGCGGCGGCCCGCGGGGGCGGCCCCTGCGGGCGGGTGACATCCGTCGGCACGCCTGGGGGTGACCTGTGGCCACAGCCACCAATGCGTCGGGTCCTACCCTGATCGGCTCGGTGCAACGGGCACTGCGGCTCCTGGAAGCGGTGGGCGCGCACGCCGACGGGGCGCCGGCCAAACAGCTCGCCCGGGAGGCCGGTCTGGCCCTGCCCACGGCGTACCACCTGCTCCGCACCCTGACCTTCGAGGGCTATCTGCGCCGCGAGAACGGCGTGTTCCGCTACGGCGACGCGGCGCAGCGGCTCGCGGGAGCCGGGGAGCGGCAGCTTCGCCGCAGCCGTATCTCGGACTCGCTCGCCCACTGGCGGGACGTGATCGGCGCACCGGTCTACTTCGCGGTCTACCGCGAGGACGAGATCGAGCTCGTGGCTGTGGCGGACACCCCGACGGCACCGGCGGTCGAGGAGTGGGCGGACTTCCGGGAGACCGGGCACGCGCATGCGATCGGACAGTGCCTGCTCAGCCAGCTCGACGAGCGCACTCGCCGGGACCATCTGGACCGGCACCCCGTGCGTCCGCTCACGCCGTACTCGGTGCCCGACCGCGCCACGCTCCTTGCGCGGCTCGCCGGCACCGAGAGGATGCGGCCGGTCGTCGAGCGGCAGGAGTACGCACTCGGCACGGTGTGTGCGGCGATTCCGATCACCGCCGGGACCACAGCCGCGGCCATGGCGATCTCGCTCCCGCGCCACCAGGAGCACCGGCTGCTGCCGGCCGTGACACGCCTGCAGAGCGAAGTCGGGTCGCTGGTCAGTTCGTTCGCGTTCTCTATCAGTATCTGAAGAACTACTCCTTGTGATATCCCCGTCGGTCGAGGACGATTTGCGTCATGCGCGAGTCGGTTCAGGCAGAGGTGATGATGAGCTTCCTGGTCTCCGAGGAGCTCTCCTTCAGGATCCCGGTGGAGCTCCGCTATGACGCCGGTGATCCCTTCGCCGTATGGATGACCTTTCGCCTTCCCGGCGACACCCCCGTGACCTGGGCGTTCGGAAGGGAGCTGCTGCTCGACGGCATCAACGGGCCCAACGGGGACGGCGATGTGCACATCGCGCCGGCCCGGCCCGACGACCTCTCCGACGTGCACCTCCGACTCCGGGTGGGAAGCGAGCAGGCGACCTTCCGCGCCGCCGCCGCGCCGCTCGTGGCCTTCCTCGACCGGACCGACCGGCTCGTTCCGCTCGGTCAGGAGCGCACACTGGGCGACTTCGAAGGCTCGCTCGACGATGTGCTCAGCCGGATCCTCGCCGAGGAGAACGCCGGCTGACAGCCGAGGAGAACGCCCGCTGACCACGGGGTCCGGGTGTCCGCCGCCGGCCCCGGAGCACCCGGAGTCCGGGCACCCGCGGTCGGCCGGCCGACCGAGTTGATCGGACATGCCTGCTGTACCGACTCGGCCATGGTCGGGCAGCAGTGCGGACGCCCGCCCTCCGGTCGAGCAGCCGACCAGGCAGCCTGCGGGCGTCCGCGTCACCTCTTGCGCCGCCGCCCCCGTCCGCCCCGGGGCGCCGGTGCGCTCGCTCCGCCCGGCCCGGTGGCCGGCTGCACGCCACCCACCGTGAGGGCTGCCTCAGGCCGGTCCGCGGAGACGACCAGCGCCGCGAGCACGGTCGTCACCGGCACCGAGGCGACGAGACCGATGGACCCGACGAGCGTTCTGACGATCTCCTCCGCGACCAGTTCGCTGTTGGCCACCGTTCCCACGCTGCTTTCCGCGATGCTGAAGAGCAGCAGGAGCGGAAGGGCGGCGCCCGCGTAGGCGAGAACGAGGGTGTTCACCACCGAGGCGATGTGGTCCCGGCCGATACGCAGACCTGCCCGGTAGAGCGCCCGCGCCCCCATCTCCGGGTCGGCCTGGTGGAGTTCCCACACCGCGGACGTCTGGGTGACCGTCACGTCGTCCAGCACGCCGAGCGAGCCGATGATGACGCCCGCCAGCAGCAGACCGCTCATGTCGATGTTCGGATAGAGGCCGTGAATCAGACCGGTGTAGTCGTCGGTGTTGCCGCTGAGGACCGTCCAGTCGATGAACACCGAGCCCAGCAGCCCGATCACCATCAGGGAGATCAGAGTGCCGATCACCGCCACCGACGTCCTGGCCGACAGGCCGTGGCACATGTAGAGCGCGATGAGCATGATCGCGCTCGCCCCCACCACCGCCACGACCAGCGGGTCCGAGCCCTGGAGGATGGCGGGCAGGATGAACAGCGTCAGCACGCCGAAGCTCACGGCCAGCGCGATGAGCGCCATCAGCCCGCGCATCCGTCCCACCAGCACCACGGCCACCGCGAAGATCGCGGCGAGCAGTACCAGCGGCAGCTTCCGGTTCACATCGGTGACGGAGTACTGGAGTTCACGCGGCGCGTCCGGGGCGTAGGCGACCACCACCTCCTGCCCGGTCTTCAACTGCCGCGGAGCGTCGGGCTGGACGATCTCGACGAAGGTACGGCCCGTGTCGGGACCGGTGGTGACCTTGACGGTCGCCTTGCCGCAGGTGCCGTTCCGGCGCTGCTCGGCCTCGCGGCCCTGCGGGGCCGTGGGATCACCGGTCGGTGGGGTCGTCGCGGCATTGACGGCCTTGCAGTCCACCCGGTCGACCCGCACCACCGTGGCCTGCTCGGTCTGCCGGTCGAAACCGACACCAGTGCGCTCGTGTTCCGGTGCCCCGCCCGGCCAGAGGACGGCCAGCCCCACCACCACGGCTGCGGCGAAGGGGATCAGCACCGCCGCGATGACCTTGCGGAGGTGCTTCGACACGGGCGCGGCCGGCCCGTGGCTGTGCGAATGTCCATGTGCGTGAGGCTCTGACTGGGTCACCGAACGATCATCCCAACTGCGACGGGCCCCCTGGCCAGCCCGGCCGGGAGGACGCTAGCGTGGTGACACCTTTGCACACGCGGGAGCTCGGAGCACCGGGCTGAGAGGGCGCTGACATCCGTACGGACCGTACGGGAACCGCTGCGTCGACCGCCGAACCTGTTACCGGGTAATGCCGGCGTAGGGAGTAGGTCTCATGACCGTTCAGGACGCACGCACGCCTGCCTCGAAGCAGAACGACGGGGCCGGGAAGTCCATCGGCTGGCACAAGGGTTACGTCGAGGGCTCCCGCCCCGACATCCGTGTGCCGGTGCGCCAGGTGCACCTCACCAACGGCAAGGATGTGACGCTGTACGACACGTCCGGCCCGTACACCGACACCGCGCTGGAGACCGACGTCCGGCGCGGACTGCCGCCGCTGCGGGACAACTGGATCGTCGGCCGCGGGGACACCGAGGAGTACGCCGGCCGGCCCGTGCGCCCCGAGGACGACGGCATCAAGCACACCTCGCCGCGCGGCGGTCTGCGCAACCTCGACGCGGTCTTCCCGGGCCGGCCCCGGCAGCCCCGCCGCGGCCGCGGCGGCCGGGCGGTGACCCAGCTCGCGTACGCGCGCCGAGGCGAGATCACTCCGGAGATGGAGTTCGTCGCGATCCGCGAGAACGTCGCGCCCGAGGTCGTCCGCGAGGAGATCGCCGCCGGACGCGCCGTGCTCCCGGCCAATGTGAACCACCCGGAGATCGAGCCGATGATCATCGGCAAGCGGTTCCTGGTGAAGGTCAACGCCAACATCGGCAACTCCGCGGTGACCTCCTCCATCGAGGAGGAGGTGGAGAAGATGACGTGGGCGACCCGCTGGGGCGCCGACACGGTCATGGACCTGTCGACCGGCCGGAACATCCACACCACCCGCGAGTGGGTGCTGCGCAACTCGCCCGTCCCGATCGGCACCGTCCCGCTCTACCAGGCCCTGGAGAAGGTCGACGGCCGGGCCGAGGAACTGACCTGGGAGATCTACAAGGACACGGTCATCGAGCAGGCCGAGCAGGGCGTCGACTACATGACGGTCCACGCCGGCGTGCTCCTGCGGTACGTACCCCTGACCGCGCGCCGCAAGACCGGCATCGTCTCCCGCGGCGGTTCGATCATGGCCGCGTGGTGCCTGGCGCACCACAAGGAGAACTTCCTCTACACCAACTTCGAGGAGCTCTGCGAGATCCTCGCCGCGTACGACGTGACGTACTCCCTCGGCGACGGTCTGCGGCCCGGCTCGATCGCGGACGCCAACGACGACGCCCAGTTCGCCGAGCTGAAGACGCTCGGGGAGCTCAACCGGATCGCCAAGCGGCACGACGTGCAGACGATGATCGAGGGCCCCGGGCACGTCCCGATGCACAAGATCAAGGAGAACATCGACCTCCAGCAGGAGATCTGCGAGGAGGCGCCGTTCTACACGCTCGGCCCGCTGACCACCGACGTCGCCCCGGCCTACGACCACATCACCTCCGGCATCGGCGCCGCGATGATCGCCTGGTGGGGCACCGCGATGCTCTGCTACGTCACGCCCAAGGAGCACCTGGGTCTGCCCAACCGAGACGACGTGAAGACCGGCGTCATCACCTACAAGATCGCTGCCCATGCCGCCGACGTCGCCAAGGGGCACGCCGGTGCCCAGGAGTGGGACGACGCGCTGTCGGACGCCCGCTTCGAGTTCCGCTGGGAGGACCAGTTCAACCTGGCCCTCGACCCGGACACGGCCCGGGAGTTCCACGACGAGACGCTGCCGGCCGAGCCGGCCAAGACGGCGCACTTCTGCTCCATGTGCGGGCCGAAGTTCTGCTCGATGAAGATCAGCAGAAGCATCACAGAGCAGTTCGGCGGCGACTCGGACGCAACCCCGGAGGAGATCGAGGCCGGGATGCTGGAGAAGTCGAAGGAGTTCGCTGCTTCCGGCAACCGCGTCTACCTTCCGCTGGCTGACTGACCTGCGGAAACGAGGCTGACCGACGACATTCCGGGGGGGAGTCGTCGGTCAGCCTTCGTCGTTCTGCGGACTGATCTTTTGACGTCGGAGCGTCCACCGGCACATGTTGGGGACTGTCAGATGGCCGTCGTGGGGTCAGCCGAGATAGGGCCGCTCGCGGTGCTCCATGAAATGGCGGAGCCTGAGTCGCTGCGTGTGGTGCATCGGAAGTTGGTCCAGCTCGTCTGGCGAGACGAACCGTAGCTCCGTCGACTCGTCGGAGATCGCCAGCTCTCCGCCGACGATCCGCGCGGTGAAACAGACGTTGAACTGCCGGCGTACCTCGCCATCCGTGTAGGCGATGATGTGCCTCGGGTCGGTGTACGTGCCGACCAGTCCCGTGATCTCCACGTCCAAACCGGTCTCTTCCTTGACCTCGCGGACGGCCGTGCCGGGGAGAGAGTCGGTGAGGTCCATGCCCCCGCCGGGGAGGGCCCACAGATCGTTGTCGCGTCGACGTTGGAGCAGGATGCGCCCCTGCTCGTCGGTGACGACGGCCGAAGCCGCGACAACCATGCTGTTCGGCTTGGGCGCGTTCGGGTCGTCGTAGTACTCGGTCCGTGCCATGGTCATCCCTCGTGCCGTACGAGCGTCGCCGTGGACCACACCGCGTCGAAGCTCGCGGCGTAGGTGTCGAACATGCCGCCTTCGCCGCTACGCCGAAGATGCCACACCGGGGCCCCGTACGCGTTGACCCCCCAGACATGCGCATTGACCAGCAACTGATCATCGGCGCGGTAGAGCGAGTTGTAGAGCGTCGTCCCGTGGGTCCGGACGTCGATGCCGGGCACGCCGATCAGGGGCCGGTAGTGCATGAGCGCCAGTTGGCAACGGGACTCGATGCCGTGCCCGAACTTCTCCTCCTGGCCGCGCGCCCGAACGTTCTCACTCTCGGCGTCGCCCACCGCGATCCGGATCGAGCAGCCGTCTGCGGCTCGCTCCCGCAGCAGCTCGTTGAGTCGGGGATACGCCTCATGCAAGAAGACGGCCGCGTACACCAACACGTCGATGTGCTCGCGGGCCTGCGTCAACATGTCCACGAAGGCGGATACGGGGATGTCCGCCCGCTGGTCGTAGAGCGCCACGAGCTCCGGGCTGATCGCTCGCGCCGCGCGCGCCTGCCGGAGTGCCGGCCAGAGTGCGTGCACGTCTTCTCCTAGGGTCTCTGCCGCCCGCATGGCTGTGACACGGCGTGGCGTACGGCCGAGATTGACCCATCGCTCAACGGATTTGGGGTCTACGTCGACCTGTTCCGCGAGGGTGGCGTACGTCCAGCCTCCGTCCGCCATGACGGCACGAAGCCTCTCGTTCGGCATGAGTCTCTCCCTGATCCTCGGGACGGCACTAGGGACGTTCTACCTGACGCGGGACGTCCCGAAGTGGGGTTTGGTGGAGGTTCCGACGTCCTTGTGAACGGCAGCATGCTCGTGCCCATGGCGAGCAATCAGCAGGCCAGACCCGGAGTCGGCGAACTGGCCAAGGACCAGAAGACCGGACGCTTCGGCCTCATCATGGGCGAGATCGGTGGCCGCGTTCAGATGCGGCCGATGAACGGCGGCATCGAGTGGGACGCCATGCCCGGCGATGTCGTGGCACCCAAGGCGCGGGAGGAACTGAGCGCGCGCCTGGCCGTGAAGAACACCAACAGCCGGGTCGGCCTGTGATGCGCGTCATCGGCCGGTACACCGGCGTCCTCTTCATCATCTGCATCAGCGCTTCGTGCGGATTGGTGATCGGGGTCGCCCTCGGCACCGGCACCTAGACCGGTCCGCCCTGGGAGGGTTGCCGAATCCGGGGCTCCCCCGTCCCCGTTCAGGGCGGGCCAACAAACTCCCCCGGCCGTCTGCGAGCCGAGCTCGGCGGTCGGGACGGAGGCACTGCCCAGGCACTTCTTCAACCCAAGGAGGACGTACGCATGACGGCAACGGTGAACGACCAGAGGACCGGCCGTGAGGTGGTCGGCGAGGAGCTGTTCGAGAGCCTCGCCTACTTCGTGGCCGTCCACAACGGGCAGACGCCCGAACGTGCCGAGCGGATCGCCGACCAGGCCGTGGCCTTCCTGGTCACCGTGGCGACGGCGACGGCTCCGATGGTCCCGTCCGATGACGTGGATATGGGCCTGCACGCCCTGATCCTGCACACCAAGGAGTACGCCGAGCTGTGCGAGAAGCACGCGGGCCGCTTCCTCCACCACAACCCGCGGCCGGGCGGGGGGCCGCGTGACCCGAAGATGGTCGCCGCGTCGGCCCGGGCCATGAAGGCCAGCGGGTTCATGGTCTTCGACGACCTGTGGACCGTGGACGGCGAGAACCTGGCGCAGTGCGACTCCGACTGCGGCCGGCCCTACGGTCAGGCGTAGCCCTCGGCGTCAAGGACGCGGCCGGCCTCTGCGCGGGGTCGGCCGCACCCGTCTGGAACGAAGGAGAGAGTCTTGTCCGGCCCACCCCCTGAACTGCCGGTCGTCGTGCTCGACGCGCTCATGCCCACCGCTCAGCGTCTCGTCCTCAACCGTCGCGGCTCGATGGTCTGGGACGTGGAGAGTCACCGGGGCCGGTATGCGGTGAAACTCGGGTACCCGATCGAGGTGACGCCCGAATGGCCGGCCCAGCCCTGGACGGCGCTTGCCCCCGCACGGGAGGGCGCGGTGCTGTACCGCCTCGGCTCCGAGGAGATCGCCTACGGTGAGTGGGAGCACGGGACGTGGAACATGCAGCCGTGGCGCGAGGGGCCCGACCTGTACCGCCTGTGGGAGCCGTGCCGAGCGGAAGGCGGGTCGGTCGAGCCACGCGTGAGCGTCGCCCTCGGATGCGTCGAAGCGCTGGCGGAGCTGCACGCCAAGGGCTGGGCACACGGGGACGTACAGCCGGCCCACTTCATCGTGGGACCCGAGCGAACTCACCTCATCGATCTCGCCTTGGCCCGTGGCGGCCAGGTGCCCGCCGGGTACGACTTCCCGTTCCGTGGGTGCCTCGTCCACTACGAGGCACCGGAGATCGCGCGCAGCGTCCTCGCCACCGGCGTGGCCGAAGCGACACAGCCTGCCGACATCTACGCCCTGGGAGCCTCGCTGCTGATCTCGGCCACGGGCTGGCGGGCGGTCGAATACCCGGACGACGCGCCGCGCCCCGTGCAGCGGCAAGCCATTCTCGACGGAATGCGCCGGACCGTTCGGGTACCCGGCGAGCTCGGCGGCCTGGTCGAAGCCATGCTCAGCCCGGCGCCGGAGGACCGGCCGACCATCTACGAGGTGGGCAAAGCCCTGAGCTGAGTGCCGAGAGGCTCTGGCTCGTCCGGTCTGCTCGTGGCCGGCCGCGCACAACAACGAAAGACCGGACCACCCCTTGGCCTGGACAGCATCCGGGGTGGTCCGGTCGCGGAAGCCCTGATCAGGACCCCGGTGCCGATGGTACCGGGGTGGTCGTCGTGCCCAGAGACGGGCTGATCCCAACCCCGCTTTTGACTTGTCGAGTTGGAGAGGAGCGCGCGGCGTGTGGTTCGGGCGGGCCGTCGCGGCCACAGGGATGACCATCGGCGCCACATCGGCGACGGCCGCCGAAGCGTGTCCGACGGACAGGCTGTGCCTCTACCGCAGCACCGAATACCGGACCCTGGACTTCGTGGCCGCCAGCCTGAGCGCCTGCTTCTATCTGGATCACTACGGCATGGGGGTGGGCACGAACGGCATCAACTCCTACCGCAACAACCTGCCCGTCAAGGCCGTCCTCTGGAACTTCGAAGAAAACAACTGGACGGCGCACGGGACGATCCGGCCCGGCGGCTTCAGCAGCAACACCTACGTCACCACCAACGAGGGGTACTGGTGGAGCCACTCGTTCAAGATCTGCACTGGTGACCGGAATCCCTGGGACATCTGACCGTCGGCGAGCACACCACTTGCTGCTTCAGCCACTGGTGTCCAGGACCACTTCGGTCCGGGGCACCAGTGTGACGCACCTCAAGTCCCCTGTTGATGGCGCGCGGATCCGGTGGTACTGAGCCGTCCTCGGTGTGTTGCCTGGTCAGGATACGAGCGGCTGAACGAGCGTGGGGTAGCGACAGGTTAGCGGCTCTCCAGGCGTGTAGAAGCTGAGGTTGATGCGGGCGCCGGGGGCTGTGACGGGTTCGGCGAGGCAGGTCGTGAGCCAGCCGGGGCCGTGAATGGCGTGGCGGATGGGGAGTTCGGAGCCGTCGAAATAGGGGATGGGGGCTGCCGCATGCTGGCGGTAGAGCGGTCCGGTCACGGGGTCGTTGAGAACGTCGTACGCGAGACGACCGAGCGCCAGATTCTCCGGGCGCAGCTCCACGCTGTGTTTCAGGTGGGGCATCATGGCCGGCACCCAGTGGGTCTCCCAGTGCATCAGCACGTCGGTGCGGGCATCGGGGTCAAGGAGCATCCAGCGCATGACGTTGGCGGGGGCTTGTCCGCGAGGAAAGAGGCGTCGGAAGTCCTCGTTGTGAACGATGACGTTCCATTCAGCGTCATTGACGTACGCCAACGCACCGTGAATGTGATCGATGATCCGCTGCCACGCTTCGGCAATGGACGTCCCCGAGCAGCCGTGCAGAACATAGGGCGGGTTCTCCTTGCGGGTGATCAGCCACAGGAACGCCCACTCCTGCTCATCCAGCCGCAGCGTCCTTGCGACCGAGGTGAGGAGATCAGTACCGGGGTTGGCGAGGTGACCGTTCTCGAACCGGTTGTACGTGCCCGGAGTACGCGTGAGCAGCACGTCCATCTGCTCTTGGCTCAGACCGGCAGCCCGTCGACCAGGACCAGGGATGCGCTTGGGGAACCCCATGGTCACCGGGTCGATCGCGGCTCGGCGCGCCCGAAGGATCTCCTTGAGGCGGCCGCGGTCACTGGCCGACAGCTTCATCAGTCACCTTCCACTCGGGCTGAGCCCGGGCAGCAGCCAGGACTGCCCAATTATCTGCACTCACAGACCCTGGAAAAGATGATCACACCGCGCAAGACTCACCTCCGGGGCCACCCCGCTGACCACGCCGTGGGGTGTTGGGGGGTGTCGTGCCTGTCTTCGAGTGAATCGAGTTCGGCACCGCACACAAGAACGTTGGCCAGCACAGACGTTCCGGCCGCCTGGACCCACGGGGATCGAAAGGCGGGACGGCACAACGTCCGCTCCGCTGGTCCCCGGTGCGAGAACACGTCTCACCGTTCCCGAGCGCCCGTTCCCTGACCGGCAAAGCTAGGGGCCGACAGACAACTTCCTGGAGATCACCTTCATGTATCCAAGGCCACGCCGACGACGCGTGCTCGCTGCTGTTTCCTTGCCGCTGCTCGGCGTGCTCCTGTCGCCGGCCGCGACCGCGAGCGCCTCCCCCGCAGCGCCGGAGGTGCCGGAGCCTGCCCGGATCAACCTGGTTCTCGACCTGTCTGGTTCGATGAACGAGAACGACGCCGGCGGCCAGACCCGCCTCGCAGCCGCGAAGCAGGCGGTCACCCGGATCATCGACACCGCCCCCGAACAGGCCCCGCTGGGACTGCGCGTGTACGGCGCCACGTACCCCGGAAAGGACAAGAAGAAGGGCTGCGCCGACACCCAGCAGGTCCTGCCGGTCACACCGATGGACCGGACGGCGCGTGCCGACGCCAAGAAGCGCGTCGCGGGCTTCAAGGCGGTCGGGTTCACACCGATCGGCGTCTCGCTCCGCGAAGCCGCCAGGGACCTCGGCACCAGCGGCAAGCGCCGCATCATCCTGGTCTCGGACGGCGACGACACCTGCGCGCCGCCGCCTCCCTGCGAGGTGGCCCGCGAGCTCAAGAAGCAGGGCATCGACCTGGCCGTGGACGTGGTCGGCTTCCGGACGCCCTCCTCGGCACGCGCGCAGTTGAAGTGCATCGCCGACGTGACCGACGGGTCGTACGCGGACGCCGACGACGCCGACTCGCTGACCGCCAATCTCGGCACCCTGTTCCGCAAGGGGTGGCGGACCTACCACGCCACCGGCAAGCCGGTCGACGGCTCCCTCAACGGCTGCCAGGACGCTCCGCTGGTCACGCCCGGCCAGTACCTGGACAAGTTCACCGGCGGACGCGACCTCTACTACAAGGTCAAGAAGCGGCCGGACCAGCGGCTCCAGGTGAGCGCCACCGCCGTCGCCGAGGAGGGGTACGGGCGCGGCTCCATCATCACCGTCGCCGCCGGTCCTCCGGGAGACGGCGAACCCCGCGAGTGGCTGCGGGAGTTCGACCAGTCGATGGGATGGGCGAACATCATCTCCACCGGAGGCCGCAGCAAACCCGGAGCGGGCAACGAGAAGCCCGCACCGAACGACATCGGCTGCATCATGGTCGAGAACGACGTGACCCAGTCCGGCGACAAGCCGATGCCCGTCGAACTCCTCGTCGGCATCGCCGACAAGACGACCCAGGAAGCCGGCGCGCGGACTCCCGAGCCCCGCACCGGGGCGGACGCCGAGGGCGGCTTCTCCTTCAACAGCGCCACCCCGATCGGCCCGGGCACCCACCGGCAGTCGATCGCCGTCGGTGAGGCCCCCTTCTGGCGGGTGGAGGTGAAGGCGGGCCAGAAACTCACGGTCAAGGGCGGTGTGGACATCCCGGCCGACTTCCCCAGCTCCGTCACCACCGGCTGGAGCGTCACGGTCTACAACGCACAGCGCGAGGAGACGCAGTGCAACGAGGACCACGACGTGACCGAGCTCTTCGCGCGCAGGACCGGGCACATCGAGCGGGTCTGCGGGCCCTGGGAGATCACCGACGGGGACGCCGCGAAGACCTCCGACTCCAAGGGATACGACGTGCCCGGCACGTACTATATCCAGGCACAGGTCGCCGAGCCGGACGACGAGGCGAAGGGCATCGTCGTACCGATCTCGCTGACCGTGGACGTCTCCGGCACGCCGCGCTCCGACAACAGCCCGGTGTTCCACTTCGGTGACGACGCCACCCAGGGCGCCTCGCCGCCCGGCACGAACGGGAAGGGCGACCAGGAGGGGACCGGCGGGACGGACGAGAAGGGCAGGGCCGACGGCACGACGGCCGCCGCGAAGGGCGACGAGTCGCTCGTGGGCAGGCTCGCGCTGCCCGTCGGCATCGGCGCCGGAGTCCTCCTGCTCGGCGGCATCACCTTCTACGCCCTCAGGCGCCGCGGGGCTGCAGCCAGCTGACCGGAGCCCCCTGCTGGTCCGCTGCCCCAAAGGGCAGCGGAGCGGCCTGTCCCGCCTGCAATGCCGACCGCGACCAGAGCGGGCGGATACGAAGCGGACGGGTGATCGGTGCAACGGCGCCGACAGCGAGAGCGGCGACCGCATCGACGACCCGTCCGAGGGTGCGCTCATCATGATGGTCAGCGACCTCGACGACTCCGACAACACCTATCCAAGTACAACTGATGGATGATCACTGATGGGGGAACGAGTGATGATGCTTCGAACGATGCGCGGTGCGGCTGCGGGTATCACGCTGGTACTGGCACTGGCGGGCTGCTCGGAAGGCAGTACTAGTGGTGGAGGCGCCGGTGAGAGTCGCGCAGCCGACGCGCCGTTCAACCCTTCCCAGCTGGCCCAGGCCATCCCGAGCGAACTCGCCGCCCCCAAGGGCTGGAAGGGAGATTCGCCCCTCGTCAGGGACGGGAGCAAATTGCAGAAGCGCTGCGAGCAGGGGGCTCGATTCAGCTGTGCCGGGCTCACCTCGTATGGGAACAGCCGGTACTCCACGAGCGGGGCGTTCGTGGATTTCGAGCTCCTCGCGTACGACTCGGTCGACAACGCCAAGGTGGGCATGAAGTCGCTGGTCGCCGACACCCATGAAGGGAAGCCCGACGCCAAGCCGCTGACCGTCGACGCGGGCGCCGACGAGACCGACGCCTACGCGGACGGGAACCGCCCGGGCGTGGTCCTGCGCGTCGGCACCGTCGTGGCCTTCGTCTTCGGCGACTCTCTGCCCAAGGACCACGACCTGCAGTCGTTCGCCAAGTTCCAGGTTCAGCGCATCAATACCGTTGCCACGGGCAAGAACCCCGACGCCTAGGACATGCTTTAGACCTCGCCCGCGACCCCGCCATGTGGTTTGCCGCCCGCCACTGCCCCGGACGGCCATCCAGTCAGATCACCGACTTCGAAGAACACGACCTAGTGCCGTGGTCTCGCCGCTGAGCGGTCCCAGCTCAGAGTCATGCTGTGGCTGGGTACCCGCCTCACTCGGAAGTGCGCCACACAGGCTTGAGCAGCTCGTAGTCGAACGCCTTGTTCCCCTTGCCGCCGGGGACGGCCACAACGGCTACGAGCGCATCCTTTATGGCCTTGCGCTTCTGCGTCAGCGTCTTGCCCTTGAACGACGCGGCGATGTCGGCTTCTGCGGCCTCGGCCTCCGCCTTCAACGCCTCGTTCTTCGCCTGGTCGGCACGCAGCTCCTTGATGCGCCGCTCGATCACCGGAAGGTTCCGGAAGAACGCCTCGTCGTCGATGTCGGTGTCTTCGTCGTCGTGCCACCGGCGCTCCAGCTCCTTGCGGCTGCGGATGGCACGTTCTAGGGCTTCGGCCTTGTCCCAGTCGGGCACGTCGCGGGACTTGCTGGCGGCGTCCTTCTCCAGCTTGGCGATGACCACGTCCACCACGAACCTGTCGGTCTCGTCGCCCCGCTTGTACGTCTTGTTGCACCCCCCGTCGACGGTCTTCTTGCACATGTAGGCGTGCTTGTACTTCAGCCAGTCGTTCGCCTTGATGCCGATCATCTTGTTGTTGCAGACGGTCCCGTCCTCCAGGACGTTGCCGCACCTGAGGATGCCCGTCAGCAGGTACTTGTGGACCAGACCGCCCGTCGGCACGCCGGACCCTCGTCCCCGCTCGCGGATCGTGTTGGTCACGGCGTACCAGTCCTTGGGAGTGACGATCGCCTCCCACTCGCCGACTACGGGCTTGTCGTCGCCGTCGCGGACGAGCTCGCCCTTGATCTCCCGGTAGCCGCAGAGTCGCGGGTTCATCAGTACCTGCTTGACGGTCTGGTACTGGAAGGGGTTGCCCCGGCTCGTGATGAACTCGGCCTCCTTCCACTGCCGGGTGATCTCGGAGATGGATGCCCCCGCGATCACGTCCTTGACGGCCTGGCGGATCGCGTCGGCCTCCTTCGGGCGGAGTGTGACCTTGTCGTCCTCCCACCCGAACGGTCGCCATGCGGAGACGGCCAGGCCGCGAATCGCGCGGTTGCGGTGGCTGTTGCGTGAGCGGCGCTGCTTCTTCCTCGTCTCGCTGAGCGACATGGCCACGCCCACGAGACCCTTGATCTCGAACCCCTCGGCGTAGAGGTCCTGGATGCCGTTCGAGTCGTGGTAGACGCGGCCTTCGTGCGCCGTGAACGCCTTCAGGTACCGCTCCCAGTCGCTCGGCCGGCGGTAGAGGCGGTCGTCGTTCACGGCCATCACGCCATGGATGGGGTAGCCCTCGGGCGTGTGGCCGGCCTTCAGGTCGGTGATGAGCTGCTCGAAGTCGTCGCGAACGACGCTCTCCTTGCTCGCGCTCTTGTCGTTGTCGGTGTACCGGTAGACCACCAGCCAGTCGAACGTACGGGCGTGGTCGCCCATCTCGCGGTGCTGGTCCTCGATGCCGTGGGCGTCCTTGACCCGTCCGTCGAACGAGATGCGCGCGTAGCAGACGACGCATTTGAGCGTCGGGTCCGCGGCGAGCATCGCTCGAACCTCGTCCACGGTCGGCGTGCCTTCGGGCACCCCTCGCAACCTGCTGACGAGCTCTTCGCGCTTCTCCATCGGCGGCCCCCCTCGGGTCTCGTGTGGCTGTCTGTCCACGACCCTAGACCATATGGATACTCTGCTAATGCTCTGTTCGATGAAGATCTCACAGGACATCCGGCGCGAACACGGAGGTACCCAGGAGGAGATCGAGGAGGGCATGGCGGAGAAGTCGCGCGAGTTCGCGGAGAGCGGCAACCGCGTCTACCTGCCGCTGGCCGACTGACCCGGCCGACTGGCCGAGCAGTCCGGTCCAGCCGACCGACCCGGGCGACCGGGCGGCGGACGGACCCGCGACCCATGGGGGGAGTCGCGGGCCCGTCCGCGATCCGGGGCGTTTCCGGGTGGGCCTACCGTGCGGCCTCGCCGACGTTGCCCGGGGCGTCGCCGAAGGCGGCTCGCAGACGGCCCAGCAGGGCGCAGGCCGCAGGTCCGGCCGGCCCGGTGGTACGCCAGGCGAGGGCGACCCGGGCGCGTAGCCGCGGCTCGACGAGCGTCAGGACGCGCAGACCGAGGCCGGAGGCGACGTCCGCCCGGGGCATCGGCACCACCGCCACCCCGAGCCCGCGGGCGGCGAGCTGCGCCAGGAACCGCGGATCGGCCGCCTCGAACACCACCCGGGGGTGGAACCCCGCGCGGGCGCAGGCGCGGTCCAGCACTCCGCGGGTACCGGTACCGCGCGGCAGACTGATCACCGGCCGGTCCCGGAGCGCCGCCAGCCGGACGCTCGTACCGCCCTCGTCCGCGACGAGCTGGTCGTCCCCGGCGACGGCGGCGACCAGCGGCTCGTCGACCACGACCTGGACGGAGACACCGGGCGGAGGTTCCTCGTCCGCGAGTCCGGCCACCGCGATGTCCAGTTCACCGCGCTGAAGGGCGGTGAACAGATGCTCCGACGAGTCCTCGGTCAGGGTGACCTCGATCCGCGGGTGCCGCTCATGGAACGCGGCCAGTACGGAGGTCAGCGGAAACCCGTGGACGCCGGCACCGGAGAGCACACCGATGGTGACCCGGCCGCGCAGCAGACCGCTGAACTCGTCCACCGTCTGCCGCGCCCCCTCCACGGCGGCGAGCGCGGCCCGGGCGTACGGCAGTACGGCCTCGCCCACTTCGGTCGGCGTGACCGACCGGCCGGAACGGTCCAGCAGTTGCTGTCCGAGCTCCCGTTCGAGCTGCCGGATCTGGGCGCTGATCCCCGGCTGTGCCAGGTGCAGCCGCGCGGCGGCACGGGTGAAGCCGCCCTCCTCCACCACCGTGACGAAGTACTGCAGCTGACGGAGCTCCATAACCGAGGATTCTAGGAGAGATAAGCACACGGTCTTGGACTTATGGTGGCATGCGCGACCAGGCTGGACGCCATGGGAGAGACCACGAATCAGCACACGCAACCGGCAGACATCACAGCGGCGATCGCGGCCGAACGGTGTGAGCTGGCCGACCTGTTGGACACGCTCACGGACCGCCGATGGGACGCGCCGAGCCTGTGCGGCGGCTGGCGGGTGCGCGAGGTCGCAGCCCATATGTCGTTGGGCTTCCGGTACTCGCTGCCGAGGACCGTCCTGGAACTCCTCAAGGCGGGAGGACGCCTCCACCGGATGACCGACCGGTGTGCGCGCCGGGACGCGGCGGCCCACTCGCCCCGGGAACTCGCGCGGCTGCTCCGGGACAACGCGCACCATCCGTGGACGCCGCCCGTCGGCGGTGCCGCGGCCGCTCTCGGCCATGACGTCGTGCACGGCCTGGACATCACGGTGGCGCTCGGCCTCGACCGCCGAGTGCCCGAGGACCGGCTGCGCATCCTGCTGGGCGGTGTCACCCCCCGGACGACCAAGTTCTTCGGCGCGGACCTCGACGGTGTACGGCTCCGCGCCACCGACCTCGACTGGTCCTTCGGCACCGGAACGCAGGTGTTCGGCGAAGCGCAGCACCTGCTGCTGCTCGCCTACGGCCGAAGGCTCCCGCCGGGGCTCCTCGAAGGCCCGGCGGGAGACCGGTTCACCGGCGTCTGAGGAGAGGCCTCAGCGGGACTTGCGGGCCGGGCGCTGGGACTTGGTCCTGCGCCCGCCTGTGGTCGGCAGGGGGATGGCCGCCAGCTGGATCCGGGCGAACTCGCGGTTGGCGAGGACCTGGCGGCGGTGGGACTCGGGCAGGTCCGGCATGGCCAGGAGACGGTCGCACGCCTGTAGGGAACTCCTGTAGTCGCCGACCCAGTACGCCGTGATCGAGTATTCGAACAGCAGCCCCCAGCGGTAGACCCACGGCTGGGTGAACAGCAGGTCCTCGGCCGGGCACTCCTTGCCCAGGGTGGCGCAGTTCAGCGCGTGGGCGGCCTGGTAGCGGCCCATGGTCCGGAGCCGGCAGGACAGTTCGTAGCAGGCCTCCAGGCGTTGCGGCCGGGTCTCCCACGCCCGGGTGAAGGCGTCCATCGCCCCCGGCCAGTCGCCGTTCCCGGCCTTGAGGATGCCGACCTGGAGCAGGGAGCAGTAGACCTCCTCCGCCCAGCCGCCCATTTCCGCGCGCTTCTCGTAGAGGGTGATGGCCTCGGCGTCCCTGTCCATGTCGCGCATGGTCTGGGCGAGGTAGAAGACGGTGCGCGAATTGCCCGGGTCGCGCTCCATCTCCGCGCCGAGCAGCCGGGCGTCGCGTTCGAACTTGTCGTGCTTCGACCCGCCGTCGCCGTAGTCCACGATGACCAGGGCATCGAGGTTCTCCTGGTTGGAGGGCTCGTCGCAGGTCAGGTACTCATGGGTGACGCCTTCGTAGCGCCATGTGAAGTCCCCTCGGACCAGGCGCTTGATGCGGTACGAGGTCGTGCAGTCGTGGCGCAGCATGTACGCGTCCGCGGTCAGCCGGGGCAGCGGGGCGTCCTGACGGATGGCCAGGTCGGCGTCGAGCAGCAGCAGATAGTCGGCCTTGCCCCGGGCGTGCGCGATGTTCAGCGAGCGGTTGTGGCCGAAGTTCACCCAGGGCTCCTCGTGGAGTTCCCCGGGGATGCCGCCGAGTGCCGAGCGGATCAGGTCCTGGGTGCCGTCCGTCGAGCCGGTGTCGGAGATCACCCAGGTGGTCACCAGATCGCGTACGGAGGCGAGGCACCGCTCGATGACGCGCGACTCGTTCTTGACGATCATGCACAGGCAAATGGACGGCTTCACGTCATCACCGGTCCCGGGTGTCTGTCGTGGCGGAGGGCGGCCGGGCCTCACTGTGGCATAGCAAGTCATTCCATGACTTATGTCCACGCGCGGGGGTCGCCGATTGCTGCCCGGTCAGGCGCAACAACGCTATGGGCGTATTGGATGGAGTTGGTCCATATGTATGTAGGAATTGGCCCGTGCTGCTGATGAATCTACCCATTTGGGCACGACCCGCGAGCGCTGCAGTCCCGAGCGGGCAAGCATCGCTATTGCGTTCGGGGCGCGCCCGAACCGGTTCGAACAAGGAGCACGTACATGAGTCCTGAGAACAGGACGGGGTCCCGTCTGGGACCGCTGCCCCGTCGCGGCAAATGGATGGCGGGAGGCACGGTCGCCTCGCTCGCCCTCCTGCTGGCCGGGATCGCCGGACCCCAGATCGCCACGGCGCAGGTCCTGAACCCCGGAACCACGGTCGCCGCGGGCGACGACTGCAAGCCCCGGATCGCGCAGCACGACGGGGACAAGGACAAGGACAAGGACAAGGACCGGTGCAAGGTCGGCCCCACGGGTGCGACCGGCGCCACGGGTGCGACCGGCGCCACGGGTGCCACGGGTGCCACGGGTGCGACCGGTGCCCCCGGTGAGGACGGCGCCACGGGCGCGACCGGCGCGACCGGTGCGACGGGTGCCACGGGTGCCACGGGCGCGACCGGTGCGACGGGACCGTGCGTCGACGTGGACGCCGAAACCGACCACGGCAACGAGTACCTCGCCCAGCTCGCCGGGATCACGGTCTTCGCCTTCCAGCGGCCCGCCGGCGGCACGACATACGGCTTCAACGTGTACGACGCCCCGGAGAACCCCTGTGGCATCGCCGTGCACACCGGGACGCTGCCCGACGACGACGACCCCGGCACCGACGAGAGAAGGGTCTACATCACCGTCGGGCACAGCGACAGTATCGCCCTCCAGGAAGCCCAGTGCATTCCGGGCACCGGGACCCCCGGGCTGGGTGGCGGTCCCGTCTGCGGCCCGTTCGGTGCCCCGTTCCTGCTCCCGGGCGAAGCGATGAACAGGTCGGTCCAGCGCGACTCCCTCAGCCCGCAGGAGCGAGTGAACGCCTGGGTGAATCACCGCGCCAAGACCATGAAGTAGTCCTGCGCTCCGACGCCGCCGAGTTCTGACGGCTTGACGTGTGCCGTGCCCGGTCCGCCGGTCACGGCACACGCGCGTCGAGCACGGCACACGCGCGTCGGAGGCCATGGGCAGGCGCCCCGATGCCTGCGGACTCAGTCCGGCCGGTGCTCCGGCCCCCCGAAGTGGGGGCTGGTGAAGTCCGGGCTGGTGAACGTCGGCCGGGGGCTGCCCGCGACCTCGTCCGGGCTCGCGAAATCGGGGCTGCTGTAGCCGAGCGTGGGAATCCGGCGGGCCGGGGAATCCGTCGAATCCGGGGATGCCGACGAGCCGGTGCCGGAGGTGGGGGCGGGGTCGGCGAGGGCGTCCCGCAGGAACGGGAGGATGCCGCGCTCCAGCAGCGCCTGACGCCAGGCGTCCCGCGCGCGCGTCACGTCGTCCGCAAGGGGGTCGTCCCCCGGATCCGGCGATGCCGCCGCGACGGAGGCGGTGCCGTTCCGCAACGCCGTGATCAGCAGACCGACCGCCGCGACGAGGATGCCGAGTGCGGTGAGCGCCGCGAAGGACCAGCCCGCCGTCAGCATGGTCCGTGCGAAGGCCGGTTCGGGAGTGAACAGGGTCAGGGCATAGCCCACCAGCAGGAATATCACCGTGGCGGTGCCGGAGAGCACCGGAGCCAGCACGGTCACGACGGCGGCGATCCCGGCACCCGCCGGCTCGGTGGTGCCGCCCGCTGCAGGGGCGGGGACGGCGTCCTGTCCCGCGGAGGCCGGTGAGCGGCGCACCTCGCGGACCTTCACGTACTGCTCGTACTCGGCGGCTGCGGCGGCGGTTATCAGGACCGCCGCGTCCAGGGCCATCGTGCGCAGTCGGTCGATACCGAGCTGCCGGCCCGTTCCGTTGGGATCCGGCCGGTCGCGCACGCTGCGAAGAGCCTCGTCGACGGCGCGCACGAATTCCGGGCGGTCCTCGGCCAGCAGGTGCGGAGCGCTGTTCATGTGCATCCCCCGATGCTCCGTAGGGCCGGAATGCCTGTGTGGACGGGCAGTTGGGCGGAAACGGAGGAGAGCCTGCTACGGATAAGCCGATGGTAGAGCGGGCACGGCGCGAGGTGACAGGGGGTTTCCGGAAATCGCCCCTGCTCGTCGCCCTCAGTCGGGCAGCGGCAGCTGGACGACCAGTAGCTTTCCGGCCATGGTCACTCCGCCGTCCATGGCGATGGCGAGCCCCTCGGCGTACACGTGCGGACCGTCGACGACCGGACCGGAACCCTCGTCGCCGTCCTCGGAGCCGACCTGGCCGAGCAGATACGGGATGGGGCTGTGGCCGTGGACGATGCGCCGTCCTCCGTAGGCGTCGAGCAGTTCCCGTACGGCGGTGGGTCCGGCTTCGTCGTTGAAGGCGAAGCGCTTGGTGAACTTGCGGAAGAGGTCCCAGCACTCGTCCGCGTCATTGCGGGTGAGGATCTCGTGGACGGTGTCGTTGACGTCCTCGATGGTGGAGCCGTACTCGAGGTACGCGGTGGTGTCCGAGTGCAGCAGGAGGTGTCCGTCCTCCTCCACGACCGCGTCGAGCCGGGACATCCACTGGAGGTGGACGTCCTGGAGCCGGTCCATGTCGGACTTCTGGCCGCCGTTGAGGAGCCAGGCCGCCTGGAAGGTGGCCGTGCCGGCACCGGAGTTGACGGGTGTGTCACCGAAGCGCTTGGCGCCGATGAGCAGCAGTTCGTGGTTTCCCATGAGGGCCTTGCAGTAGCCGCCGGCTGCCGCGGCCTCGGCGGACAGGCGCATGACGAGGTCGATGACGCCGATGCCGTCCGGCCCGCGGTCGGTGAAGTCACCGAGGAACCACAGCCGGGTGTTGCCCGCGGCCCAGTTGCCGTCGGCGTCGATGAGCCCCTGGGCCCGGAGCGCGGCGACGAGTTCGTCGAGGTAGCCGTGGACGTCGCCGACGACGTAGAGCGGTCCGCGGCCGTTGTCGGGCACCGGGGCCGGGTCGGGGGTGACGTGCACC
This sequence comes from Streptomyces sp. NPDC030222, assembly GCF_055573115.1. Classification (NCBI taxonomy): domain Bacteria; kingdom Bacillati; phylum Actinomycetota; class Actinomycetes; order Kitasatosporales; family Streptomycetaceae; genus Streptomyces; species Streptomyces sp. NPDC030222. The sequence goes on from NZ_JBVICA010000002.1 coordinate 318,080, forward strand.
TGGACGGTGTCGCCCCGGTTGATGACCGGCAGGTCGCGTGCGGTGGGCGTGTAGCCGTCCGGTTCGTCGCCGGGAAGCGCGTTCCCCGGGTGCGCCGGCGCCGTGCCGCCGCCCATGGGGCCGAATGCGGCAGTGTGCTCGCCGGCGACCGGGGCGGCCGGAGGCGTGGGCGGTACGGCCGGGTGACCCTGCGGCGGGGGAGACACCTGGTGGGCCGGCGGTGCCGGCGGTCCGTCCGGCGCGGGTGGGACGGACCCGGCGGGCGCAGGCGCCGCGGACGGAGCGGCGGGCGGGACGAGTGCATGCGCTTCCTCCGACGGCACTGCGGGCGTGCCGTCGGGATGCGCGGGAGCCTGCGCATACGGCGGCACGCGGAAGTCGCGCAACGTCGCCGTTCGCACCACGGGTCCTTGACCGGCCCCCTGAGTCATTGACCCCTCCACCACCGTCGCGCCGCCGTACACCGGTCGGACCGTTCCCCCGCCGTCGGAAGGGTTTTCCCTGCCGATCGACGCCGATCCGTGATGTCGTGCGCCCATCATAGGAATGAGGCCCCTGCTGTGTGACGCACCAGGGGTGGTCAATCCTGCTGTACACCCAGCCCGGCGGGCAATTCGCCCCTGTTCATCCGGGTCAGTCCGTCGATGGTGAACGTGGTGCGCTCACGGTCGTACGCGGAGGGCGACGTTCCGACGAGGCGCGGACGATGAGTTCGGTCGGTATGACCTGTTCGACCGGACGGCTGCCCCCGACCCCTTCGATGGCGTCGATCAACAGCTGGACGACCGCCGTGCCGATGCGGCGCGGCTTGAGGGACAGCGTGGTGACCGGCGGGTCCGTGTTGGTGTACACGGTGGACTCGCTGCAGCAGACGAGCAGCAGGTCGTCGGGCACGCGCAGACCGTAGCGCCGTGCGGCGGCGAGGAGGTCGGTGCCGTTGGGGTCGAACAGCCCGTAGACCGCGTCCGGCCGGTCGGGCCGGGCGAGCAGCCGGTCTGCGGCGACGGCGCCCGCGCACGGGTCGTGTGCCGGGTAGCTCTCGTAGACGGGGTCCTGGCCGACCCGTTCGCACCACTGGAGGTACGCCGTGGTGGACAGACGGGTGTAGGTGTCCGTGCTGGTGCCGGTGAGCAGTCCGATCCTGCGTGCGCCGGCGGCGGCGAGATGGTCGAGCAGGTCCATGACGGCCGCTTCGTGGTCGTTGTCGACCCATGCGGTGACGGGGAGCGACCCGGCGGGGCGCCCGTCGGAGACCACGGGGAGACCCTGGCGGACCAGTTCGGTGACCACGGGGTCCTGGTCGGAGGGATCGATCACGACGGTTCCGTCCAGTGCGACGTTCGACCAGACGTCGTGCCGGGAGGTCGCGGGCAGGATGACCAGGGCGTAGCCGCGGGCGAGCGCGGCGGACGTCGCGGCTCTGGCCATCTCCGCGAAGTACGCGAACTCCGTGAAGGTGAACGGTTCGTCTCCGTACGTGGTGACGGTCAGGCCGATGAGGCCGGACTTTCCCGTGCGGAGCGTGCGGGCCGCGGCGGAGGGGCGATAGCCCAGCCGGTCGGCGACCTCGCGGACATGCCGGCGGGTGGCGTCCGGGAGCCGGCCCTTGCCGTTGAGCGCGTCGGACACGGTCGTGATGGACACACCGGCTGCGGCGGCCACGTCCCGGATGCCCGCTCGCCCCAGCCGGCGACCGGTCGACCGGCTCACCTGGTGCTTCCCTGCTGCTGTCATGGCGAGCCGATATTAGGGGGATGGGCGGTGATGGGCGCGGGTGCATATGCCCGCATTGACAGGCACGATTCTGCATGATCACTTATGGTCTATCCCCTTGAAAAGAGAGGGAGTTGATGTGATCGGCATAAGAGTGCGGAGTGTCCGGGCGGATACGGTCGCCACTTGACGTAGGTCTCGAAGAGGTCTCAACTCACCTTCACGGGGGATGCGCGCCACGGCGCAAGCCACGGCGCACGGTTTGAAGCGTGCGCCCTTGATTTCTGGTCGCCCGCCATTCGCACCGGGGCTCAATCCTCATAAGGTGAGAAGTATTGATGAGCATGGAGCTGCTGTGCGCGGGATCCGCCCGCACGGCACTTGATCTGCAAGGGCCGAGGAGGACCTGCGGTGAGCGAGACGAGTCCCAAGCTGCGCGCCGAGCTGGACGGTGTTCCCACGTACAAGCCGGGGAAGCCGGCCGCTTCCGGCGACGACCGGGTGACGTACAAGCTGTCCTCCAACGAGAACCCCTATCCGCCGCTGCCCGGCGTGATGGAGAGCGCGGTCGCCGCGGCCGGGAACTTCAACCGGTACCCGGACATGGCCTGCACGGGACTGATGGAGGAGCTGTCCTCCCGGTTCGGCGTGCCGGTGAGCCACATCGCCACGGGCACCGGTTCGGTGGGCGTCGCCCAGCAGCTGGTGCAGTCCACCTCCGGCCCCGGTGACGAGGTCGTCTTCGCTTGGCGGTCCTTCGAGGCCTACCCGATCATCACGCAGATCAGCGGCGCCACCGCCGTGCAGGTGCCGCTGACCGCCGGTGACGTGCACGACCTGGACGCCATGGCCGACGCCGTGACCGACCGCACCCGGCTGGTCTTCGTCTGCAACCCGAACAACCCGACCGGCACGGTCGTACGGCGTGCGGAGCTGGAGCGGTTCCTGGACCGCGTGCCGTCGGACGTGCTGGTGGTGCTGGACGAGGCGTACCGCGAGTTCATCAGGGACCCCGAGGTACCCGACGGCATCGAGCTCTACCGCGACCGCCCCAATGTCGCGGTCCTGCGCACCTTCTCCAAGGCGTACGGCCTGGCCGGACTGCGGGTCGGCTTCGCGGTCGCGCACGAGCCGGTCGCGGGCGCGCTGCGCAAGACCGCCGTGCCCTTCGGTGTGAGCCAGCTCGCCCAGGACGCCGCGGTGGCCTCGCTGCGGGCCGAGGACGAACTCCTGGGACGAGTCGGCGCTCTGGTGTGCGAGCGCAACCGGGTGTACCAGGCACTGGTCGAGCAGGGCTGGACCGTGCCGGAGACGCAGGCGAACTTCGTCTGGATGCGTCTCGGGGAGCGCACCCTCGACTTCGCGGCGGCCTGCGAGAAGGCCGGCGTGGTGATCCGGCCGTTCGCCGGCGAGGGTGTGCGGGTCACCATCGGCGAGAACGAGGCCAACGACCTCTTCCTGCACACGGCGGAGGCGTTCCGCAAGGAGATGTAGGCGGGCCTCCGGCGGGGCCGGGAACGGAACCCTTCGTTCCCGGCCCCGCGGCATATCCCCCGGCCGGCCGCCGGTCATCCGCGCAGGCCAGGTCCTCAGGGCGCGGGGCCATGGGAGTGCCGGACCACCGGACCACGGGACCACGGGACGGACCACGGGACGCGGCGCTCCAGTCAGCACTTCAACAAGATGTTGAAGTGCTGACCTTTCAAGAGGGGCCCCGGTTGAACGTGCGAATTTCGCATGGGCAATAATGCTTGTGAATGTGAACGCGTTCACAAGCGTGCCCTGGTTGGTCCGGAGTTGTACGAGATCCAAGGGGCATGCTGCGGCTGTGACCACGCCGGATGTAAGGAGAAGGCGACGTGGACCTAGCTCTGGCACCAGAGACGCTGGCGCGCTGGCAGTTCGGCATCACCACCGTCTACCACTTCCTCTTCGTACCCCTGACCATCTCGCTCGCCGCCCTCACGGCCGGCCTGCAGACGGCCTGGGTGCGCACGGAGAAGGAGAAGTACCTCAGAGCCACGAAGTTCTGGGGAAAGCTCTTCCTGATCAACATCGCGATGGGCGTGGTCACCGGCATCGTGCAGGAGTTCCAGTTCGGCATGAACTGGTCCGACTACTCGCGCTTCGTCGGAGACGTCTTCGGCGCCCCGCTGGCCTTCGAGGCTCTGATCGCGTTCTTCTTCGAGTCCACGTTCATCGGGCTGTGGATCTTCGGCTGGGACAAACTGCCGAAGCGCATCCACCTCGCCTGCATATGGATGGTGTCCATAGGCACCGTCCTGTCCGCCTACTTCATCCTGGCGGCCAACTCCTGGATGCAGCACCCCGTCGGCTACCGCATCAACCAGGCGACCGGCCGGGCCGAACTCACCGACTTCTGGGCCGTCCTCAGCCAGAACACCACCCTCACCCAGGTGTTCCACACCCTGTCCGCGGCCTTCCTCACCGGCGGCGCGTTCATGGTGGGCATCGCCGCGTACCACCTGGCCCGCCGGAAGCACATCCCCGTGATGAAGACCTCGCTGAGGCTCGGCCTGGTCACCGTGGTCGTCGCAGGACTGCTCACCGCGGTCAGCGGCGACTTCCTCGGCAAGGTCATGTTCAAGCAGCAGCCGATGAAGATGGCCGCGGCCGAAGCCCTGTGGGACGGCGAAGGCCCGGCCCCGTTCTCCGTCTTCGCCTACGGCGATGTGGAGAAGGGGCACAACAAGGTCGCCATCGAGATCCCCGGACTGCTGTCCTTCCTGGCCAACGACGACTTCAGCTCGTACGTGCCCGGTATCAACGACACCAACGAGGCCGAGCAGAAGAAGTACGGACCGGGCGACTACCGGCCGAACATCCCCGTCGCCTACTGGGGCTTCCGCTGGATGATCGGTTTCGGCATGGCCTCCTTCACCATCGGCCTCGCCGGGCTGTGGCTCACCCGGAAGAAGTTCCTGCTGCCGAAGGCGCAGCGGGTCGGCGAGGACGAGGTGCCGTATCTCGTCCTCTTCAGGAAGCCCCTCGGCGAGCGGCTCACCCGGCTGTACTGGCTCATCGGCACCCTGACGCTCGGGTTCCCGCTGATCGCCAACTCCTGGGGCTGGATCTTCACCGAGATGGGCCGGCAGCCCTGGGCCGTCTACGGCGTGCTGCGCACCCGGGACGCAGTCTCCCCCGGCGTCTCGAACGCCGAGGTGCTCACCTCGATGATCGTCTTCACCGCGCTCTACGCCGTCCTCGCCGTCATCGAGGTCAGGCTGCTCGTGAGGTACGCCAAGGCCGGGCCGCCCGAGCTCACCGCCGACGACCTCAACCCGCCCACCAGGATCGGCGGTCACGACCATGACGCCGACCGCCCGATGGCCTTCTCGTACTGACGTCGACGATCAACGACCGACGACCGACGATCAACGATCAACGAATGACGACCGGGACTGTGACATGGAACTCCACGACGTCTGGTTCGTACTCATCGCCGTGCTCTGGACCGGCTACTTCTTCCTCGAGGGCTTCGACTTCGGGGTGGGGGTCCTGACCAAGCTGCTGGCCCACGACCGCAAGGAACGCAGGGTGCTGATCAACACGATCGGGCCCGTCTGGGACGGCAACGAGGTCTGGCTGCTCACCGCCGGCGGCGCCACCTTCGCGGCCTTCCCCGACTGGTACGCCACGCTGTTCTCCGGCTTCTACCTCCCGCTGCTGATCATCCTGGTGTGCCTGATCATCCGTGGCGTCGCCTTCGAGTACCGCGTGAAGCGGCCGGAGGAGCGCTGGCAGACCAACTGGGAGCGCGCCATCTTCTGGACCTCGCTGATCCCGGCGGTCCTGTGGGGCGTGGCCTTCGGCAACATCGTGCGCGGTGTGAAGATCGACGCGCACAAGGAGTACGTCGGCACCTTCCTCGACCTGCTCAACCCCTACGCCCTGCTGGGCGGCCTGGTGACGCTCGCCCTGTTCACCTTCCACGGTGCGGTGTTCGTCGCGCTGAAGACGGTCGGGGACATCCGGGAACGGGCACGGAGGCTCGCGTCGGTGCTCGGGCTGATCACCGTCGTCCTGGCGATGGGCTTCCTGCTCTGGACCCAGGCGAGCAGGGGCGACGGGACCAGCCTGGTCGCCGTGGTCGTGGCCGGCGCCGCGCTGATCGGTGCGGTCGTGACCATCAGGGCCGGACGTGAGGGATGGTCGTTCGCCCTGTCCGGAGTGACCATCGCGGCGGTCGTCGCCCTGTTCTTCCTGACGCTCTTCCCGAACGTCATGCCGTCCTCGCTGGACCCGGCGTGGAGCCTCACCGTCACCAACGCCTCCTCCAGCCCGTACACGCTGAAGATCATGACGTGGTGTGCGGCCGTGGCGACCCCGCTGGTGCTGCTCTACCAGGGCTGGACGTACTGGGTGTTCCGCAAGCGCATCGGCACCCAGCACATCGCCGAGGCGCACTGACGCCGGCCGCCGGACCGCTCACAGGCAGGGATGTTTCACGTGAAACCGATCGATCCGCGTCTGCTCCGGTACGCCCGGTCCACCCGTCGCTTCCTGCTGGCGACGGTGGTCCTCGGCCTCGCCGGTGCGGGGCTGGTCGTCGCCCAGGCGATGCTCGTCGCCGAGGTGGTGGTGGGGGCGTTCCAGCACGGCCTCGACGCGGCCGGGCTGCGTACGCCCCTGCTGGCGCTCGGAGCGGTCGCGCTGGGCCGGGGCATCGTGTCCTGGCTGACCGAACTCGCCGCACACCGGGCGAGCGCGGCGGTGAAGTCCGAGCTCAGGGGGCGACTGCTGGAGCGGGCGGCCGGTCTCGGACCGGGATGGCTCGTAGGGCAGCGCACCGGTTCGCTCGTCGCGCTCGCCACCCGGGGAGTGGACGCCCTCGACGACTACTTCTCGCGCTACCTCCCGCAGCTCGGTCTCGCGGTCGTGGTGCCGGTGGCGGTCCTGGCCCGGATCGTGACCGAGGACTGGATCTCCGCGGCGGTCATCGCGGGGACGCTGCCGCTGATCCCGCTCTTCATGATGCTGATCGGATGGGCAACCCAGTCGCGCATGGACCGGCAGTGGCAGCTGCTGTCCCGGCTGTCCGGCCATTTTCTCGACGTCGTCGCGGGACTGCCCACGCTCAAGGTGTTCGGCCGGGCGAAGGCCCAGGCCGAGTCGATCCGGACGATCACCGGCCAGTACCGCAGGGCCACCATGCGGACCCTGCGCATCGCGTTCCTGTCGTCGTTCGCCCTCGAACTGCTCTCGACGCTGTCGGTGGCACTCGTCGCTGTGGGCATCGGCATGCGGCTCGTCCACGGCGATCTCGACCTGTACACCGGACTCGTCATCCTGGTGCTCGCCCCCGAGGCGTATCTGCCGCTGCGGCAGGTCGGCGCGCAGTACCACGCGGCCGCCGAGGGCCTGGCCGCGGCGGAGGAGATCTTCGCCGTGCTGGAGACCCCGATGCCCGCCCGGGGCGCGGCGGAGGTACCCGAGGGGCCGGTGGGTCTGCGGATCGAGGACGTGACCGTTCGTCATCCCGGGCGGGCACGGCCCTCCTTGGACGCGGCGTCACTGGTCGTGGAGCCGGGTGAGACGGTCGCCCTGACCGGGCCGAGCGGGGCCGGGAAGTCGACCCTGCTCGGTGTCCTCCTCGGTTTCACCGCCCCCGACGAGGGCCGGGCCCTGGCCGGGGACACCGACCTCGCCACGCTGTCCCCGGAAGGGGTGGAGCGGTGGCGCGAGCGGATCGCCTGGGTGCCGCAGCGGCCGTACCTCTTCGCCGGGACGATCGCCGAGAACGTCCGGCTCGCACGGCCCGACGCGGACGAGGACGCCGTGCTGGCGGCACTGCGGGACGCCGGGGCGGAGGAGTTCGTGGCAGCGCTGCCGGACGGGATGCACACCCTGCTCGGCGAGGACGGCTCGGGACTCTCGGCCGGACAGCGACAGCGCCTCGCCCTCGCCCGCGCGTTCCTCGCCGACCGCGCGGTGCTGCTGCTCGACGAACCCACGGCGGGCCTGGACGGTGAGACCGAGGCCGGGATCGTCGAGGCGGTCGGCAGGCTGGCCGCGGGCCGGACCGTCCTGCTGGTCGTCCACCGTCCCGCGCTCCTCGCGGTCGCCGACCGCGTGGTCACCCTGGACGGGCCGTCGTCTTCAGGGCGGGATACGGACCACACATGGGCCCCCGACAGCGGTTCCTCCGTGTCCGGTGACGTCACCCCGCCGAACCCGGCCACCCCGGCCACCCCGGCCCCCCTGGGCACAGCGGCCGACGAGACCGACGCACAGCCGGAGGCCGGCCGCCGGCGACCGGGCGGCGTCCGGGGCGTGTTCGCGCGCGTCCGGGAGGAAGCGGGGGCGCTCCGCGGGCGGCTCGTGTTCGCGCTGCTGCTGGGGAGCCTCGCACTCGGATCGGCCGTCGGACTGATGGCCACCTCCGGCTGGCTCATCTCCCGGGCCTCCGAGCAGCCCCCCGTGCTCTATCTGATGGTCGCGGTCACCGCGACCCGCACGTTCGGCATCGGCCGCGCGGTGTTCCGCTACGCGGAGCGCCTCGTGTCCCACGACGCGGTGCTGCGGATGCTCGCGGACCTGCGGGTCGGGGTGTACCGGCGGCTGGAGCGGATCGCACCCGCGGGCCTGGGCCGCACCCGGCGGGCCGATCTGCTGTCCCGGCTGGTGTCGGACGTGGACGCGTTGCAGGACTACTGGCTGCGCTGGCTCCTGCCCGTGGGCGCCTCGCTGGCCGTCGGCACGGTGGCGTCCGGGTTCACCGCCTGGCTGCTGCCGGAGGCGGGAGCCGTGCTGGCTCTCGGGCTGCTCACGGCCGGGGTGGCCGTGCCGCTGCTGAGCGGTGCGTGCGCCCGGCGTGCCGAGCGGCGGCTGGCGCCCGCCCGCGGGGTGCTGGCCACCCGGGTGGGCGATCTGCTCGTGGGCAATGCCGAACTGACCGTCGCGGGAGCACTGCGTGCCCGTACGGACCTCGCGCGCAGGGCGGACGCCGAGCTGACCGGAATCGCCTCGCGCGCCGCCGCCGCGACGGCCCTGGGTGCCGGACTGTCCGCGCTGGTCTGCGGGCTGACCGTGCTGGCGTCGGCGCTCGTTGGAGCGCAGGCCGTGCAGCAGGGCCGGCTCGGCGGCGTGACGCTCGCCGTGGTGGTGCTGACCCCTCTGGCCGCGTTCGAGGCCGTGGCCGGACTGCCGGCGGCCGTGCAGTTCCGGCAGCGGGTCCGGCGCAGCGCCGAGCGCGTGTACGAGGTGCTGGACGCACCCGTGCCGGTGCGGGAACCGGCTGTTCCGGCCCGGCGGCCCGGGTCGCCGTTCCCGCTGGAACTGCGGGGTGCGGCCGCCCGGTACGTGGGCGCGGATCGGACGGCACTGACCGGTTTCGACCTGACGCTCACCGCGGGACGGCGGGTCGCCGTCGTCGGGCCCTCGGGCTCGGGCAAGACCACGGTCGCACAGGTGCTGCTGAGGTTCCTGGACACGGAGGGCGGTACGTACACGCTGGGCGGCACCGACGCCCGGGCACTGCACGGCGACGCCGTGCGCCGGTGGGTCGGCCTGTGCGCGCAGGACGCGCACCTCTTCGACAGCACCGTGCGGGAGAACCTCCGGCTGGCGCGTCCCGGCGCCACGGACGAGGAACTGTGGGCGGCGCTCTCCGCGGCGCGGCTGAGCGAGTGGGCCGCTTCACTCCCCGAGGGCCTGGACACACCGGTCGGCGAACACGGGGCCCGGATGTCCGGCGGTCAGCGGCAGCGGCTTGCGCTGGCGCGCGCCTTGCTGGCCGACTTCCCGGTGCTCGTGCTCGACGAGCCGGCCGAGCATCTGGACCGGGCTACGGCCGACGCGCTCACCGCCGACCTCCTGTCCGCGACCGAGGGCCGTACGACCGTGCTGATCACCCACCGGCTGCAGGGGCTGGACGCCGTCGACGAGGTGCTGGTGCTGGACCGGGGGAGCGTCGTGCAGCGTGGCACCTACGAGGAGCTGGCGGTGGCCGACGGGCCGCTGCGCCGGATGCTGGAGCGGGAACGGCGGTCCGATGCCGTGCCGGCACCGGCCCTCGGCGCGGAACCCGTCACCGTTCTCTGAGAAGAGCCGGAGGCGACCGGCCCGGACCGGCGACCGGCCCGGCTTCCCGGGCGGGGCCCTGCCTGGCTCGCCTCGCGGCACCCCCAGCCGACGTTCCCCGTGATACGGCCTTCCCGTAATAGCCGACTTTCCCTGTCATATGGGACTTACTACGCTCGGGTTCATGTCGGACCCGGACCCCCTCGGATTCTCCGCACAGGCGACGCGGAGCCTGCTGGGCCTGTCCACGGAGCTCACGGCTCGCGTTCCGCAGCTGCTGGAGGCGATGCGTTCGGTCGGCACGGGCCTGGAGCTGCACTCGACGCTCGACCGCATCTGCGAGACCGCCGCCCAGCTGGCGGACGCCCGCTACGCGGCGATCGCGGTGATCGACGAGGAGCAGCGGGGCCTCTCGGACTTCGTGACGCACGGGGTCCCGGAGGACCGGGCTGCGGCCATCGGGCGATACCCGGACCGGCTGAAGGGGCTGCTGGGCGCCCTCGTCGACGATCCGGATCCGGCCCGGCTGGACGAGCTGACCGCCGATTCCGCCACCGGCTCCCCGGACGGTCCGCGCCGCCTGCCGCACTTCCTGGGGGTCCCCATCCGGGTCCAGGGAGAGATCTTCGGCAATCTGTACCTGAGCGAGAAGCGCGGCGGCGCCGAGTTCACCGAGTACGACCTGCACATGGTCCGGGTGCTGGCAGCGGAGGCGGGAATCGCCATCGGTAATGCGCGGCTCTACGAGGCGGCGCGGCAGCGGGAACGGTGGATCGACGGATCGGTGGCCGTCACGACCGCGCTGCTGTCGGGCGGGGACGCCGACGACGCCCTGGAGGTCGTCGCGGAACAGGCCCGGCACCTCGCCGGCTCGGCCGCGGGGATCGTGCTGCTGCCCGCGGAGGACGGCGGTCTGGAGATCGTGGCGGTCGCCGCCGACCAGCCGCGCACCGCGCTGGGCATGGTGATCCCGCCCGAGAGCCCGGTCGTCGCCAAGATCCTGGAGGGAGAGGCGGTGTTCGTGGAGGACTCCGCGACCGACCCGCGGATCATCACCCGGCTGGCGTCGCAGTTCGGGCCGAGCATGATCCTGCCCCTGAACAGCGGTGGCCGCGTGCTGGGGGCTCTGGCCACCCCGCGGCCGCGCGGAGCCCGTCCGTTCACCGCCGCGGAGCGCACTCTCGCGACGCAGTTCGCCTCGCAGGCGGCGCTCGCGCTGATGATGGCGGACGCACAACGGGACCGTGAGCGGCTGGTGGTGTTCGAGGACCGCGACCGGATCGCCCGTGATCTGCACGACCTCGTCATCCAGCGGCTGTTCGCCACCGGGATGATGCTGGAGACCGCACAGCGGAAGTCCGATGTGCCGGAAGTCGGAGTGGGCGTCGAGAAGGCGGTCGACGAACTGTATGTGACCATCCAGGAGATCCGCACCGCCATCTTCGCGTTGCAGCAGGGACCGGCTGAGGCCCCGTCGGGGCTGCGCACCCGGGTACTGCGCGAGATCAACATGGCGGCCGTGCCCCTCGGCTTCAAACCCTCCCACCGGTTCGTCGGCGCGATCGACGAGCAGGTCGGCGAACTGACCGGAAAGAACCTCATCGCGGCGCTGCGCGAGGCGCTGTCCAACGCGTTCCGGCACGCGTCGGCGTCGCGCATCGAGGTGGTCGTGGACGCGACGGCGGAACTGTCCGAGGCACGGGCCGGGGTGCGGCTGACGGTAGCCGACGACGGGGTGGGGATTCCGGAGGGCGGCCGGCGCAGCGGACTGCGCAATCTGAAGCGGCGTGCCGAGGCGCTCGGCGGGTCCAGCCGTTACGGGCCGGGCATCGGGGAGTGCGGCGCCGGGACGACGGTGGTCTGGGAGGCGCCGTTGTAGGCCGGACGGGACGATCCGTCCGGCCTGCGCGAGGGTCCGGCCCACGGGAGGGTGACTGGCCGGCCCGCCGGAGGGATTGGTCAGCCGACGGGTGGGACCGGCCGGTCGGTCGGAGGATTCGGCTGCTCCACGGGTGGGACCGGCTGGTCCGTCAGAGGATTCGGCTGCTCCACCGGAGGGGGTATCGGGCGGCCCATACAGGAGGTCGGCCCGCCGAACGGCCTGCCGACCTGCATGCCGGACAGCCGACCCGCACTCGGACCGTGGGCCCGCAGTCGGGCCGTGCTCCTACCCGCACGTCGGACCGTGGGCCCGCACTCGGACCGTGGGCCCGCACGTCGGACCGTGGACCTACAGGACCGGCCCGCTCTGGTGCGAACGGAGGAGCTCCTCGATCACGACCGCGACTCCGTCGTCGTTGTTGGCGACCGTACGTCCGGACGCGGCGGCCACCACGGTGGGGTGGGCGTTGCCCATGGCGTAGGACGTGCCCGCCCAGCCGAGCATCTCGACGTCATTGGGCATGTCGCCGAACGCGACCACTTCCGCGGAGGAGATGCCGCGTTCCGCACAGCACAGGGCGAGGGTGCTGGCCTTGGAGACGCCGGGGCCGCTGATCTCCAGCAGGGCGGTGGGGCTGGAACGGGTGATGGAGCCCAGTCCGCCCGCGACGGTGCGGGCCAGCGCGAGGAAGTCGTCGGGCGCCATCTCGGGGTGGTGGGCCAGCAGTTTGAGCACCGGCTGGGCCGCGACGTCGCAGTCCGTGGCGAGCAGCCGTTCCATGGGGGCGACACTGGCCACCGGGTCGAGGTGCAGCGGCGGATAGGTCGGTTCGTGGTGGATGCCACCGGTCCGTTCGACGGCGAACGACGTGCCCGGGGCCGCGGCGCACAGCACCGCGACGATCTCCAGCGCCGCCTCCCGCTCCAGCGGCCGGACCTTGACGAAGCGGTGGGTGCCGGGGCCGCCGTGCAGGTCGACGACGGCTGCGCCGTTGCCGCAGATGGCGAGACCGTGACCGTGCACATGGTCGCTGACGACGTCCATCCAGCGGGCCGGTCGGCCGGTGACGAAGAAGACCTCGATGCCCGCCTCCTCGGCTGCGGCGAGGGCCGCGATGGTGCGTTCCGAGACGGTCTTGTCGTCCCGCAGCAACGTTCCGTCGAGGTCGGTGGCGATCAGCCGGGGGATCGCGGGGGCCGGTCGGGCGGGGGCGGAGTCGGTAGCTGAGGTCACAGACGCATTCTCCTGCATCCGTGTGCACGTGTGTGACGCAGGGCGCACAGGTGAGTACCGTTTGAGCCGTCGATGGACGACCGTGTCGCCCCGTGCGCCCGGCCCGGGCGGGACCGTCCGCGCCCTCCTCGGGCTCCGCGCCCTCCGAGGCGTCCGGCCGCCTCCGCGCCGCGGGTATGGTCGATGCCATGCGTCTGAGCACCGTGATCCTGCCTGTCCACCGATGGAGCGAGGGCCGGAAGGTCTGGCAGCGGGCCGAGGACCTCGGCTTCCACGCCGCCTACACCTACGACCATCTGTCGTGGCGTTCCTTCCGTGACACCACCTGGTTCGGCGCGGTACCCACGCTGACCGCGGCCGCGACCGTCACCGAGCGGATGCGTCTCGGCACCCTCGTCACCTCGCCGAACTTCCGGCACCCCGTGACGCTCGCGAAGGAACTGATGACGCTCGACGACGTGTCGGACGGCCGGATCACCCTCGGCATCGGCGCGGGCGGCATGGGCTTCGACGCGACGGCCCTCGGCCAGGAGGCGTGGTCTCCGCGCGAGCGCGCGGACCGGTTCGCCGAGTTCGTCCCGCTGCTCGACCGGCTGCTCACCGAGGACGCGGTCACCAGCGAGGGCAGCTTCTACTCCGCCGTCGAGGCCCGCAACATCCCCGGCTGTGTGCAGCGGCCCAGGATCCCGTTCGCCGTCGCGGCGACCGGCCCGCGCGGACTGCGGCTCGCCGCCCGCCACGGCCAGGCGTGGGTGACCACGGGGGACCCCAAGCTGTTCGAGACCGGTACGCCCGACCAGTCGCTGGAGGCGATCCGCGGTCAGTTCGAGAAGCTCGAGGCGGCCTGCGAGAGCGTCGGCCGGGACGTCGACGAGCTCGACAAGATCCTGCTCACCGGGTTCACCCCGGACCGCCCACTGGCTTCCTTCGACGCATTCGTCGACTTCGCGGGCAAGCACTTCGCCCTCGGATTCACGGAGATCGTGATCCACACGCCGATCCCCGGTTCGGACTTCGACGCGGACGAGAAGGTCTTCGAGCGGATCGCCACCGAGGCGCTGGACAAGCTCGGCCGCTGAGCGTCGGCCGGGTCGGCCCAGTCAGCCGGGAAGACGCAGGTACTCCGGCGGCACCAGGTCGGTCAGCCAGACGCCGTTGGCACTGACGTGGAACACATGACCCGCGCGGTGCATGGCGGCGGCGTCGACGACGAGCACGACGGGGCGGCCGCGCCGGGCTCCGACCCGGGTGGCCGTCTCGCGGTCGGGCGACAGATGGACGTGGTGGCGGTTCATCGGGCACAGGCCCTCCGTGCGGATGCCGTCCAGGGAGCGTGCGACGGTCCCGTGGTACAGGAAGGCGGGCGGCTCCGCCTGCGGCAGATCGAGGTCGACCGTCACGGTGTGGCCCTGACTGGCGCGTATGCGGTCGCCGTCGACCGCGAACCGCTGCTTGTCGTTGGCAGCGACCACATGGTCCAGCTCGGCGCGGGTGAAGGGGAAACCGTGGTCGGCCGCCGCCCGGATGAGGGTGTCGATCTCCACCCAGCCGTGCGCGTCGAGAGCGATGCCGATCCGCTCGGGCTGGTGCCGCAGATGTTTCGACAGATATTTCGAGACCCGTACGGTGCGTCTTTCGTCCATGGCTCCAGCGTGCCCGTGACGGGCGTCGGCCGGCACCTCATTTGCCACGGGTCTGCTTTCCCGCGGTGTCTTTTCCACGGTGTCTGCCTGCCCGGGGTCCCCCACGGGGTCTGCTGCCACGCGTTCTGCGCGTTCCGGCCCGCGCGACCTTCGGGGATCCCATATGGGGAAGCTATTTTCCGATGGTGCGGGTGGTGGTCCTGTGCGCTGCGACAAAGCTCTCTGTCCGGCCGTGTCCGGCCGTCCGGTTCTCGTCGCTCCGGTTCATCCGATTCCGGCCCTCGCGCCAGCCACCGGGTCAACTTCAGGTAAAATCTTCCAAGTTAGGTTTGATTCACAATCAAAAGCAGTTATCCACAGAGGGTTTGTCAGGAAAAGGCCCGGTTTCACCCTTCATCCTGTGGGTAACTATGACGCGCAGCAAGAGCGTTCATTGTACGAGCATTCAACTCCCGTTCAGCTGCCGCACTGATGAACGCAGCGGCATGTTCCACTCCCACCAACTCCTCGACAGCCGTGACCGTTTCCACCGGGAGCGGTACGGCCACCGGACCCGTGCGGACCGGAAGGGGAATTTCGGCGGTCAAGTGCTGATGAAGATGACGGGTCGCCAGATGTCGCATGGCACGGGCCAGTTCGGCGTCCACGGTCTGCTGTGCGAGCGGACGGAGCCGACGCACCATGGCCGCGGCCTCCGCCGCGTCGCTGTCGGTCGGTGGCCGGTGGCCGAGGTAGCGCGTGAAGACGTGCTCGGTGGTGAACTCCAGGAAACGGGAGGCGATGTGCTCGACCTGCCCGCGAAGTTCCCGTAGATGTCCGGAGATGGCGGCCAGTGGAACGCCCGCCGCGTGCAACTCCACCGCCACTGCGAGTTCTTGCGGACTGGGCACCAGGAACTCGTCGTCACTGCCGGGCACTCGCTCCAGCACGCCCAACTCCAGTGCGTCGGCGAGCGCTTCGTCGTCGGGCGCGCCGCCGAAACGCCCGTACAGCTCCTCGCGGGTCAGCCGGACCGTCTTCTCGTCCGTCCAGGGGCCACCCACCTCGGCGACCAGCCCCAGCACCCCGCCGAGACCGCGGCCGTTGTCCCACGCCTCCAGCAACTCCTTGATGCTGGCCAGGGTGTAGCCCCGGTCGAGGAGATCGGCGATCTGGTTCAGCCGCGCCAGATGCGCCGCTCCGTACACATTGGACCGGCCGCGGCGCTCCGGTTTCGGAAGCAGACCGCGGTCCTGGTAGGCGCGGATCGTCCGGACCGTGGCGCCGCTCGCGTGCGCCAGGTCCTCGATCCGGTACTCGGCGGACGAGGATGCCGATGCTGCTGACTGCCCGGGCACTGCTTCTCCCTACGACCCGTGGCCCACGACGCCGCGTCGCCGCTCTGCCCGCCCCGCCGGTGACGGCTGCCGCGCGGTGAGCCCTCCTGCGAGGGATGGTACGACCGCCGGACCGGGCACGGAACGCCCGTGCCCTTTCCCTGCGGCCGGGGGACGGCCGCTCACAACCGGGGCTCCCACCGGGCGAACGTCCGCAGTGTCCCCGGGGCCAGGCGGGCCAGGAGATGTGCGCCGCGGGCCTCCGGGGTGACCGGGACGACGGCCTGGTTCCGCACGACTGCCCTCAGGATCGCCGCGGCGACCTTCTCAGGCGGATAGTTCCGCAGCGCGTACAGCCGGGCGGACTTCTGCTGCCTGCGCTTCTCCTCCTCCGCCGACACCCCGGCGAAGCGGGCCTTCGAGGTGATGCCGGTGTTGACGAGCCCGGGGCATATCGCGCTCACCCCGATGCCCTGTCCGGCCAGTTCGGCCCGCAGGCACTCGCTGAGCATCAGTACCGCCGCCTTGGACGTGCTGTACGCGGGCAGGACCCGGGACGGCTGGTAGGCGGCCGCCGACGCGATGTTGACTATGTGGCCGCCCTGCCCGCGCTCCGACATCTGCCGGCCGAAGATCCGGCAGCCGTGCACGACCCCCCACAGATTGACGTCCAGGACCTTCTTCCAGTCCTCGGTGCCGGTGTCGAGGAACGACCCCGACAGCCCGATCCCGGCGTTGTTCACCAGGACGTCGACGACGCCGTACTCCGCGGCGGTCTTCTCGGCGAGCTTCTCCATGGCCTGTTCGTCGGAGACGTCGACCGCCTCACCCCACGCCTCGGGTGAGCCGATCAGCAGGCACATGTCCGCGGTCCTGGCCGCGCCCTCGGCGTCCTTGTCGACGGCCACGACCCGGGCCCCGGCCTCGGCGAAGGCGAACGCCGTGGCCCGGCCGATCCCGCCGGCCGCGCCCGTCACCAGCACCAGCTGCCCGCCGAACCGGTCGGCGTACGGGCCGGCAGCGGTCAGGTTCCTCGCGGGGGCACCCTTGGCCGGACTGTCGTGCGCCGTGACGAACCCGGTGATCCAGGCGGCCAGCTGGTCGGGGCGGGTGCGGGGTATCCAGTGCCTGGCGGCCACGGTGCGGCGGACCAGCTGAGGCGCCCACAGCTCCAGCTCGTCGTAGAGCCGCTCGGAGAGGAACGCATCACCGGTCGGCGTAATCAGCTGGACGGGCACATGGGCGTACGCGTCCGGGCGCGGCCTGCGCAGCCGGAACCGGACGTTGTCGCGGTACAGCCAAGCGCCGTGCGCGGCGTCCCGTGGCAGCGACGGTGTCGGATACGACGCCGCTTGCCCATCCGAGGACCCGGACCCGGGCCCGGACCCGTGGGCCCCGGAACCCAGGGCGCGGGCCGTACGCGTCCCATGCCCCGTCGGCACCTTCTCGAAGCGCTCCAGGATCCCCGGCCACCGCTTGCCGAGCGGCCCGCGCCAGGCCAGCTCGGGCAGGACCGGCGTGTGCAGCATGTACACGTACCAGGACCTGGCACCCTGGGCGAGCAGCTGGGCCGTGCGCCGCGGGGTGGGCCTGACCAGCCGCTTCCTGATCCAGTGCCCGAAGTGGTCGAGGGACGGACCGGACATCGAGGTGAAGGAGGCGATCCGGCCCTCCGTCCGCCGGACCGTGACGAACTCCCAGGCCTGGACGGACCCCCAGTCGTGCCCGACCAGATGGACCGGCCGGTCCGGGCTCACGGCGTCCGCCACGGCCAGGAAGTCGTCCGTCAGCTTCTCCAGGGTGAATCCGCCGCGCAGGGGCTTCGGGGCCGTGGACCGGCCGTGGCCCCGTACGTCGTACAGCACCACGTGGAAGCGTGCGGCGAGGCGCGCCGCGACCTCGGACCACACCTCCTTGCTGTCCGGATAGCCGTGCACCAGCATCACCGTCGGCTGTGCGGGATCGCCCAGCTCGGCCACGCACAGCTCGATTCCGCCGGTGCGCACCCGGCGTTCGCGCGCCCCTTCGAGACCCACGTCGCTCACGGGTTCCTCTCCTCGGCCCAGCGCCGCACATGCGGCAGATCGTCGTCCAGCCAGAAGGCGCTCTGCTCCGGGTCCCGGGAGTCGGTGACGACCAGGATCTCCTCGAACTTCGCGCCCGTACCCCGGAATCCGAGGTGTGGTTCGACCGCCCACAGACCGGGCTGCGGCGGATGGTCCGAGAACCGGTACGGGCTCCACAGCGGTGACCAGCCCTCGCGGTGCCCGCGCACGGCGTCGGAGACCAGCCCCCTGACGCTCCGGGTGCCGAACCCGAAGAGGCTCGGCGCCCAGCGGCGCTCCCCGACCCGGTCGACCTTGTGCGCGATCACTCCGAAGGGATAGGCGCGATGCCGGTTGGCGTAGCCCTGGCGGACCATGAGCCGGTCCACGTCCTCGTAGATCTCGCGCAGCGAACGGCGCTCGCGGACCTCGCGCAGGATCAGCTCGCGGTGCTCCTCCAGGTCCGCGAGCAGCCTGCTGTGCACCGGGTGCGGACCGAGGCAGCCCGAATAGCCGATGTCGGCGGTGTGGCCTCGGTACACGGGAGCCATGTCGAGGATGAACGGCATCCCCGCCTCGAGTCTGCGGTCGGTCGGGAAGAACTGCAGCGGTATGCGGAAGCCCGCGAACGCCGTACGGTCACCGAACCAGGCGAAGGGCAGATGGAACCAGTCCCGCACCCCGCGCCGGCGCAGCCAGTCGCGCTGCATCCGTGCCGCCTCGCGCTCGGTCACGCCCGGCTTCAGCTGCGCCGCGACGGCCTCCGCGCAGTCGTACGCCAGACGCTGCACCTCCCGGAACCCGCGCAGCTCCGCGCCGAGCCCCGTCCCCACCGCTGCCGTCATGCCATCCGTCCCGTCCCGTGTCCGCACATGCGCGGTCCGTGGTCGTAACTTGACATCAACGAATGTGACAATGCCCGGCGGCTGCGTCAAGGGCCGTGCAGCGACTGTGGAAAACCGGCCCGGCGGAGTCCTCTCCGGAGCCGACCTCCCTAAGGGCACGTACGACTGGAGTCGGACACATATCCAGCCGCCAGGTCTGACGACCGATGTGGTCCGCGACACTACGGTCGACACGTGACTGTGATCGCGACCGAAAGCCTGAGCAAGCGGTACCCCCGGGTGACCGCGCTTGACCGGCTCTCCTTGGACATCGGACCGGGTGTGACCGGCCTGGTGGGTGCCAACGGAGCCGGCAAGTCCACCTTGATCAAGATCCTGCTGGGTCTCTCCCCCGCCACCGAGGGCCGGGCCACGGTGCTCGGCCTCGACGTCGCCACCCACGGCAGCGCCATCCGGGAGCGGGTCGGCTACATGCCGGAGCACGACTGCCTGCCGCCGGACGTCTCCGCCACCGAGTTCGTCGTGCACATGGCGCGCATGTCGGGGCTCCCGGCGACCGCCGCCCGGGAACGGACCGCCGACACCCTGCGCCACGTCGGGCTCTACGAGGAGCGCTACCGCCCCATCGGCGGCTACTCGACGGGCATGAAGCAGCGGGTGAAGCTGGCCCAGGCACTCGTCCACGACCCGCAGCTGGTGCTGCTCGACGAGCCGACCAACGGCCTCGACCCGGTCGGCCGCGACGAGATGCTCGGCCTGATCCGCCGCATCCACACCGACTTCGGCATCTCGGTGCTGGTCACCTCCCACCTTCTCGGCGAGCTGGAACGCACCTGCGACCATGTCGTCGTCGTGGACGGGGGACGGCTGCTCCGCTCCAGCTCCACCAGCGACTTCACGCAGGCCACCGCCACCCTCGCGATCGAGGTGACCGACTCCGACACCCATCCCGACGGCAGCGCCGCGGTGCGTACCGCCCTCGCCGCAGCGGGCGTCACCCTGCACGCGGGCGAGGAGCAGGGCCTGCCGGGAGCGGGCCACATCCTGCTGATCGAGGCCACCGGCGAGCACACGTACGACCTCGTGCGGGACACCGTCGCCGACCTCGGCCTCGGCCTGGTCCGCATGGAACAGCGCCGGCACCACATCGCGGAGGTCTTCCGCCCCGAGGCAGCAGCAACGGCCGTCGCAGCGGAGGTGCAGTCACGATGACCGGCGAAACCACACAGATCCACAACATCGGCTACCGCAACTACGACGGACAGCGCCTCGGCCGTGCCTACGCACGCCGCTCGTTGTACTCGCAGTCGCTCCGCGGCGCGTACGGACTCGGGCGGTCCGCCAAGTCGAAGGTGCTGCCGATACTGCTGTTCGCGGTGATGACGCTCGTCGCGGCGATCATCGTCACGATCGCGGTCGCGGTGCCGAACATGACCGAGCTGCCGATGAAGTACACCTCCTACGCGCTGTACCTCCAGGCGGTCATCGGGCTCTACCTCGCCTCCCAGGCACCACAGACGGTCTCCCGCGACCTGCGCTTCAAGACCATCCCGCTCTACTTCTCGCGCCCCATCGAACGCTCCGACTACGTCCTCGCCAAGTACGCGGCGATGGCCTCGGCGCTGTTCCTGCTCACCGGGATCCCGCTGGTGATCCTCTACGCGGGCGCGCTGCTGGCGAAGTTCGACTTCGCCGAGCAGACCAAGGGCTTCGCACAGGGGCTGGTGTCCGTGGCTCTGCTCTCCCTGCTGTTCGCCGGCATCGGACTGGTGATCGCCGCACTCACCCCGCGCCGCGGATTCGGCGTCGCCGGGATCATCGCCGTGTTCACCATCTCCTACGGAGCGGTGTCCACCGTCCAGGCCATCGCCCACGAGACCGGGAACGCCGGGGTCATCGAATGGCTCGGGCTGTTCTCCCCGGTCACGCTGATCGACGGGGTCCAGACGGCGTTCCTCGGCGCTCCGTCCGCGTTCCCCGGCAGCGACGGTCCGTCGGCCGGCACCGGGGTCGTCTACCTGCTGGCCGTCCTCGCGCTGATCGCCGGCTGCTACGCCGTACTGATGCGCCGCTACCGAAAGGCCGGGCTGTGACCACCATCGACATCGACCACACCTCGCGCTGGTTCGGCAATGTGGTGGCCGTCAACGACGTGACCATGTCGATCGGTCCGGGCGTGACCGGACTGCTCGGTCCCAACGGCGCGGGCAAGTCCACGCTCATCAACATGATGGGCGGCTTCCTCGCCCCCTCCACGGGAACGGTCACCCTCGACGGCACCCCCATCTGGGGCAACGAGCAGGTCTACCGGCACATCGGCGTCGTGCCGGAGCGCGAAGCCATGTACGACTTCCTCACCGGCCGTGAATTCGTCGTCGCCAACGCCGAACTCCACGGCCTGGGCGCCAAGGCGGCTCAGCAGGCGCTCGCCACGGTGGAGATGGAGTACGCCCAGGACCGGAAGATCGCCACGTACAGCAAGGGCATGCGCCAGCGCGTCAAGATGGCGTCGGCTCTGGTGCACGACCCGTCGGTGCTGCTGCTCGACGAGCCGTTCAACGGCATGGACCCCCGCCAGCGCATGCAACTGATGGACCTGCTGCGGCGGATGGGCGCGGAGGGCCGCACGGTGCTGTTCTCCTCGCACATCCTGGAGGAGGTCGAGCAACTCGCCTCGCACATCGAGGTGATCGTGGCCGGACGGCACGCCGCGTCCGGCGACTTCCGGAAGATCCGCCGGCTGATGACCGACCGGCCGCACCGCTACCTCATCAGGTCCAGCGACGACCGCGCGCTGGCCGCCGCCCTGATCGCCGACTCGTCGACCGCGGGTATCGAAGTGGACCTGAGCGAGCGCGCCCTGCGCGTCCAGGCAGTCGACTTCGGCCGGTTCACCACCGAACTGCCCCGGCTCGCCCGCGAGCACGGCATCCGGCTCCTCACCGTCTCGCCCTCCGACGAGTCGCTGGAATCCGTCTTCTCCTACCTCGTAACGGCCTGATTGGAGCTGTGAAGCGATGTACGACCCCACAGTCGCCCGGCTCACCTACCGGGCCCTCCTCGGCCGCCGCCGGGCCGCGATCCTCTTCGCGCTGCCCGCCATGCTGCTGGTCATCTCCGGTGCGGTGAGGGTGTTCAGCGGCGTCGACGACCAGGTCGCCGCGGACGTCCTGGGCGGATTCGCGCTCGCCACGATGGTGCCGCTCATCGGCGTGATCGCCGGAACGGGCGCCATCGGCCCGGAGATCGACGACGGCTCGATCGTCTACCTGCTGGCCAAGCCGGTGAAGCGGCCCACGATCATCATGACCAAACTGACCGTCGCGATCGCCGTCACCATGGCGTTCTCCGCGGTACCGACGCTGATCGCCGGGTTCATCCTCAACGGCAACGGACAGCAGATCGCCGTCGCCTACACCGTTGCGGCCCTGGTCGCCTCCATCGCGTACAGCGCGCTGTTCCTGCTGCTCGGCACGGTCAGCCGGCACGCCGTGGTGTTCGGCCTGGTGTACGCGCTGGTATGGGAGACCCTGTTCGGCAATCTGGTGCCGGGCGCCCGCACACTGAGTGTGCAGCAGTGGTCCCTCGCCCTGGCGGAACGCATCGGTGCGGAGGGCGTCATCGCCTCCGACGTCGCGCTGCCGACCGCGTCCGTGCTCCTCGCGGCCGTCACGGTCCTCGCCACCTGGTACGCCGGACAGAAGCTGCGCAGGCTGACCGTCGCCGGGGAGGAGTGACGACGACGGCCGTCGGCGCGGCACCGGCGACGGCCGGTCGCCGGCGGGGGCGCGCGATGCTCAGGAGGACGACAGCAGCCGGGCGAGCACGGCCGCGTGGCTGCTGTCGGGGTCCTTCACCGCGGTGAGCAGGGTGAGCGGCCCCGACCGGGCGAGGACCCGGAGCCGGTCCAGCTCCGCCGCCGCGTCCGCTTCGGCGAGCTCCGCCTCGTAGCGCCGGCGGAACTCCTCAGGGTCACCGGAGGAGCCGTGGAACCAGCGGCGCAGCTCGTCGGAGGGCGTCACCGCCTTCGGCCACTCGTCGACGGCCGCCGCGTCCTTGCGCAGCCCGCGCGGCCAGAGGCGGTCGACCAGGACGCGGGTGCCGTCCTCGGGCTCGGGCGTTTCGTAGATCCGGCGCAGACGGACCTGTGGTGACTTCGTCATGCCACCCAGGGTGTCCGGAAAATCAGTGGCCCGCCCGCCGGTCCCAGGGGCACAGTAGTTCGGGTCAGCAAGTCCACCGACCGGGAGAGGAGCACGGCGATGACAGAGAGTACGAGTCCGTCGAGCTCCCGGCGGGGACGTCGCGGGCCGGCACCGGAGTAGGGCTCATCACCTTCTCCGCGAGCCGTCTGCGACGCCCGGGGGCGGCCGCTTCGAGCGCGCTTCGTGCGCGGGCCGCCCCCTCCCGGAGGACTGGCCGAGTGGCAAGGCGGCGGCTTGCACTGCGCTTTGCTGAAAAGCGAGTCGTCGTCGGGGTCGGCCCCCGTGCGTGTTCGATCCGCGCATCCTCAGCCACGCCACGCCACGCCACCACGCCGCGACACCGCATCGTCACGCCACGACGGTCCGGTCACGGGAACAGCCGCTCCAGGACCACCGCGATGCCGTCGTCCTCGTTCGACGCGGTGACCTCGTGCGCCACGGCCTTCAGCTCGTCGTGTGCGTTGGCCATGGCGACGCCGTGCGCCGCCCACCCGAACATGGGTATGTCGTTCGGCATGTCGCCGAAGGCGATGGTGTCCACAGCCTTGAGACCCAGACGGCGGGCCGCGAGCGAGAGACCGGTCGCCTTGCTGAGCCCCAGCGGCAGGATCTCCACTATTCCCGGTCCGGCCACCACGATGTCGACGAGGCTGCCCACCACCTGCCGGGCGGCCCGCGCCAGCGCGTCGTCGTCCAGCTCGGGGTGCTGGACGTAGAGCTTGGTGAGCGGCGCCGCCCACAGCTCGGCCGGGTCCTCGTACGGCGTGTGCGGGAGCGGGCCCTCGTGCACCCGGTAGCCGGGTCCGACGAGGACGTCCCCGTCGAGGCCGTCCCGGCTCGCGGCGACGGCCAGCGGGCCGATCTCGGCCTCGATCTTCGCCAGCGCCACCGCGGCGAGCCGCCGGTCCATGGTGAGCGAGGTCAGCAGCCGGTGCTCACCCGCGTGGTAGACCTGCGCTCCTTGGCCGCAGACGGCCAGCCCGCGGTAGTCCAGCGCGTCGAGTATGTGCCGGGTCCAGCGGACCCCCCTGCCAGTCACCACGATGTGCGAGGCGCCCGCCGCGGTGGCGGCGGCGAGCGCCTCGCGCGTGCGCTGCGAGACCGACTCGTCGGAACGCAGCAGCGTCCCGTCGAGGTCGGTCGCGATCAGGCGGTACGGGAACGTCACTTGCCCACGGGCTCCAGGACGTCGCGTCCTCCGAGGTACGGGCGCAGCACGGCCGGCACCTTCACCGAGCCGTCGGCCTGCTGGTGGTTCTCCAGGAGGGCGACGATGGTGCGCGGTACGGCGCACAGCGTGCCGTTGAGCGTCGCCAGCGGCTGGACCTTCTTGCCGTCCCGCATCCGGACCGACAGGCGGCGCGCCTGGAAGCCGTCGCAGTTCGAGGCGGAGGTCAGCTCGCGGTACTTGCCCTGGGTCGGGATCCACGCCTCGCAGTCGAACTTGCGGGATGCGGAGGCACCCAGGTCACCGCTGGCGACGTCGATGACCCGGAAGGGCAGTTCGAGGCCGGTCAGCCACTCCTTCTCCCACTCCAGGAGCCGTCGGTGCTCGTTCTCGGCGTCCTCGGGCGCGACGTACGAGAACATCTCGACCTTGTCGAACTGGTGGACGCGGAAGATGCCCCGGGTGTCCTTGCCGTACGTGCCGGCCTCACGGCGGAAGCAGGGCGAGAAGCCCGCGTACCGCAGGGGCAGCTTGTCGGCCTCGATGATCTCGTCCATGTGGTACGCGGCGAGCGGGACCTCGGAGGTGCCCACCAGGTAGAAGTCGTCCTTCTCCAGGTGGTACACGTTCTCGGCGGCCTGGCCGAGGAAGCCGGTGCCCTCCATGGCACGGGGGCGGACCAGCGCCGGGGTGAGCATCGGGATGAAGCCGGCCGCGGTGGCCTGGGCGATCGCGGCGTTGACGAGCGCGAGCTCCAGCAGGGCACCGATGCCCGTCAGGTAGTAGAAGCGCGAGCCGGACACCTTGGCGCCGCGCTCGACGTCGATGGCGCCCAGCGCCTCGCCGAGCTCCAGGTGGTCCTTGGGCTCGTATCCCTCGGCGGTGAAGTCGCGGATGGTGCCGTGCGTCTCGAGGACGGTGAAGTCCTCCTCGCCGCCGACCGGCACGTCGGGGTGGACGAGGTTGCCGAGCTGCAGAAGCAGCCGCCGGGTCTCCTCGTCGGCGTCGTTCTGCGCCGCTTCTGCGGCCTTGACGTCGGCCTTGAGCTGCTCCGCCTTCTGCAGGAGCTCGGCGCGCTCCTCAGGGGTGGCCCTGGGGATCAGTTTGCCGAGCGACTTCTGCTCGGAACGCAGCTCGTCGAAGCGGACGCCGGACGACCTGCGCCGCTCATCGGCGGAGAGGAGGGCGTCGACGAGTCCGACGTCCTCTCCACGGGCGCGCTGGGAGGCGCGGACACGGTCGGGGTCCTCACGGAGCAGGCGAAGGTCAATCACCCCACCAGGCTACCGGTGTGGGGTGGGCCCACCCCACGGATATACACGCGCGCGACGGTTTGCCCGAATTCGGGTGATTAGGATCACGGGGAATTGCCCGGCCGAAAAGGTTTGTCCACAGGAAAGTGTGTGCCGGGAACGTTATCCACAGGCTGTGCGGAACCCCTGTGGATCGCGGGGGAGGTCATTCCGAAAGGCTGCGTGCGGGGCCCGGGATTCCCTGATCAAACAGACCTCACGCACTCATTCGGGTGGGAATTTCTCCCTCCAAAGAGTTGATCAAAGGAATTGGGGTGACAAGGCCCGGCAGGCGCCCTGTGGGTGGGTGTGGGGTCGCCGGGGCGATTTGTCGACCCTGTCGTAGATCGTTGTCGACTTGTCCCCAGGTCGAGAACCAAGCCTGTGGATAACTCTGTGGACATCCCCGGCCGCACCGGAGCGCGCCGCCGCCTCCGGCTTCAGCCACGGCCGTCCTGGCACCGGGCCAGCCACTCCGCCGCCAGCACGAAGTCCCCGTCCGAGGTGCCCGCCCGCAGCGGACGCACATCGTCGGCGGTCACCCCCGCCCTCGGATACGACCCGAGGAAACGGACATTCGGGCTGATGCGCCTCAGACCCATGAGGGCCTCGCCCACCCGGCGGTCGGCGATATGCCCCTCGGCATCCACCGAGAAGCAGTAGCGGCCAATTCCCTCACCCGTGGGCCGGGACTCGATCCGCATCAGGTTGACGCCCCGCACCGCGAATTCCTGGAGCAGTTCCAGCAGCGCGCCGGGGTGGTCGTCGCCCAGCCAGATGACCACCGACGTCTTGTCCGCACCCGTGGGCGCCGACGGCCGCGCGTGCCTCCCCACCAGGACGAACCGGGTCTGGGCGTTCTGCGCGTCGTGGATCCCGGTGACCAGCGGCTCCAGACCGTAGATCGAGGCCGCGAACTCACCGGCGAACGCCGCGTCGAACCGGCCCTCCTGCACCAGGCGCGCCCCGTCGGCGTTCGACGCCGACGACTCCCACGACGCGTCCGGAAGGTGCTCCGCCAGCCAGTTGCGGACCTGGGGCTGCGCCGCCGGATGCGCGGTCACCGTCTTCACGTCGGCGAGGGCCGTCCCCGGACGCACCAGCAGCGCGAAGGAGATGGAGAGCAGCACCTCCCGGTAGATCATCAGCGGCTCGCCGTGCGCCAGCTCGTCGAGGGTCGTCGTGATCCCGCCCTCGACCGAGTTCTCGATCGGCACCAGGGCGGCGGCGGCCTGACCGCCGCGCACCGCGTCGAGCGCGGCGGGCACCGACACCATCGGGACGAGCTCCCGGGTGGCAGCCTCCGGCAGCGTGCGCAGCGCGACCTCCGTGAAGGTGCCTTCCGGACCGAGATACGTATACCGAGTCGCCGACATACGGTCACCCTAATGCGCCGGACGGGGAGACGAGTCGTGTGCCGGACGGGGCGGACGAGTCGGGCGTTGGACGGGGCGGACGAGTCGGGCGTTGGACGGGGCGCGCGGTGCCGCGCCGTGGCGGAGGTGGACGTCGTCCCGTGCCGGGGCGCCGCGAGGTGCGTACGTCCCGCGGCGGCACGGACGGCGGGTCCGGGCCCGTCGTTCCTGTGGCGGGCACGCGCGCCCGCGTGGAGTCCGGCGGGGGTTCCGTCGTCCGGTCGGCCGCCACCCGCCCGCATGGATTCCGGCGACGTCCCGCCGTCCCGCCCGCGCACCCCGGAGCCGGGCGAGTCCCGGCGCGGGCTCCGCGTGCCTACGCCTCCAGCAGCCGCTGGCCCACGTACTCCCCGGCGCGCGCCCCGCCCGGGACGGCGAAGAGCCCGCTGGCCTCGTGCCGGATGAACTGCGACAGCGCGTCGCCCCGGTCGAGCTTCCGCTGCACCGGCACGAATCCCTTCAGCGGATCGGCCTGCCAGCAGACGAACAGCAGACCCGCATCCGGCACCCCCTCCGGCGAGATGCCGTCGTGGTACGAGAACGGGCGCCGCAGCATCGCGGCACCGCCGTTCGCCTCCGGAGCCGAGATCCGGGCGTGCGCGTTCGCCGGGATGACGAGTTTGCCGTCCCGGCCGAGCTTGTCGAGCTCCAGCTCCGCCGTCTCGCCGCCACCCGTGAGCGGCGCGCCGTCCGCCTTCCTCCGGCCGATGACCTGCTCCTGCTCGGCGACCGTCAGCTCCTCCCAGTCGTCCAGCAGCATCCGGATGCGCCGTACGACCGCGTAGGAGCCACCCGCCATCCACGACGGACTGCCGCTGTCCGGCACGAAGATCCGCTGCTCGAAATCCGGCTCCGAAGGCTTCGGATTGCGTGTTCCGTCCACCTGGCCCATCAGATTGCGGGCTGTCATCGGCCGACTCGTCGCCCCCGGCGATCGGTTGAAGCCGTTCATCTGCCAGCGCACCCGTGCCGTGGAACCGGCGTCTTTCTGCAGGGCGCGCAGCGCATGGAAGGCGACCAGGCCGTCGTTTGCCCCGATCTGCAGCCACAGGTCGCCGTTGCTCCGCTTGGCGTCGAGCTGGTCCGACGAGAACGGGGGCAGCGGGTCCAGCTGGGAGGGCCGCTGCGCCGCCAGACCGGTCCGGTCGAAGAAAGACGCCCCGAAGCCGAACGTGACGGTCAGGGAGGAGGGTCCGGCATCCAGGGCGATGCCCGTGTCATGACCGCCCGCGGCCGCCTCTTCCCCGGCCATCAGTTTCCGCGCGGTGTCCGACCAGCGGCGCATCAGCGCCGTGGCCTCCTTGCGTCCGGCACCCGCCGCCAGATCGAAGGCCACCAGATGGCCCCGGGCCTGCAAGGGGGTCGTGATCCCGGGCTGGTGCTTCCCGTGGAACGCCTCCTCGGCCGCGCCCACGGCGCTCAGCGTGCTGCCCTCGGCCTCGGGCGCGGCCGCGGCTGCGTAGACGCCGGCACCGCCGGCCGCGCCCAACGCCAGGCCGGTCGCTCCGGCGGCGCCCATGGTGCCGAGGATCCGTCGCCGGGAAATCTCGATGTCGCTCACGCTGTTCAGCCGATCTTCACGTTCTTCTTCACGGTCGTCTGGTCGATGTCGGAGGTGCGGACGGTCACCGCGATCTCCCACTCGCCGGGCATGGGGACCGCCACTCCGGCCGTCCTCCAGTGTCCGGTGGCGATACGGTCCGGTCCCACGGGGAGCGGACCGATGTCCTGGGCCCGGAGGGTGAAGGCGACCTTCACCTCGGGTGCGTCGAGCGGCCGCCCGTTGGGCCGGGTCAGCCACAGTTGCAGGGTGCTCGAACCGACCCGGCCCGGGTCGAGGGCCAGCCGCACCGTGCCCTTCCCGTCCTGGCCGCCGGTGTCGAACGGCAGGCTGATGTCCACGGGCCGGTCGGGGACCGCGGTCGACGCGGCGCCGCCGGACCGGCGGCCCGCCTCCGTCTCCGTACGCGCGGGTTCGGTGGACGTCAGCAGGGTGGTGACCGCCAGCAGCACCACGGCCACCACGGTCTCGACGAGCACCGAGCGCCGCAGCCCAGCCCGTTCCGGGTCGGCGTCGCGGAGCCGCCTGCGGCTGGCCGCGGTGATGGCGGCCTGCTGACGGGCGAGCTGCGCGGCCCGCGCGGGGTCGGGCCCCTCCGCGTCGGCCGAGGCCTCAGGGCCGGCGTCCCGGGCACTCCCGTCGGGAGCCTGCGTGGCCTGCGGGGCCTGCGGGGCCTGCGAGGGCACTGCGGCGGAGCGTTCCGGAGCTTCCGCGTCCCGGGCCGGTGCCCCGGGGGTGGCTTCCGCCGCCTCGTCCGGCGTCTGCGACGGAGCGGCGGAGGTGTCGGTGAGCCGTACGGTCCAGCGCCGGGAGACCGACGCGATGCCGACCATGAGGACGACCAGCCCGATCTTGACCAGGAGCAGCCGCCCGTAGTCCGTGCCGGTCAGGGCAGGCCAGGAGCCGACCTGCCGCCAGGACTGGTAGATCCCGGTCGCGGTGAGGGCGAGGACGCAGCCGAACGCCAGCCGGGAGAAGCGCCGGACCGCCGCACGGCCGATGACGCCGTCCGGGGTGGGCCGGGCGAGCGAGACCAGCAGCGCCGCGAGCCCGCCGAGCCAGCCGGCCACGGCGAGCAGGTGCAGTACGTCGACGGGCATGGCCACACCCGGCTGGGGGCCGGTCGAGGCGTGCTCGGAGAGCGCCCAGGTGGCGGCGATGCCGGCCGAGACGACGGTGCCTCCGATGGCGAGACCGAAGGTGAGGTCTTTCCTGTCGGGACCGGGGTCGTCGTGCGGGCGGGTTTCATCGGACAGGTCGGTGTCCTCGTGCGCGCCGACGCGCTCGGACAGGCCGGTGTCCGTGGTCCCGGTCTCCCGTGCGCGAGCCTGCGCGCGTACGGCATCGGTCTTCGTACCAGGCGTCCCGGATTCCGTCCCCGTGGTGGCCGGCTTCTCGCAGGAGACGCTGCCCGCCTCCGCCCCCGGACCGGCGACTGCCGCGCTGGAGAGGGCAGGTACGGCCGCCGCGTAGGCGCCTTCCCCGCCCGAGCCCGAACTGTCCGGGCCCGAACCGTCCGTGCCCGAGCCCGACTCGCCTGCCGCCGCCCCGTCCGCCGCCGCCCCGTCCTGCTGCGACCCCTCCTCCCGCCGGGCGTACGCCCCGAAGAGCACCGCGACGAACAGCGCGGCAGCGCCGAGCAGCAGCAGCCGGGAGACCAGAGACGCGCCGGTCTTCGTCTCCAGCACGGTCCGGAGGCCGCCCAGATCGAGGGCGTCCGCGAGCTTCCCGGAGCCGGTGTACGGATACCGCAGCAGCAGCATGGCGAGGGTGGACGCGGTCAGTGCGACCCAGCCGCGGACGACGAGCCGCTGCACGGACCGCACGCCCGCGGCGCGCGGCCAGCAGACCAGGACGAAGGCGCTGCCGCCCACGAGGACGATGAATCCCGCGTAGGAGGTGTACCGGGCGATGCCGTAGAGGGCGCCGACGAGCCCGCCGCCGGCCGGCTGCTCCGGCATGGCGACACTGGTCCGGGAGGGGGCGCCGATGGAGAAGGTGAAGGCGCCCGAGATGGGGTGGCTGTCGGCGGAGACGGCCCGCCAGGCGACGGTGTACGTGCCACGGGGGAGCTCGGTGTGCAGCCCCACCCCGTACTTGACGACGCCACCGCTGCACAGGTCCTGCAGTTCGCCGGTGTCGGCGCGTTTGCCGCTGGGGTCCAGGACGCGGATCGAGTCGTCGTCCATGGCGACCTGTTCGGAGAACGTCAGGGTGACGTCCTTCGGGGCGGTGGCGGCCACCGCCCCGTCCTCGGGGGTGCTGCCGGTGAGCGCGGCGTGCGCCGACGCGGGTGCCGCGCCGGTGACCAGGGCGCCGAGCAGGGCTGCCGCGACGAGCAGCAGCCGCAGCAGGGAGGTTCCGAGGCGCGGGGCGGTGGCTGTCATGAGGGGTCCGTTCTCAGTGGTGCTTCGGCTGGTAGGTGCGTTCCTTCACCGGGAGTTCGACCTTGACGGTGCCGGCCTTCTCGAAGTGCAGTTCGACGGGGACGGTGTCCCCGACCTTCGGTGCCCGCTTGATGGCCATGAACATGATGTGGCTGCCGCCGCGTTCGAGTTTCAGCTCGCCGTTGGCAGGGATGTCGAATGACGACACCTGCTGCATCTTCTGGTTCTTCGTCTCGTGGATCTGAACGTCGTCCGAGAGGGCGCTGGTGACCGAGGTGAGCTTGTCCCCCGTATCACTCGTGTTGGTGACGGTGAGGAAGCCTCCCGCCATGTCGCTCACGGGCTGCGGCATGAACGCGCCGCCTACCTTCAGTTCGGGCTTGCCTTCGGAGGAGCAGCCGCCCAGCGCCAGGGCGGCGCTCAGGGATATGACGGCGGCGAGGGTCTTGCG
The DNA here is from genome assembly GCF_055573115.1 of Streptomyces sp. NPDC030222. Taxonomy (NCBI): domain Bacteria; kingdom Bacillati; phylum Actinomycetota; class Actinomycetes; order Kitasatosporales; family Streptomycetaceae; genus Streptomyces; species Streptomyces sp. NPDC030222. The sequence continues at coordinate 349,279 of NZ_JBVICA010000002.1, forward strand.
GCGGTTCACGGGTTCTCCCCCTTGACGATCTCGGGCAGGTCCTCGGTGTAGTCCTCGGCGCGGGTTCCCTCGCCGTAGAGGACGTAGCCGAGGTCCGTCTTGGGGGAGAAGGCGATCACCTGTGCGCCGTGCATGGAGACGACGGAGCCGTCCTTCTCCTTCTTCGGCGGGTCGATGCCGATGCCCACCTGGCGGGCCCCTGCCTGGATCGTCTTGAAGTCGCCGGTGAGACCGACGAACGAGGCGTCGCCCGCGCTGGGCAGCCACTTGGCGAGCTCGGCGGAGGTGTCGCGCTCGGGGTCGGTGGTGACGAAGACGACCTGGAGCCTGTCCTGGTCCGCCTTGGGGAGCGACTTCCTGGCGATGGCGATGTTGCTCATCGTCAGCGGGCAGACGTCGGGGCAGTGCGTGTAACCGAAGTAGATCAGCGTCGGCTTGCCCTTGGTCCGCTCCCGCAGGTCGTACTTCTGGCCGCGGGTGTCGGTGAGGACCAGGTCGGGCTTCTGCCACGGCCGGTCGAGTACGGTCGCGGGCTTTGTCGGGGCCCCGGAGACGGAGGCGACCGCCTGGCCGCCGGAGCCGGAGCCGCCCCCGCCGCACGCGGAGAGGGTGAGGGCGGTCGCCGCCATGAGGGCGGCGGCGAGCGCGTGCTTCTTGTGCATGGTCATTCGTCCCATTGGTGGGTGTGCTGATGGAGCTTCGGAGAACACTTCGGTGAAGGCCTCGAAGGACGCCCGACAGGGCCGGAGCGGACTTCGAAGGCTTCGAGGATTTTTCTGAAGGCCCGGGAGACTTCTGAAGCCTGCGAGACGAGGAGGAAGGCGTCCCGTCAGGCGGAGCGGCGGCGGCCGGCGAGCACGCCGAAGGCGACGCCCGCGACACCGACGACGACTCCGGCCGCTCCCAGGACCCGCGCGGTGGTGTCGGTGGCGGAAGCCGCGGTCTGCGTCCCCTCGCCGCCGTGCCCGGGCGCCCCTTCGTGGCTCTTGGCATCGTGACCGGTACCGGCGTCGCCGTTCTTGCCGTCGGCGCTCTTGCCGCCGCCGTGGTGGTCGTCACCGGACGCAGCCGAGAGCTTGAGCACCGGAGCCGGGTTGGCCGGCTCCTCCCGGCCCGCCTGCGGCTCCTCGATCCAGCGCACGACTTCCTTGTTGTCGTAGGTCTGCAGCGCCTTGAACACCAGCTGGTCGGCGTCGTCGGGGAGCCGGCCGATCGACAGCGGGAACTGCTGGAACTGGCCCGGTGCGATCCTGCCGCCGTCGGCGGTCCAGGTGACCTTGGTGACCGCCTGGTCGATCTTCTTGCCGTGCATCTCCAGCGGCTTGGCCAGCTTGGACTTGGTGACCTCGGCCTTCCAGCCCGGCACCGGCTGCGGCATCACGGACGCCAGCGGATGGTCGGTGGGGAAGCTGACCTCGACCTTCACCGTCGAGGCCTTGTCGCGCTCGTTCGGCACCTTGAAGTTGACCGTGGCGAAGCCGCCCTTGGCGGCCTGGCCCTGCGGCTGCACGCTGACGTGCGCGAACGCCGGGCCGGACAGCAGCAGTACGGCGGACGCGGTGAGGGCGCCGACAACGGCGGGACGAGAGCTCTTCATGACGATTGGGTACTCCGAAGCGGAAGCGGTTACGGATTCACGGTCCGGCGCGTACGGATGCGCACGGACCCCGCGGCACCACTCCGTAGGACTCCGGTGGAGCGGGCCGCGTCAAGCAGCGAGGGCGAGCCCGGAAGCGGGCGGCCCGCGTCTGATCACCGCGTGCTGAAGGGGTTCCCCGACCGTCGGGAGCAGCTCGGCCGTCGCGGTACGGGGAGTGCGCGAGGCGTGCCCGGGCGCCCCGGGAAGTCCGGCGAGCAGGGCCCGTACGAGCGCCGGTGCGGCCCGCAGCGACCGTACGAGGGCCGTCGCCGCGACCTCGCCCGCGCCGTGTGCGGACAGTTCGGCCACCCGGAACAGTGCCGTCTCGCCGCGCCGCAGCAGCCAGCCCGATACCAGCGCGGCCAGCATGTGGCCGAGGAACATCGGAAGACTGGGCAGCAGCCCGGTGAGCGTCTCGGCGAGCGATGTCGCCGGGAGCGCGTGTCCGCCGTGCACCGTCGCGGGGTCGAGTCCGGCACCGGAGACGACGCGATGGGCCTCGGCAATCGTCAGCCCGCCCGGCCGCTCCCCGCACAGCAGCTTCTCGGCGAGCCGCATCAGTGAGGCGTCGCCGTCCGTGACGGCCGCTGCCGGACGATGCCGTCCGAGCGTGAACAGGGCGTGCAGGGCGAGTTGGCCGCCCGCCAGGGCCGCGATCACGGCCGGCAGGGAACGCTGCCGCCCGGCGCAGGCCGCCACGGCCGCGAACGTCGCGGCGAAGCCGAGCACCAGCGTCCACCAGGGGAAGGGCGCACAGGCCGCCAGGGCGTGTCCCGCCGCGGACAACGCGACGCAGACCGCGGTGAACACCGCGGCCCTCAGCAACCGCAGACCGGCTCCGGCGCGTGCGACGGGAGAAGACATGGCCGGGCCATCATCGCATTGCGTCCACCGCGCCCATGCGGCAGGTCCGTAAGGTCCGGTCCGTCCCCCTGGTGACATGCGCGCCGAGCCCGCTGACATACACCGCCGAGCGGGACGGCGCATCCGCCGAACGAGCTCAGTTGCGCACAGAAGGGGCATACGAGGGCGGGGCCCCGGCAATACGTATCGGTATGTCGAGCCGCAGCCTGGAGGCTGGAGCATGAGCATCTGGTGGTCTCTGCACTTGCGGCGCGAGGCTGCGAGCGTTCCGCTCGCCCGCCGTCTTCTGCTCGGCACCATGGAAACCGCGGGGGTCGATCCGGACGTCTCCTACGACCTGTCGGTCGCGCTCAGCGAGGCCTGCGCCAACGCCGTCGAGCACGGCGGCGACGAAAGGGCCGGTGCCGCGGCCGAGGCGTACCGGGTCACCGCCTATCTGGACGGCGACACCTGTCGTATCGAGGTCGCCGATTCGGGCCCCGGATTCCCCGCGGGGCGGGAGCCGCGCGCCTGTCTGCAACCGCTGCCGCTGGCCGAGCACGGCCGGGGGCTGTCCCTCATCGAGCAGCTCGCCGACCACGTCCACTTCCGTAACCGGCCGGGGCAGGGCGCGGTGGTGTGCTTCGACAAGATCCTGAAATGGCGGGAGGGCGCGCTGCTCAAGGTGTCGTGAGACCCCTGAGCCGCGCGCCCTCCGTGCGTGGTTCGTGCCTTCGGGCGGGCAGCACCGCCTTCGGGCGGGCAGCACCGCCTTCGGGCCGGCAGCACCGCCCACCCGTCGGCATGCGCCGCTGTCCGGTCGTCCGGTCGGCAGCCCGCGTTTCGGCCGTCAGCGCCGTTCCGGCCGCCGATGCTGTCTTCCGGCACGTGCCGTCCTCCGGCAGTCGGTGCTGACTTCCGGCCGCCACCGCTGTCTTCCGGCCGGTGCCGCCTTCCGTCGTCAGCCCTGCTTGAGCGCCGCCATCCAGGCCTCGACCTCGTCGGTCCGGCGCGGCAGCGCGTCCGACAGGTTCCTGTTGCCGTCCTCGGTGACCAGGATGTCGTCCTCGATCCGGACGCCGATCCCGCGGTACTCCTCGGGCACCATCAGGTCGTCCGCCTGGAAGTACAGGCCGGGTTCGACCGTGAGGACCATGCCGGGCTCCAGGGTCGCGTCGACGTAGGCCTCGGTACGGGCGGCGGCGCAGTCGTGGACGTCCAGGCCGAGCATGTGACCCGTGCCGTGCAGCGTCCAGCGGCGCTGGAGTCCGAGCTCCAGGACCTTCTCTACGTCGAGGTCGCCGAGCAGGCCCCACGACACGAGCTTCTCGGCGAGCACCCGCTGCGCGGCGTCGTGGAAGGCGCGGAACGGGGCGCCGGGCCGCACCGCGGCGATACCGGCCTCCTGCGCCTCGTAGACCGCGTCGTAGATCTTGCGCTGGAGCTCGGTGAAGCGGCCGTTGACCGGCAGGGTGCGGGTGACGTCGGCGGTGTAGAGGGTGTGGGTCTCCACTCCCGCGTCCAGCAGCAGCAGTTCGCCGGAGCGGACCGGGCCGTCGTTGCGCACCCAGTGCAGGGTGGTGGCGTGCGGTCCGGCGGCGCAGATCGAGCCGTAGCCGATGTCGTTGCCCTCGACGCGGGCGCGCAGGAAGAAGGTGCCCTCGATGTACCGCTCGGAGGTGGCCTCCGCCTTGTCGAGCACCTTCACGACGTCCTCGAAGCCCCGGACGGTGGAGTCGACGGCCTTCTGCAGCTCGCCGATCTCGAACGCGTCCTTCACGACGCGGGCCTCGGAGAGGTACACCCGGAGTTCTTCGTCGCGCTCCGCGGTGACCTTGTCGTTGAGGGCGGCCTCGATGCCGGCGTCGTGGCCGCGGACGTTGCGGACCGGGCCGGTGGCCTCGCGCAGCAGGGCGGGCAGTTCGCGGACGTCCTTGGCGGGCATCCCCAGCAGCTGCTCGGCCTCGGCGAGGGAGTGGCGGCGGCCGACCCACAGCTCGCCCTGCCCGTCCAGCCAGAACTCGCCGTTCTCGCGGTCGGAGCGGGGCAGCAGGTAGAGGCAGGCTTCGTGGGAGTCGCCCTTCGGCTCCAGCACCAGGACGCCGTCCTGGGTCTGGTCGCCGGTCAGGTAGACGTACTCGGTGGAGGCCCGGAAGGGGTACTCGGTGTCGTTGGACCGGGTCCGCAGATTGCCCGCGGGGATCACCAGACGCTCGCCCGGGAAGCGCGCCGAGAGCGCGGCGCGGCGACGTGCCGTGTGCTCGGCCTGCGGGATCGGCTGCAGATCGCGCAGCTCGGTGTCGGCCCAGCCGGTCCGCATGTTCGCGGCGAGCTCGTCGGACACACCCGCGTAGAGGCCGTTCTTGCGCTGCTTGATCGGCTGCTCTTCCGTCTCAACCGTCTCTTCCGGGGTCTCCGGCACGAGATCGTCGGCCACGGTTCTGCCTCCTCAGTACGACACTGGACCGACTCACATCGTACGGGCGTGCGGCAGGGTGCCTCCGGGGCGAAAGCCGGGCGGGGGCGGGGCGGGGCACGGCGGCCTGTCCGGTGGCCTGACCCGGTGTTGCGGTCCGGAGGCCGTCCGGAGGCGATTCGGAGGCGATTCGGGCGTTACGGGTCGGGGATCGGCCGGGTGGCCGGCCCGGATGGCGGTCGGTCGGCCCCTCGGTCGGCCCGTCGGCCGGTTCAGTGGTCGGCGGGCGGGCCGACGGGCGGGCGGTCGGTCGGAGGCCGGGGCCGGGTGGGCCGGCCGGGCGGCCCGGCCACCGGAGGGCCGGTCGCTCGGCGACTGGCCCTCCGGTGGCCGCTGGTCCGGTGGCCGCTGGTCCGGCGACTGGCCGTCCGGAGCCCGGCCGTCCGGCGACCGGCCGTCCGGAGCCCGGCCGTCCGGCGACCGGCCGTCCGGCGTCCGCGGCGAACGCCGGTCACCCGGCGGCCGGTCGTATGTGGGCCTACCGCACCGCACTTCGACGTGGACCGGGTCTGCGGGCACCCGCCACACCGGCTACTCGAAGCGGGCCGCCAGGACGACCACGTCCTCGCCCCCCTCGGGCCGGTCGAGGCTCTCCGGCAGTACGGTCCGCAGCACGTGGTCGGCGATCGATCCCGGGTCCCCGCGCAGCGCCTTCGGGACGCTCGCGGCGGCCGCGTGGAGCCGGGCGAAGGCCCGGTCCATGGGCTCCCCGGTGCGGTGCAGCAGCCCGTCGGTGTACAGCAGCACCGTTTCTCCGGGTTCGGGGGACAGCTCCACGCTCGGTGCCTCCCAGCACGCGAGCATGCCGAGCGGAGCCGACAGGGAGGTCTCGACGAACTCGGTGCGCCGCCCGCCGGCCAGCAGTGGCGGGGTGTGGCCGGCCCCGGCGAGGACGATCTTGCGGTCGGCCGGTTCGCAGTAGGCGAAGAGCGCGGTGGCGGCGCGGGCCGGCTCGGTCAGGCGCAGCAGCAGTTCCAGGTCGGACAGGACTGCGACCGGGTCCTCGCCCTCCATCACCGCGTATGCGCGCAGGGAGGCGCGGAGCCGGCCCATCGCGGCGAGCGCGCTGGGCCCCGATCCGGTGACGGATCCGACCGCCAGGCCGAGCGCCCCCTCGGGCAGCGGCAGCGCGTCGTACCAGTCGCCGCCGCCCTGGGGACCGCTGCGGTGGCGGGCGGCCAGCTGCACCCCGGGGACCCGGGGCAGACGGCTGGGCAGCAGTTCCTCGGCGATGGTGGCGACGTCCTTGCGGGCGCGTTCCAGCTCCAGCAGCCGGGCGAGGTGTTCGCCGGCGTACGTGCAGTACAAGCCGGCGAGATGTCGGCGACGCTCGGTCGGCTCGGCGGGCTCGTCGTACAACCAGACGGCGGCACCGAGCTTTCCGGCTGTCTCGGCGGCGAGGGGGAGGGCGTAGCTGGCGGCGTAGCCGAGGCGGGCGGCGACTTCGCGGTGCCGGGGGTCGAGCCCCGGTTCGCCGAGCAGATCGGGGTGGGAGCTGTCGTCCGGCCCGGCGCCCGGGAGGCCGTCGAGGATGCGCCCGTACGAGGTGGTGCTGCGCGGCAGCGTCTCGATGTGGCCGAGGTCGGAGTGGGCGAGCCCGAGGCCGACGGTGACGGTCGGGCCGCGGCCGTCGGCAGGCTCCAGGACGACGAGGCCACGGCGTGCGCCGACCAGGGCGGCACCGGCCCGGAGCAGCTCGTGCAGCGCGTCGTCGAGGGTTTGGGTCCGGGCCAGCCGCTCGGTGAGTTCGTGAAGGGTCGTGAGGTCGGACACCCATCCGGCGAGGCGGTCCTGGATGACCGCGCCGGGCGGGGTGAACCCGGCGGGCAGGGGGGTGGCAGTGTGGGCGGGAGCGGGGACGGCTGGATCGATTCCAGCCACTTTCGACGGGTGCGGGGCGCTCATGGCTGCCGGCTTTCCGGCTGCCCGATTGTGCTGAATAGCATCGCAAACCCCCATGTCAATCTGCGCCGCCATCAATGCATCCACATGTACACGCACAAGTGAGGGGATGTCCAGCATTGTCCTCACGAGACTCCTGGTGTCAACGGGAAAGTAAACTTGGCCAAAAAATGCCCCAAGTGGCGGGCATTTGCGGTCGACTGAGACCGCAGCAGCGCGCGTCATGTCGAGCGTGACGGGTACGTAATCGGTATCGGCCAGGGGCAGTTGAACCAGCCCCGGAACCTGGCCACCGGCTCGGGCGTCTTCCCCACGGGCGGCCGCGCCCCGGCCCCGAGTGGCGGGGTCCAGCACACAGGACAGCAAGCGCCATGGCGCGCCACCCCTCGCCACGTTCCCCGCTCGGTCCCTGACGGGTTACCCGTACAGCAGGCTTTGTACAGAGCATGTCCGCGCAGTGACAGTGATGCACACCCGGTGGTGCGACTGAACCGTGGTGTGATGTGGACCTCGGCGTTCAACGGAAAGGAACGAGCGCTCATGCGCGAGATCCTCGGAAGGCGACGCAGGCTCCGGTTCCGGCGCACAGGGACGCCTGCCCAGCTGGATGCGGCGCTGACCTGCGCCACCGTGTGGAAATGGCCCGTACTCCCAGGAGTGGGCCTGAAGCCGGCCGGAGCCTCGCGCGGGCCCGGTGGGGGCCGTGGCTGTGCCTGTCCCGACCCCGAGTGCGTCGTACCCGGCGCACACCCCTTCGACCCCGAGCTGCTGGCCGCCACCACGGACGCGCGCATGGTGCGCTGGTGGTGGACCAACCGGCCCGCCGCCCCGGTCCTGCTCGCGACCGGGGGCAGCGCCCCCTGCGCGGTGAGCCTCCCCGCGGTCGCAGGGCCCCGGGCACTGGCGGCCCTCGACCGCCTCGGCACCCGCCTCGGCCCCGTCGTCGCGACGCCGACCCGCTGGTCGCTGCTGGTGGCGCCCTACTCGCTCGAACGACTGGGCGAACTGCTGTACGTCAAGGACTGCGTGCCGAGTTCCCTGCGCTTCCACAGCGCGGGCGGCTATCTCGTGCTGCCGCCGTCAGAGATCGGCAGCGGCCAGGTCCGCTGGGTACGGCCGCCGATGCCGGGGCCCGGGGCGCCCTGGCTGCCCGACGTGGAGGCGGTCGTCGACGCACTCGTCGAGGCGAGCACCGGCGCGCCGGGCGGCGGCACCCGGCTCGCGTACTGAGTCCTGCCGTACGGGGAGGCGGTGGCCCGCGCACCGGAACGGGCGCCGTCGATCCTCAGCCTCGATCAGCCACGTCGATCCTTCACGCCGGTCGTTCACGTCCGTCGTTCACGTCCGTCGTCCACGTCGGCCGCCCCCGCTGGCCGTCCACGTCGGTCGTTCACGTCGGTCGTTCATGAGGCCGGGAACCGGTCGGCGGATCCGGGTGCTCCGGGGACTCCGTACCGGTGCTGGGGCACGCCCGGCGTACCCCGCCGTGTTCCGGCGCTCACTCGTACGGGTGTGAGCGCGCCCGAGATGTACGCGAAATGGGCGCGGAGCCCGCCGGAAGCCCGTCCGTGATCGCTATCTTCGGCCCACCGTCCGTTGTTTCGCCGGCAGGGGGACAGGTGGCATCCGCGAGGAATCTCCGCATGATCGGGCTCACGGCCGTGGTGGCGTGCGCCGTGCTGCTGCCTCTCCCGGCCTCGGGCCGGGGGTACGCCCCTGCCGACTCCTCCGCGCGGTCCGTCGCGGCCCCGGAGCCCGCCGTGGCCGCAGGGCCCGCCACCGAGTTCGCCGGACCCGAGGAGGATGCAAACCGTCCGGTCGGCGGAGGAGGCTCCCGGGCCGCTGCGGCCGACCGTGCGGGGGCGCCCCAGGAGCCGTCCGCCGTTCCGACGTCCGCCCGGGACGGCGCCCCGGCGGACGCCGAGGCGCGCGGGCCCGTCTTCCGCTGTGGCCCGGAACTCTCCTCGCCGGTCGGTGTGGAGGCACAGACCTGTCTGGTCAGCGACCTGAGGGAAACCTGGGGCCGTACCTACTACAGGAACGCCACGGGGAAGGAACTGAGTTCGCTGCTGACCCTCATGGGGCCCGCCGGAAGAACCCTCCAGATGAACTGCGCGATCGCTGCCGACGACGAACCCGGTATCTGCGAGACGCCCCGGGAACGCAGTGCGGGAAACTTCGACGAGTACATGGCCGTGGTGGAATTCGCGCGCGGCGCCGACGGGCCGCTGCTGCTGCGCTCGGGCAGCAACTCCGGCTCCACCAGGGGCCGTTGAGTGATCATCCGAGCACTCAAAGCAGCCTGGCTATGCCGCCAAACATAGATGCCCGATCGCTGGCGACGGGGGATGCACCAGCGATCGGGCTACTCAAACGGTAACAAGAGATCTGCCGTTCGCAAATTCGATCTCGGTTATTGGGGGCGCGATTTCCCGGCCATTACCGTGAGTTGTGACGGGGCTCACGCGCCCGGGCCGGTCCCGTCCGCCCGGGCGCGGTGACGGTTCAGCTGAGGGTGACCTGGCGGTTGGTGAGCCCGCCGCGGGCCCGGCGCTCCTCCGAGGTCAGCGGCGCGTCGGTCTCCAGCGCGGCCGCGAGGCGCTCCGCGAATTCGGCCGCCGGCTTCTCGCAGTCATCGGCGCTCATGTTCGTGGGCAGGTCCCAGACCGGCACGATCAGACCGTGTGCCCGGAAGGAACCGACCAGCCGGGTGCCCTCGCCGAGCGACGAGGTTCCCGCGGCGTGCAGCCGGGCCAGAGCGTCGAGCAGCTTCTCCTCGGCGTGCGGCATGACCCAGCGGAGATGGTTCTTCTCCGGGGTCTCGCACCAGTACGCGGCCTCCACACCGGTGAGCTTCACGGTCGGGATCGCGGCGGCGTTCGCCCGCTCCAGGGAGGCCGTGACCTCGGGGGTCGCGTTCTCGGTGTCAGGGACCCAGAACTCGAAGCCGCTCTGCACGACCGGCTCGAACGGTGCCTCCGGGGCCAGGAGGTCCTGCAGGCGCGGAGAGTCGGCGGTGCTGCGGACCTCCGTCACCGGGGTCCCCGGGGTGGCGGTCAGCGCGAGCTCGAGGCTGGTGCCGAGATCACGGCTCAGATCGCCGGACTGCGTGTCGCTCTGCACGCCGAGCATGACGGAGCCGTCCTCGCGGCGCAGCGCGGGCCACGCCATGGGCAGCACGGTCGCCAGCGTCACGGACGGCACGCCCTCGGGCAGCCCGCCCTTCAGGGTCAGCTCGACGGTGGCCGCGGGCACCAGTTCGCGTAGCGCGACCCAGTCGCACTCGCCGGTCAGCCCCTCGAAGGGACGCTGGACCCGCTCGGTGACGGCGTGCGCGGCTGCGCGGCCGTGGCAGGCCTTGTAGCGCCGGCCCGAACCACACGGGCAGGGCTCACGGGCGCCGACGACGGGAATCTCCCCGTCGGTCAGCTGCGGCTTGGCCTTGGTCTGGGCGCGCTTCTTGGCCATGGTGCGGCTCTCTCCCGGATCCGATGGTGCGGTCTAGGCCGCGAGCCTAGTCGCATGCGGCCGTGTCGGCCGTCACCTGCCAGCACAGCCACAGCGGGTTGCTGCGGTGGTGTCGCGGCGCGCCGCTCCCGAACGGCCGGCCCATCGGTTCCGCGTGCGTTCGAGTCCGGACGTGCGTCCGGCCCAGGCATACGCCGGGGCCGAGCCGTACCGCCACGGCGTACGTCGCGTGCCCCGGATACGCCGTGTCCGAGCGCGTCCTGTCAGGGCGTACGTCCGCGTCCCCGCGCACTCTCGCGGCCGGGCCTGCGTCCTGTCACGGCGCACGTCGTGTCCCGCACACGTCCCGGGCCGTGGGGCAGCCCGGCGGGCGGGTGTGCGGGAGTGACGTGCATGCCGTTCGCGTACGGCCCATCCTTGGCAGAGCCCGTCGATCGGCCCCGGACCCCGAGGCCGAGCCCGTCGACCGGGCCGCCCGTACCCCTCAGCCGAGCTCGTCGAAAGGGTCCGCGAAGTCCAGGCCGTGCCCGTTCGCAACGCGCGTAGCGAAATCTTCTCGTCGATGCCCCTCGTTCACCAGGACCCACACGGTCACCTCGCCGGTCGCGCTGTCCCGCACGCCCCAGTCCTGGGCGAGTGCCCTGATGATGTTCAGCCCTCGGCCGCCGCGTGCGGTCACCGAGGGAGTGGCCGGAATCGGTCTGGTCGGACCGCCTCCGTCCGTCACCTCGACCGTGAGCCGGCCCAGAGGATCGAGCCGCCATGCCGCACGGACATCCCCGTCACCGGCTTCGGCCTGCCCCAGCGGTCTGCCGTGCCGACAGGAATTGCTGAGCAGTTCGGAAAGGATAAGTACGGCGTCGTCGATCACCGATTCGGAGACCCCGCTGCTCAGCAGCTGCTCCCGCATACGATGCCGCGCCCGCCCCACGCCCGCAGGGCCATGGGGCACGGCCATGCTCGACGACGTGGGCACCTCCTGTGCCACCACCAACGCCACCCCCGAGACCTCCTTCGCCCCACGCCACGGAGTGAATGCCCCAATGGCCTGGACCGGAAACCGGCCAGGATGCGGACGGTGACGCATTCGACACACAGGAACACGCTCCGAACGCGCCGGAGCACTCCCTGTTACGGGAGTTGCAGGCGTCCCAGTTGGGACAGGACCTGCTTGGGGCGGTTGGTGATGATCGCCTCGACGCCCAGCTGTGCGCACAGCTCGACGTCCTCCGGCTCGTCCACGGTCCAGACGTGCACCCGGTGTCCGGCGGCGTGCAGGCGCTCGACGTAGCCGGGGTGGTTGCGGACGAGTCGGATACCGGGGCCGGCGATCCGCGCCCCGGCCGGCAGACGACCGTCGCGCACACGCAGTGAGAGGAACTGCATGAGGTAGACGGTGGGGATGGCGGGCGCCGCCGCGGCCACCCTGTGCAGGGAGCGCGCCGAGAAGCTCATGATCCGCACCGGTGAGGGCTCCCCGGGCAGGGGATCGTTCAGCCCGAATCGCCCCAGCAGCTCCAGCAGCCGCTCCTCGACCTGGCCCGCCCAGCGGGTCGGGTGCTTGGTCTCAATGGCCAGCTCGACCCTGCGGCCGGTGTCCGCGACCAGTTCCAGCAACCTCTCCAGGGTCAGCACCGACGTGCTCTCCCGGTCCCAGTCGGGCGCTTCGGCCGGGTCCTCCTTCCACGAGCCGAAGTCGAGGGCGGCCAGGTCGGAGAGTTCGAGGGTGGAAACGGCGCCGCGGCCGTTCGACGTACGGTTGACCCGCCGGTCGTGCACGCAGACCAGTTGCCCGTCGGCCGTGAGCCGCACATCGCACTCGAGGGCGTCGGCCCCGTCCTCGATGGCTTTCCGGTAGGCGGCGAGCGTGTGCTCGGGTGCGTCCTCCGAGGCGCCCCGGTGGGCGACCACCTGGATGGGGGACTGGCTGGTGTGCTGCGGTGCGTGGGTCACCGCGTCATCGTGCCACCGCTGTATGGCGGGAGGGTGAACGGTTCTTCGAGTCGTGTCCGTTCGATGTGGATATAAGGAAGGACGCGCGGAAGCACAGGTCCTGCTTACAGTGGCCTGACGTGCTGTGGGAAAAGCTGGGGTGCCGACCTGGGACGTTCCCGCGGCCGTCGCCCGGGACCGTCAGCCGGTCCCGGCTGTCGACCAGGGCCGTCGGCCGGGACCGTCACCCGGCCGCGTACCGGAGCGGGGCCGGCGCCCCGGACCGGAAGACGGCCCGCGGTGCCGCGCCGGACAGGACGGGACGGGACCGAACGGCCCGGACCGCCGGACCGGAGCGGCGGCGGACCCGCGCTCCGGTCGGCCGACGGACCCGCACCCCGGCCCGTCGGCCGGGACCACGGGCCCGACGGCGGAACGGCAGAACGGAAGCGCAGACTGGTACGGCGGACCGCGACGGCGGACCGGAACAGCTGGCTGAGACAGATATCGATGTGGAACCGAGGAGAGAGCTGTGAGCACCGACAACGAGGGCACTGGGGTCCCGGCTGTCCCCCCGACAGCCCCGACCGCGCCTCCTGCGCCGCCCGTGCCTCCGGCCGCCATGCCTCCCGTGGAGCAGCCGGCAGCCTCCGCCGAGCACCTCGGCTCCTCCGAGGCGGCTCCCACGCAGCCTCTCCCCGACCCGTACGGGCCGGAGCCGGCGACCGCGCCGCTCCCGATGGGGGCGCCCGCTTCCTCCGGTGGTGACGGCTGGCCGCCGCAGCCCGCCGCGCACCCTCCGTACGGCGGGGGTGGCGGACCGGTCTGGGGCGCGCCCGTACCTCCGCCCCACGGTCCGAGGCCGTCGGGCGGGCGGGGCGGCCTGATCGCCGCCGTGCTGGTGGCCGCACTCGTCGCCGGCGGTGTCGGCGGGGGCATCGGCTACTGGGCCGCCGAGCGCGGTGACAGCGCCATCCGTTCGACGACCGTGACCGCCTCCGGGCTGCCCAGCGACCTCAAGCGTGACCCCGCCACGGTCGCGGGCGTCGCCGCGAAGGCGCTGCCCAGCGTGGTCACCATCGAGGCGCAGGCCGAGGGGGTCAGCGGCGAGGCCGGCACCGGCACGGGATTCGTCTACGACAAGCAGGGCCACATCCTCACCAACAACCACGTGGTCGCCTCCGCCGCCGACCGCGGCACGCTGTCCGTCACCTTCGTCGACGGAAAGAAGTACGACGCCGAGGTCGTGGGCCGGGCGCAGGGCTACGACGTGGCCGTGCTCAAGCTGAAGAACGCCCCTGCCGCGCTCGCCCCGCTGCCGCTCGGCGACTCCGACCGGGTCGCGGTCGGCGACTCGACCATCGCGATCGGTGCCCCGTTCGGCCTGTCCAACACGGTCACCACCGGCATCGTCAGTGCGAAGAACCGTCCGGTCGCCTCCGGTGGCGGTACGGGCGGCAAGGCGTCCTACATGAGCGCCCTGCAGACCGACGCCTCGATCAACCCGGGCAACTCCGGGGGGCCGCTGCTCGACGCGCGCGGCGCGGTCATCGGCATCAACTCGGCGATCCAGTCCGCCGGCAACGGTCTGGGCCAGGGCCAGCCGGGTTCCATCGGTCTCGGCTTCGCGATCCCGATCAACCAGGCGAAGTCCGTGGCCGAGCAGCTGATCAGGACGGGCACGCCCGTCTACCCGGTCATCGGGGCCACCGTGTCCATGGACGAGAAGAGCGGTGGCGCCACGATCGCGGCCGAGGGCACCGGCGGCGCCCCCGCCATCACCCCGAACGGCCCGGCGGAGAAGGCCGGACTCAGGTCCGGTGACGTGATCGTCCGCCTCGACGACCACCCGATCGACAGCGGTCCGACCCTGATCAGCGAGATCTGGACCCACAAGCCGGGCGACACCGTCAGCCTCACCTACGAGCGCGACGGCAAGCAGTCCACCATCCAGGTCACCCTGGGCGAACGCAAGGGCGACAGCTGACAACCGAGCTCCGCTCCCCGCGTCACCGCTCCCAGGTGACGCGGGGCGGGCCGTCCCACCCTCAGATCTTGATCAAGGCCATTGCCCGGCCGTGGTGAAGATCCATAACGTGCGATCAGTGCCGAGTCGCCGACCGGCCTCCAACGGGGCGGCGCGGCAACTCACCAGGACCTGACGCACATGAGGTGAAGGCCATGCAGAGAGTCGCGCTGTTCCTCGTCTGGGCCGTCCTGCTCGTCACCGTCGACAGGTTCCTGCTCGATGACCCCTGGGCGGAGCTCGCCTTCGTCGCCCTCTGGGCCGCAGCGATGTCGTACACCATGTCGAAGTTGCCGGCCCGTCCCTCCAGAGCCCACCGAGCCGCCCCGGCGACCCCGTCCAGCCGGTAGGCTGTAGCCGCTCCGCGCCAGGTGACGCGGAGCGAGGGTGGGTTGCCCGAGCGGCCTAAGGGAACGGTCTTGAAAACCGTCGTGGCGCGAGTCACCGTGGGTTCAAATCCCACACCCACCGCCCGGTGAAACGGCCCCTGACCCGATCGATGGTCAGGGGCCATCCGTCTGTCCGGTCGCCCTGACCACGTTCGTACGCCGGAAAGACCGAACGAAGCGCTTCTCAGCCACGACGAGACCGGTACCGACGCGGAGCGTCCACACCGGCCCATGCCACATCGCGGCAGCAGCCTGTTCCGGTATTCCGGGAACGCGGCCGGCGGCCTCGACAGGGCCGTGAAGATCGGGTCGGGCTGGGGCGGGTACACGATGGTCGGCATGGGCGACCTCAGCGGCGCCGGCAAGAACGACGTCCTGTTCCGGGACTCGGTCGCCCGCCTGTACCGGTACGACGGGAGCCGCCGACGAGCCCCAGGGTCGACGAGGTGTCATGGGCCTGCGGCTGTTGTACGCGGCGCGCGCCTCCACGGGCTCGCAGTTCGTCACTCGCTGCAAATCGGACGAACAAACGGACCTTTCGCCGAACGCCGTTGAGGGGCGTGTGGCCGTGGGCCAGACTTGCCATCGCAAAGTGATCATCTGAGTGAAGGGACCGTTATGCAGCTTCGACGTGGTCTGACGGTGCTCGGAGCCATTGTCTCTGCGGGACTCATGGCTCTGACCTCCGCGGGGCCGGCCGCTGCCAGTGGGTCCGACCACACGCACTACGTGAACAAGATGAACGGCGACACCTCCGGCAGCATTCGCATCGTCGAAAACGGCGACAAGATCACGCTGTGCGACCGGAACAGGAGCGACCGTTCGTCCGTCATCGCCTCGTTCTACTGGGGTCCGCGCAACGCTCCCGTGCGGTTCCGCCTGACGGACGGCAATGACGACGGCTGCGCGTACTCCAGCGCCAGCGGCGCAGGTTCGGCGGTGAAGGCTGACATCCCCGAGGGCGTCGAAGTACGCGTCAACTTCTTCAGCGTCACCGGCAGTCAGGGCGTGATGGACGGCGCCGGCCACTTCACGTTCAAGAACGACCACTGACCCGTAGGCCGGCGCTGCGGACCTGCGTGGCTTCGGCCTTCTGCCTGCCTCCGCTGCCGGCCGCGATCGCGGCCGGCAGCGGACCGGCGGACCGGCCGTTCGTCGCCGGCCACGCCGTCGGCTGTCGACGGGCGGGCGCACCCTGTCTCCAGCGGGGCTCGTGTGAGGCAGGGAGGCGCTCCACCACGATCACCCGCCTTGAACGCACGGTCGGCTGCATGCGCGGCCCGTACTCGTCCCGAGTCCGATCGGGTCAACAGGAAGGGCCGCCTCCGGATGAGTCGCCTAGCGTGATACATCCATGACGCTTCCCGTGTCTCTCCAGGAGATCGGCCATGCATGGCGAGCAGCTACAGGAACCGACCCGCCCTCGAATACGCGGGGTCCGCCGAGCGGCCAGGGCGATTGTCAGCAGCCTGGCCGCAGGATCCTTCGTCCTCTCCTCAGGGGGCGCAGCCGTGGCCCAGCCGAGGCCCACGCCGTCCGGCAGGCACGCCGGTGAGCCGCTGCGGGCGCGGCCGCCGGCTCCGGTCGGGCGAGCGTGTCCGACTCACACGGTCGTGAGCGGGGACTCGCTGTCGAGACTCGCGCTGCGGTACCTGGGCAACGCGGACCGGTGGCCTGAGATCCGCGACGCCAACCAGTCGGTACTCGAGAGCGCTGCCCGTGAACACCCCGGCCCACCGGTGTTCGGGACGGGTGACCACGGCCACTGGATCTTCCCCGGGACACGTCTGCGCATCCACGGAGCGTGCCCGATGCCGACCGGTCGGCTCGGCTATGCCGCGGCGGCGTGTCCGACGCCGATACTTCCCGGCGTGCCCGCGATGGGGCCGGAGTTCAGCTGCGGCTACTTGACGGTACCGGAGAACCGCGCCAAGCCTGAAGGGCGCACCATCAAGATCGCGGTGGCCCGTCTCAAGGCCGCCGCGGCGCAGCCCAAGCGCGACCCGGTGGTCTGGCTCACCGGCGGGCCGGGCGGGTCCGGGCTGCTGGATGCCTTCACCGTGTCCCGGCTCGAGCCGGCGATCAATGCCGACCGGGACGTCATCTTCGTCGACCAGCGTGGTACGGGACGCTCCGATCCGCTGCTGAGCTGCCCGGAGGTCGACGCGTTCAATCGCCAGGCCGTCACGCTGCTGGCCACCGACCCGGAAACCACCCGCAAGGGCGCCGAGGCGACCCGGGCGTGCCGCACCCGGCTGGCCGGGATGGGCTATGACCTGTCGGCGTACAACACCACCGAGAACGCCGCCGACATCGCCGATCTGCGAAGGGCGCTGGGCATCGGGGAATGGAACGTCTACGGGGTGTCCTACGGCAGCGATCTGGCCCTGCAGCTGCTGCGCGACCACCCGCAGGGCATCCGCAGCGTGGTCGTGGATTCCGTCGTCACCCCCGACCTCAACCTTCTTGACGGCCTGTGGACCAATGCCGCCGACCAGTACAAGGCCATGTTCGCCGCGTGTGCGGCCCAGCCGGCCTGCCAGGCGGCCTACCCCGGTCTGGAGGCGGAGTTCGACGCCACCGTGGACCGTCTGAACCGCCGGCCGCTGACGGTGACCGTGCCCGGCGAGGGCGGGGCCCCGGCCACCACCGTGGTGATCGACGGCTACCAACTGGCCAACATGGTGGTGGTGGCTGCTCTGCCGCCCTGGGCGCTGACCACCGTGCCGGCTGCGGTGCACGCCCTGGCCGCCGGCAACGGCCTGCCCGCCGCCAAGACGATTCTGGCCGGCCTGTCCCCGCCCCGCTTCGTCGGCTGGGGCCTGTTCTACGGGGTGGTCTGCCGTGAGCAGGCGGCATTCACCGACCGTCAGAAGGTGCAGACCGCGGCAAAGGCCGCCCTGCCCGACTTCCCCGACCGGGTCCTGTCCCTGCTGCCGCAACAGGAGTTCGTCTCCCGGATCTTCTCCGACTGCGGAGCATGGGACGTCGGACGCGCCGATCCCCGGGTGACGGCCCGGACCCGCAGCGATGTGCCCACCCTGCTGTTGTCGGGCACGTTCGACGGGCCCGCCGGAACACGGTGGGCCGCTGCCGCCGCCACCGGCCTGTCCCGCTCCCGCCACCTGGTGTTCCCAGGCCTCGGCCACAGCACGCTCGAACAGTCCGACTGCGCCCGCGCGATACTGGTCGGCTTCTTCGACCGGCCCTCCGGCGGCTACGACACCTCCTGCACTGACAGGCTCACCGTTCCCCCGTTCCGTACCGACTGACCGGAAGCTGCTCCGCCTGCGGCGGGGGCGGGAGTCGATACCACCTCGTCGGAGAGCGACTTGTCGGATGGCGAACGCACGGCCGGCGCTGTCGAGTCCCGTGAGAGTTCCGCTCGTCCATGAGCGGCGACGTGCCTCCGAAACCGATGTCGAAGCGCTGTCCCATCCGGCGTCCGGAGGGGACAGCGCCGCGCTCGTCGCTGCCGCGGCGAGGCTCGTGGCCGCGGCGACGCTCGTGCCGTCATCAGCCCGCGGAGGTCACACGGGGGCCGGTGCCCCGCCCGCGCGTGTGGACGACTCACGGTTCTCACCATCGATCCCGGTCCCCGGTCGGGACGGTTCCTTGCGGGGACCAGCCCTGGCCGACTCCTCGTGGTCGTCCTGATGTGGGTCTCGTGGCCGACCGCCCCCGTACCGTCAGGCGGCCCGCCGCCCGTACGGCCAGGCGGACTCGGCGAGGACCGGTGGGGGGAGGAGGGTGACGGTGACGTGCGGTGAGGCGGGGGCGTCGTCTGTGCTCCAGGTGAGCAGGCGTGCTTCGCACAATCGGTGCAGTGCCGACCGGAGGGCCTTGGCCTCGACTCCCAGTGCACGGGCTGCCGCATGCAGGGGGAAGCAGACCGTGCGGGCCAGGTGGACCTGACGGGGATCGGTTGCGAGGTCGACCAGGAGGCCGGCGAGCAAGCCGCCCTGTTGGATTCCTCGGGCTCTGACGGCCCAGTCCAGTGCCCAGCTCTCGAACGGGGGAGTCTGCATCCTGGGTGCCCTTTCCGGTGACGCGTCCCGGATCGCGGACCTTCGCGGTCCGGCCGGCCGGGGTGCCTGCGGGAGCTCCGGTTGACGGCATTCTGCAAGGCTGTGGGACGTTCTGTCACGACGCACTCACCGGGAGTCAGTGGCGGGCAGGCATCCCGGGCGCGGGGTGGGGCGGCTCTGTTCCCGGGGCAGGCCCGTCTGGGCCCGTCTGGGTGTATATGCCATGCTCGGTCGGTCCTCCGCCGGACACCTGCGCATCGCCGTCGGCGGAGCTTGCTCTGTACGGGTGAGGGGGAGCCGTGCTGAGGAGCCGCCGGCCACTCCGAAGGGCCGGAAGGCCATCGGGCGCAGGCCGGCCCCGGCGCGAAGCTGCGGGGCGAAGGCGCGGGGCGAAGGCGCGGGGCGAAGGCGCGGGGCGAAGGCGCGGCGCGAAGGCGCGGGCGGTTCCGGGGTGCCCCCTCCCGCTCGCTCCCGTCGGCGGTGCACGTTTCCACGGCGGGAGGTGGCAGCGCGGCGTCCCGGATGACGGTTCCGTGAGCGTCGTCGATGGCCGCAGCGGGCGCTGGGCAGGTCGCTCTCCGCGCGAGCTGCGGGCATTGCTCGACGCTCGATGCCTGCTTCACGCCGATATGATGCATTTTGTGATCAAGTTTGGACGGTCGTGGTGGCTCCGTCGTCCTGGTGCTGCCTACGACAGCCGGTGGGACGTCGCCATGCTGTCCCCGGTGATCGTCACCGTGCTCATCACCAGTCTGGCGTTCTCCACGCCGAGGGAGTTCGCCTTCAGCCGTCTCCTGCCGGCCGCGCCCGCCCTCGCCGCCGCGATGTGGCCGGTGCTCCCCACGGTCCTGCTGGGGACGTTCTGCCTGGCGGCCATGATCACCCTCAGCTTCTTCTACACCGATCTGGGAACGCCGTTCACCGCGGCCGCGATCATCGCGGTGACGCTGGCGGCCGCTTACGCGAGCCATGTCCGGCTGCAGCGCGAGGAGACGCTCTTCCATGTGCGGCTCGTCGCCGACGCGGCCCAGATGGTGCTGCTGCGCCCTTTGCCCCGCCGTATCGAGGGCGTGGAGATCGAGTCGCTGTATCTGGCGGCGCAGGAGCAGGCCCGGATCGGCGGTGACTTCTACGAGGCGGCGGACACGCAGTACGGGGTCCGGCTGCTCATCGGCGACGTACGAGGCAAGGGACTGACCGCGGTGGGGGCGGCGTCGGCGGTGATCAGCTGTTTCAGGGAGGCCGCGTACGACGAGCCCGACCTGAGGGGCATCATCCACCGCCTGGAGACCAGCATCGTGCGCCACAGCGCCGCGTTCCCCACCCAGGACCTGCCGGAGCGCTTCGCCACCGCCCTCATCGCCGAGATCCCGCACGGCGGTGGGCAGATCAAGATCCTGAACTGCGGCCATCCCCCTCCGCTGCTGGTGCACAAGGGGGAGATCCGCGTCGTGGACCCCAGCACCCCCTCGCCGCCCCTCCACCTCGCGACACTCATCGGGGACCACTACACCGTGGACACCCTCGCCTTCGACCCGGGCGACCAGCTGCTGCTCTACACCGACGGCGTGACGGAGACCCGCGACCGCACCGGTGCGTTCTTCCCGCTGCCGGACTGGATGCAGCGGCAGGGCCCGGCGACGCCCCGCGAGCTGCTGGACCGGCTCCACCAGGACCTGGTCCGCTACAGCGGCGGCAGGCTCGAGGACGATGTCGCGGCACTCGCCGTGCGGACCCCGAACGCCAAGGACCCGATGCGCTCCAAGGACCCGATGCACTCTGCGTAGGCGGTCGTGCCGCCGGGGGCTCCCGCCGGCGGCCGCGCGGCAGGCGTGAAGCCCTCACGTGCCGAGGGCCACGAGATCAAGGACGAGGACGTCGTGCGGCTCTCCCCGCCCGAAGCGTCTGACACGGCTGACACGGCACGTCGCCGGCGCACCGCCACGGGGTTCCCCGGTCCCCGTGGACGTTGGCGCGGGTAGGGAGCACGTGGTCGGCCCTCCTGCCCGTTGCCTGCGGCAATGAATGCCTCCCCCCGGCAGTCCAACGGCTCGCGTCTCGCAGGTGTCGCGCGGCTCGTGCCGGATGCGGCGCGGTGCCGGGCGGTGGGCCGTCCGCCGGGTTCAGGGGACGGCCGTGGTGAGACGGGCCGCGGAGGCGATGGTGGCGCGGGCCTCGCGTTCGCTGAGGCCGGTGCGGATCGCGGCCGCGGTAAGCGGGTCGGCGAGGGCGTCGCCGAGACCGTTCTCGTAGGCGCGGCAGGCGGCCCAGAACAGGCGGGTGTTGCGTTGGCCGGTGTGGGCCGCGAGGACGAAGTCGACCAGGCCCTGGCCGTGGCTCGGGCGGGCCGCGGGGTGGCGGGGGCGGGCGGGGGGTGCGATCAGCCGCAGCAGGGTGCCAGGGCAGGCCGCGGGGACGAGGTGGGCCGTGCCGGGGGCGAGCCGGTAGACGCCGTGCGCGGTGAGGGAGCCGGGGCCCACCAGATAGCCGCCCGCGCCGCGGATGTCGATGCCGGGAGCGAGCCGGCCCGCGGAATTGGGGACGACGGAGTCGGCGGGGCCGGTGAGCCACAGATGGCGGCCGCCGCTCGGGGTCAGCACGACCACGGTGTCGGGGATCGTGAACAGGTGCTGGAACGCGACCTGGCGCAGGGCCGCACCGCCGTCGGCGCCGGACTTGGTGTCCAGGTCGATGCCGATCAGGTGGTACGGGGGCCGGCCGCAGGCGATGCCGTAGCCCGTGGCCCAGGGCGCGGCGGCGAAGAGGTCGCGGACCCGGGCCGGGTCGCTCGTGGCGTCGTGCACACCGTGGCCGTAGCGGCCGCATTCGCCGCGGCAGACGGGAGGGGCGGGCTCGTCCCGGTGCGGTGAGGGCAGCGCGGGCAGCTTGTGCCTGGTCAGCGGGATCACAGGGAGGCCGCGCTCGGCGGCGGTGAGCGCATGGGCGAGGGCCAGGGTGGCGGCACGCCGGTCGATGGTGGCCATGGCTTTATTTTCGTACACCCGTTCGAGAAAGGGAAGCGGGATACGTCGGGATGGCGCCCTCGGGCGGTGGGTGGCGGGGTGTGCAGTAACGGTTCTCCGCCTGCGGCCCCAGGGCCCGCTGAGCCGAAGCGGTGACGGCCTGTGGTGTCCTGGCGTGTCGGTGGTTTATCGGCGGTTCCTCATGCTTGAGGGGGAATCGCTGCCTGCGTGGTGGTTCGCCGGGGATCGCTGGGCAACTCTGGTCTCGCGACGTCGAGTCCAGCGTCCGAGGCGGTCGGCCGACCGTCCCGGAACATGCCTTACTTGTGGTTCCTGGAGGAAGAAGACATGGCAAGCATCCGTAACGCCCGCGTCCTCGCCGCTGCCGCCGCGCTCCCGCTCGCCGCCGCACTGTTCTCGGGGGTGGCCCACGCCGACAACGGCTCGTACGCGGACAACGGATCCAACGCGAGCGCGGCCAGTATCGGCTTCAGTGGTGTGGGGGGTGGCAACTCCGGCAATTCGTCGACCACGCAACAGGTCGCATCCGGTGCGGGCGCGTCGAACCAGAACAGCACGGCGCAGGTCAGCGGACCGGCCGGATTCACGGCGATCTACCAGCCGAACGAGAACGTCGCGGTGAACTTCTACGACATGTGGGTGTGACCGGGTGCCCTGATGGGGGGCGCGACGCGGGGCGATGCACGGCCCGGCCGACGGCACTGCGGTGCGGCCGGCCGGGCCGTGGTGCGTCGGGCGGCCGCCGCGTCTCCGGGCCGCCTCGCGTGTGCCACCCCGCGGGGGTCGTGCCGTGGGGGGCGTGCCGCTCGGGGCCGTGCCGCGCGGCGGGGCGTGGCTTCCCGTGGTGGCGCGGCCTTCCCGTGGTGGCGCGGGCGACGGGCCGGTCGACGCGCCACAGTGCGGCGCGGTACGGCACGGCCCGGTGCGCGTGACGTCTCCTCGCAAGCCCCGGGCCTCTTGACACGACCCCGGGAACTGACGGACAGTCAGAAACCTGAGCCGTCACGGCGACACGACCCGGCGGGCGAGGGGGCGGTGGTGAACGACACGTTGTGCCAGCGGCTGAAGGCGTACGAAGGCCGGGCGGCAGCCGTCTCAGCCGTCGGCAAGGACCTGGTCAACGAGCCGATGATCCGGCACTGGTGCGAGGCCGTGGGCGACACCGACCCGGCGTACGCGGGACCGGACGCCATCGCGCCCCCCACGATGCTCCAGGCCTGGACGATGGGCGGACTCTCCGGGCACGACGCCCGGTCGGCGGCCTACGACGAACTCCTCGCGCTCCTCGACGACGCCGGATGCACCTCCGTGGTGGCGACCGACTGCGAGCAGGAGTACCTGCGCGAACTCCGGCCCGGTGACCGCATCACCTTCGACTCGGTGATCGAATCGGTGTCGGCACGCAAGACGACGAAACTGGGGTCGGGATACTTCGTCACCACGCGGACTGACGTCCGGGCGAACGGGGAACCGGCCGGCACCCACCGCTTCCGCATCCTCAAGTACGCCCCCGCACAGCGGAAGCAGGAGACCGCGAGACGCCCCCGCCCGGTCGTGAACCGGGACAACGCCGGCTTCTGGGAGGGCGTCGCCGCCGGGCGGCTGCTGATCCAGCGGTGCGGCGGGTGCGGGACCCTCCGGTTCCCCTGGCTGCCCGGATGCAACGCCTGCGGCTCACCGCAGTGGGACACCGTCGAGGCGGGCGGCGAGGGCACCGTGTACTCGTACGTGGTCATGCACCATCCGCCGTTCCCCGCGTTCTCGCCGCCGTACGCGGTCGCGCTGGTCGAACTCGCCGAAGGCGTACGCCTGATCAGCAACGTCGTGGGCGTGCCCTGCGACAAGGTACGGATCGGGATGCCGGTCCGGCTGGACTTCCAGCGGATGGACCCGGAACTGGTGCTTCCCGTGTTCCGGGGGAGCGAGGGCTGATGGACGCCACCCCGACGGCTCCCGGAGGAATCCGGGACGCCGATCAAGGAGGAACGGGAAGGGGAGCCGTCTTGAGGGCCGGCGACGAACTGCCACGGCTGGAGATCCCGGTCACCCGCACCCTGATCGTCGCCGGGGCCGTCGCCTCCCGCGACTACCAGGACGTGCACCACGACGCGGAAGCCGCGCGGGACAAGGGGTCCCCGGACATCTTCATGAACATCCTGACGACCAACGGACTCGTCGGCCGGTACGTCACCGACCACACGGGTCCCGGGGCGCGGCTGCGCTCGGTGCGGATTCGCCTCGGCACGCCCAACCATCCGGGCGACACCATGACCCTCTCCGGCACCGTCCTGACCTGCGAGGGACGGGACGTGGAGATCAGGGTCGTCGGCGTCAACGCCCGCGGCCCCCATGTCACCGGCACCGTCACGGTGACGCTCCCTGAGTGGGCGCCGGACCGGACGCCGGACCGCACCTCTCCCGGGGAGGCGTCGGCATGAGCGCGCGCAGGGCCGACCGGCTCGGCGGAAGGGCCGCGATCGTCGGCGTCGGGGCCACCGAGTTCTCCAAGGACTCGGGCCGGAGCGAGCTCACCCTGGCGGTGGAGGCCGTACGGGCCGCGCTCGACGACGCGGGTCTGGCGCCGGCCGACGTCGACGGCATGGTGACCTTCACGATGGACACCAGCCCCGAGATCACCGTGGCGCAGGCCGCCGGGATCGGAGAGCTGTCGTTCTTCTCCCGGGTCCACTACGGCGGTGGCGCCGCCTGTGCCACGGTGCAGCAGGCGGCGCTCGCCGTGGCCACCGGAGTGGCCGAAGTCGTGGTCTGCTACCGCGCGTTCAACGAACGGTCGGGGCGACGCTTCGGCTCCGGCGTCCAGCGTCGCGAGCCGTCCGCGGAGGGGGCCGCGCTCGGCTGGGCGCTGCCGTTCGGGCTGCTCACCCCGGCCTCCTGGGTGGCCATGACCGCGCAGCGCTACCTGTACGCCCACGGACTGACCCCGGAGGCGTTCGGCCACGTCGCGGTCACGGCCCGCCGTCACGCCGCGAACAACCCCGCCGCGTACTTCCACGGAAGGCCGATCACGCTCGCCGAGCACGCCGCGTCGCGCTGGATCGCCGAACCGCTGCGGCTGCTGGACTGCTGCCAGGAGACCGACGGCGGACAGGCGCTGGTCGTGACCTCGGTCGAACGGGCCCGGGACCTGCCGCGGCCACCGGCGGTGGTCCTCGCGGCCGCGCAGGGCGCGGGACGCGCCCAGGAGCAGATGACGAGCTTCTACCGGGACGATCTCACCGGCCTGCCCGAGACGGCGGTGGTGGCCCGTCAGCTGTGGCGGTCCTCCGGTCTGCGCCCCGCCGACATCGATGTGGGGATCCTCTACGACCACTTCACTCCGTTCGTGCTGATGCAACTGGAGGAATTCGGTTTCTGCCGGCCCGGCGAGGCGGCGGATTTCGTCGCCGCGGACGCGCTGCCCCTGAACACGCATGGGGGACAGCTCGGCGAGGCCTATCTGCACGGGATGAACGGGCTGGCCGAGGCGGTCAGGCAGGTGCGCGGTACGTCCTGCAACCAGGTGCCGGGGGCTGGCCGCGTCCTGGTGACGGCCGGGACGGGCGTCCCCACCTCCGGGCTCGTCCTCGGGACGGACCACTGACGTCGGGCCGGTCGCGGCCCAGGCCGTGGACCGGGGCACGGCTTCCGCGGCGGACCCCTGGGGTCCGGCCCCTGAGACCCGGCCCTGAGGCACGGCCTCCGTCAGGCAACCGCCTCCGCCGGGCACGGCCTCCGGCCGACGTATGACCCCGGTCGGCCGGAGGCCGTGCCATGCCGGTTCCGCAGGCCCGCGAAGTCCCGGCCAGGCGTGCGGGATCCGGCGGCACCGGCCGCGTCGCCCTGTGGCCCGTCCCTGAGGCTCCCGGGAAATCCTCCACCTTCAGGAGGTGGACCACGGCCCGCCCCTACAACCTGAGGCGGACCCCTCTTCGGGACCTGGGGCCGATCCCAGACAGGGGCCCCGCTCCTAGCGTTGAGGGCATGACCACGCCAGTCTGCAACAGCGCCTCCACGGCCGCCACGGGCCGCCCGGTGTATCCGTCGTTCACCTCGTACGTACGGGCCCGGGGCCCCGTGCTGCTGCGCACCGCACGCTCGCTCACCGCGAACCCGAGCGACGCCGAGGACCTGCTGCAGACGGCCCTGACCAAGACCTACGTCGCCTGGGACCGCATCGAGGACCACCGGGCCCTCGACGGCTACGTACGGCGCGCCCTGGTCAACACCCGTACCTCGCAGTGGCGCAAGCGCAAGGTCGACGAGTACGCCTGCGACGAGCTGCCCGAGCCGCCGGACCGTCCCTCCTCCGACCCCGCGGAACACCAGGTGCTGCACGACGCGATGTGGCGTGCGGTGATGAAGCTCCCGGACCGCCAGCGGGCCATGGTGGTGCTGCGCTACTACGAGGACCTCAGCGAGGCCCAGACCGCGGAGGTGCTCGGCGTCTCGGTCGGCACGGTCAAGAGCGCCGTGTCCCGCGCGCTCGGCAAACTCCGCGAGGACCCGGAGCTCGTCCCGGTCCGCTGACGCTGGCCGGACGCCGTCGACTTCCGCCGCCCCCGGCCGACACCCGCCCGGCTCCCGCCGACGAACGGTGACACCCGCCCGGCTCCCGCCGCCCCCGGCCGGAAACCGACGGCCTTCCCTGATCCGCACGGCGATTGTGTACTCCCGGGTAGTGACATACCAAGCGGTATGTGCGCAGAATCTGCACACCCTTGTCGACACGTAGCGCCCACCGGGAGGACGCCGTGCTCAGCACCATGCAGGACGTACCGCTGACCGTGACCCGCATTCTCCGTCACGGAATGACGATCCACGGAAAGTCGCAGGTCACCACCTGGACCGGCGAGGCCGAACCGCAGCGCCGTTCCTTCGCGGAGATCGGCGAGCGCGCCACCCGGCTGGCGAACGCGCTGCGCGACGAGCTGGGGGTCGAGGGCGACCAGCGGGTGGCCACCCTCATGTGGAACAACGCCGAGCACGTCGAGGCCTACCTCGCCATCCCCTCCATGGGCGCGGTGCTGCACACCCTCAACCTGCGGCTTCCCGTCGAGCAGCTGGTCTGGATCGTCAACCACGCGGCCGACCGGGTCGTCATCGTCAACGGCACCCTGCTGCCGCTGCTCGCCCCGCTCCTCCCGCACCTGCCGACGGTCGAGCACGTGGTCGTGTCCGGCCCCGGGGACCGGTCCGTCCTCGACGGCGCGCAGGCCCGGGTGCACGACTACGACGAGCTGATCGCCGGCCGGCCCACCACCTTCGACTGGCCCGAGCTGGACGAGCGCACGGCCGCCGCCATGTGCTACACCTCCGGGACCACCGGTGACCCCAAAGGCGTCGTCTACTCCCACCGGTCCGTCTACCTGCATTCCATGCAGGTCAACATGGCCGAGTCGATGGGCCTGACCGACAAGGACACCACGCTCGTCGTCGTGCCGCAGTTCCATGTGAACGCCTGGGGCCTTCCCCACGCCACGTTCATGACCGGCGTCAACATGCTGATGCCGGACCGCTTCCTGCAGCCCGGGCCGCTCGCCGAGATGATCGAGCGTGAGAAGCCCACGCACGCGGCCGCCGTGCCCACCATCTGGCAGGGCCTGCTCGCCGAGCTCGACGCCCGTCCGCGGGACGTCTCCAGCATGGCCAGCGTCACCATCGGCGGCTCGGCCTGTCCGCCCGCCCTCATGGAGGCGTACGACAAGCTGGGCGTACGGCTCTGCCAGGCCTGGGGCATGACCGAGACCTCGCCGCTCGGCACGATGGCCAACCCGCCCGCCGGACTGACCGCCGAGGAGGAGTGGCCCTACCGCATCACGGCCGGCCGCTTCCCGGCGGGCGTCGAGGGACGGCTGGTCGGCCCCTCGGGCGAGGTGCTGCCGTGGGACGGGGAATCGGCCGGTGAGCTGGAGGTCCGGGGCCCCTGGATCGCCGGTGCCTACTTCGGCGGAGTGGGCGGCGAAGAGCTCCGG
The DNA here is from genome assembly GCF_055573115.1 of Streptomyces sp. NPDC030222. Classification (NCBI taxonomy): domain Bacteria; kingdom Bacillati; phylum Actinomycetota; class Actinomycetes; order Kitasatosporales; family Streptomycetaceae; genus Streptomyces; species Streptomyces sp. NPDC030222. The sequence goes on from NZ_JBVICA010000002.1 coordinate 376,938, forward strand.
CCCGCCGACAAGTTCAGCGAGGACGGCTGGCTGAAGACGGGGGACGTCGGGATCATCTCCCCCGACGGATACCTGACGCTCACCGACCGGGCCAAGGACGTCATCAAGTCCGGTGGCGAGTGGATCTCCAGCGTCGAGCTCGAGAACGCGCTGATGGCCCACCCGGAGGTCGCCGAGGCCGCCGTCGTCGCCGTCCCGGACGAGAAGTGGGGCGAACGCCCGCTGGCGGCCGTGGTCCTGAAGGAGGGTTCGACCGCCGACTACACCGCGCTGCGGGAGTTCCTCGCGCAGTCGATCGCCAAGTGGCAGCTGCCCGAGCGCTGGGCGCTGATCCCGGCGGTGCCGAAGACCAGCGTCGGCAAGTTCGACAAGAAGGTGATCCGCAGGCAGTACGCGGCCGGCGAGCTGGAGGTCACCCTGGTCTGACCGGCGCGGGGACGACCCGCCCCGTTCGTACCGCGTGCGACACGGACGGCCCCGTACTTCGCCCGAGTGCGGGGCCGTCCCATGAACGTACGGGCATTACGGAGCCGCGGCACGGCCGATCCGGATCCAGCCGGACCGCGGCAGAACGGACCCGGCCGCCCCCGGTCCCGGCCCTGCCGGTCCGCGGTACGTACGGCCTCAGTTGGTGCCGATCTTCGCCAGCAGGTCCACGATCCGGCTCTGCACCTCGGCGCTCGTGGACCGCTCCGCCAGGAACAGCACGGTCTCGCCGGACGCCAGGCGCGGCAGGTCCTCCTCGCCGATCCCGGCGGAGGTGTAGACGACCAGCGGGGTGTGGTTCAACTGGCCGTTGGCGCGCAGCCAGTCGACGATCCCGGCCCGGCGGCGGCGCACCTGCATCAGGTCCATCACCACCAGGTTCGGACCCATCCGGGACGCCAGTGCCACCGCGTCGGCGTCGGCACCGGCCCGCCCGACCTGCATCCCGCGCCGCTCCAGGGTCTCGGTGAGCGCCTGGGCGATCTCCTCGTGCTCCTCGATCAGCAGCACCCGCGGCGGATGCTGCTCGCTGTCCCGGGGAGCGAGCGCCTTGAGGAGGACGGCCGGGTCGGCGCCGTACGCCGCGTCCCGGGACGCCTGGCCGAGGCCCGCGGTGACCAGCACCGGCACCTCGGCGCTCACAGCGGCCTGGCGCAGCGACTGGAGCGCGGTACGGGTGATGGGACCGGTCAGCGGGTCGACGAACAGCGCCGCGGGGAACGCCGCGATCTGCGCGTCCACTTCCTCGCGCGAGTGCACGACGACGGGGCGGTAGCCGCGCTCGCTCAGCGCCTGCTGCGTCGCCGCGTCCGGTGCCGGCCACACGAGCAGTCGGCGCGGGTTGTCGAGCGGCTCGGGCGGCAGCTCGTCATCCACGGGCTGCGGCGCCGGACGGTTGGTCACCTCGACCGCGCCGCCGGGGCCGTCGAGGGGCTCGGGCCCCTCCGCACCCTCGTCGGGCGCGCCTATGGCGTACGCACGGCCCCGGCCCTCGGACGGGGGCGACAGCTGCGGCTGCCCCGGCACCTGGCCGGTGCCCTGGGGCTGCTGCGGCCGCTGCGGAGGCGGCGTCTGCGTCTGCTGCTGGGCGCCCGGACGGGCCGTCGAGGCCACCGTCGAGGCCGTCGAAGCAGCCGGTGCCGGCTCGCGGCCCTCGGCCGGAGGCGTGGCCAGCTTGCGGCGCCGCCCCGAACCGGTGCTGATCCCCGAGCCGTTGCTCTGGTTCTGCTGGGCGAGCTGCTGTCCGAACGCCACGCCTTGGCCGAGGGTACGGACGCTTATGGCACGGCCCTGCGAGGCATCGGCCGGGAGCGGCTCGGGAGCGGGCGCGGCCCGCAGCGACCTGGCGCCGACGACGGTGCCCGTGGAGGGATTGGGAGTGCCCGGTGCCATGCGCAGGGCACCGGTGCCGCCCACGGTCCGCGATACCGGCGCCTCGGGGGCGGCCGCTTCGGGAGCCGCGGGAGCGGTCGGAGTCGTCGGCGGAGCCGTCGTCGCCGGGCCGGAGGGCGGCCGTCCCCGGCCGTCCGCCGGATGCGGCGCCGGAGCCTCGGCGGGGCTGCCCCAGCCGGGTACGGGCATACCCCACCCGGGAGTCTCCTGAGTCCCCGGTCCGCCCACCGGCATCGGGTGGGGCTGCGGCGGGGTGTGGTCCGCGCCGGGCGGCATCGTCACCGGATCGTGGCGGCCGGCCGGAGACGAGTCCACGGCGGCTGCCCCGGACGGGGTGGCGGGGGTGCGGTCGGCCTCGGCGGGCGGCAGCGCGAACGCGGCCCGGGCGCCCGACGGCCCGGCCTCGTCCTGCGCGGGGGCGGGCGCCAGCGCCCGGCGGGCACGCCGCCCGGTCGGCTGGACCGGCGCCGGGTCCGGCACGGCCGCGCCCGGCTGGGGGGCGTCCATGGCAGCACCGGCCTCCGGCTGTCCGGCGGACGGCAGGGCGGGCAGCGCACCCACCGGCTCGGCCACCCGGCGGGCCCTGCGCCCGGTCGGGGCGTCCTGCAGCGCCGGCACGCCCTGAGGGGGCACGGTCGCGCCGAGCGCGGCACGGCCCGTGTCCCGCGCACCCTCGGCCGCGGTCACCACGGTCCCCTCGGCGGGCCCGTCCGGTGCCGCCGCCTCCGCGGGGCTGGGCCTCCCGCGCCTGCGGCCGGTACCGCCGACGGGGCCGGCCTCGGGGGCCGCTCCCGGTGCCGTGCCCTGCTGGGCGGGGATGTCCTGAGGGGCGACCGCGCGGCCGGCCCCGGTGTCGTCGGGGCGTCCCCGGCGACGTCCGGTCGGCGCCGCGACGACACCGGGCTGTGCGGGGACGGGCTGTGCGGGGACGGGCGCCACGGCGTCGCCCGCGCCGGACGCGGACGGGCCGGACGATCCGTTCGGGCCGGATGGTCCGTTCGGGGCGGGCGACCCGTTCGGGGCGGCGAGGGGGCTCTCCAGGAACGCGTCCGTGGACGACCGGCGGGCACGCCGTCGTCCACCGCCGCCCTGCGCCCCGTCGCCGATGCCCGCCGGGGCGTCCGCCGGCTGCTGGGCCTGGGCCGGAAGCGCGGGAAGCGCCGGGAGGCCGGCGTCTCCGGGGGCGGGCTCCGGCTCGGGTTCCGGTTCGGGCAGCGTGACGGTGCCCGCGCCCGCGCCGAGCGGCACCTCCAGGACGTACGCGGGATGGCTCATGCCCGGGACCGAGTGCGTCTGGAGCACCCCGCCGTGCGCCTGCACGATGCCCCGCACGATCGGCTGGTGCACCGGGTCGCCCCCGGGGTACGGGCCGCGCACCTCGATCCTGGCCACGTCGCCGCGCTGGGCCGCCGCGACCACGACGGTGGAGTCCATGTAACCGCCGCCCGCGGCGACCGGGGCGTTGCCAGTGGCGTCGACCCCGGCGACGTCCGCGACGAGGTGGGCGAGCGCCGTCGCCAGGCGGCCCGCGTCCACCTCGGCCTCGATCGTCGGCGCGTGCACCGCGAACTGCGCCCTGCCCGGGCCGATCAGCTCGACCGCGCCGTCGACGCCCGCCGCCACGACACCGTCGAGCAGGACGTTGCTCTTCTTCAGCTCCTCGGTGCCCGAGTCCAGCCGCTGGAAGGCGAGGACGTTGTCGACGAGGGTCGTCATCCGTGCGTACCCGGCGGCCAGGTGGTGCAGGGTGCGGTTGGCGTCAGGCCACAGCTGCCCCGCGTCGTCCGCGGCGAGCGTGCCGAGCTCGCCGCGCAGCTCCTCCAGCGGTCCGCGCAGCGAGGTGTCGAGCACCGCCAGCAGCTGGGTGTGGCGGGCGGCCAGCGCGTCGTACCGCGCGGTCTCCCGCTCCAGGACCTCGGCGTGCTTCGCGGCCTGCTCCTCGAAGGGACGCCGGTCGGTGAACGTCATCACCGCGCCGACCAGCTGGTCGCCGTCGCGCACGGGCGCGGTCGTCAGGTCGACCGGGACCGGGTCGCCGTTCTTCGCCCACAGGACCTGGCCGCGGACCCGGTGCTTGCGTCCCGACTTGAGGGTGTCCGCGATCGGCGACTCCTCGTACGGGAACGGCTCGCCGTCGGCCCGCGAGTGCAGGATCAGGGGGTGCAGCTCCTTGCCGCCGAGGTCGCTCGCCCGGTGGCCGAGGATCTGCGCGGCCGCCGGGTTCACCAGGACGACGCGGCCCGCGGTGTCCGTGCCGACGACGCCCTCCGCCGCGGCGCGCAGGATCATCTCCGTCTGCCGCTGCGAGCGGGCCAGTTCGGCCTCGGTGTCGACGGTCCCCGACAGGTCGCGCACGACCAGCATCAGCAGCTCGTCGCCGGTGTAGCTGTGCCGGTCGTTGTAGGCGTCCCGGCCGTCTTCCAGGTTGGCGCTGGTCACCTCGGCGGGGAACTCGCTCTGGTCGGTGCGCCGGGCCGTCATCCTCGTCGGCTTGGTGCGTCCGCGGGCGCCCGCGGCGTCGGGGCGGCGCATCGACCCGGGGATGAGCTGCGAGTCGAACTCCGGAAGCAGGTCGAGGAGCCCCCGCCCCACGAGCGCCGTGCCCGGTGCCTCGAACATTTCGAGGGCAATGGTGTTGGCGTTGACGACCGTGCCATTGCAGTTGACGAGCAGAAGCCCGTCGGGGAGGGCATCGAGTATGGCTGCGAGGCGAGCAGCGCCTCGGGATGGCCTGCTGCTCACGACGACGGTTCCTCCCTGCCTACTGCACCTTGCCGGACAGCCGGGCCCATCCTGTCCCTCGGGCCGCACCCTGTCACTGGAGGGAGTCTACGGGCACCCTCCCGGCTCCGACGGGGGATGAGGGGGAGCTCTCAGCAAGGTTGTGTAACCGTGGGATCACAAGACGGACCGCCGCGCGGGGCGTGACCTGGCACGACGGCCGTGGCGTCTACACCGGGGCGGCCGCGGTGGACGGCAGGACCGGCTCGAGGTTTTGCCACCGCGAGATCTCACAGCCGTCGGACCGGGTGAAGACGGCGTCCACGCGACGGCCCTGCCACGTTCCGGTGACCGTGGCCTTCGCCGGGCCGCCGTACTGCTGGGTGCACCAGGTGCCGTCGCCGACCGGCGCGAACGGGTCGGCGCCCGTGCCGGCCAGCTCGGCCAGCTTGTCGCACGCCTCCCGCGCCCGGGGGTGGCTGCCGCCGGCCGGGCCGCACTCCAGTCGGTACGTGCCGTCCCCGGCCTCGCCGGTCGCCTCGGTGGTGACGGTCAGCCGGTCGGACGCGTCCGTTGGAGGCAACGGCACCGGCAGGGGCCCCGCCACGGAAACCGGCGCCGTGGTGGCGGGAGCCCGGACCACGGCCGCTGCGGGAGGTCCGGACAGGGCCGCGACGGTGGCGGCCGCCGACAGCGCGGCGGTGACGGCGAGGCGCCGGACGGGAACGCGGGCGGAGGCTGGGCGCGCGAGGGCGGCACGGCTGCCGGCTGGGCGAAGGGGCATGACGACTCCTGGGGTTCCGCGACGACGTTGCGGCGGCCCACGGCACGACGGCGTACGACGCGGCGGTGTACGACCGGACGTCGTACGAACGGCGGCGCACGGCGCGACGGGACATGGTCACGACGCACAGGGATCAGGGGCGGCTCGCGCCCCTGACCTCTCCAACGCTCCCCGGCCCCCGGCGTTGCGCAACCGAAGCCCTTTGCCCTGTTGCCTTTCCTCCTAGTACGGTGGGTTCCGATTGGTGACGCACCACTGGGCTGTGTCATCATCTGCACGCACCATCCGCGCGAGCGCGGTGCGAGGAGGCGTCGCCTAGTCCGGTCTATGGCGCCGCACTGCTAATGCGGTTTGGGCCTTAAAGCCCATCGAGGGTTCAAATCCCTCCGCCTCCGCTCTTCAGTCCGAAGCCCCGGCCCCACGGCCGGGGCTTCGGCGTTTCCCCGATGCTTCGGCGGGCTTCGGCGGCTGTGGTCGTCCCGGCGTCTCCGACCGCGCCGAGCCCGGTCGCTGTGCCCGGCCCGGTCGGCGTTCCTCACCGGAATCCTTTTATGCGTGACCTAGGTATGCGTGACCTGGGCCACAATTCGCCCTCCATGACCCCTCTTAGCGGCTTCCGCCGCGTCGCGGCGCCCACGCCCAAGGCGTCCCCGATCGGTGCCCCGAATGGCATTTCCGCAGGTCAGAGGTGGTGCGGCTAATGGATTTCGCGTCCCGGCGCAGGTCATGTAATGTTGTTCCCGCAACGCCGACCAGGCAGAAAAGCCCGGGACGCCAAGCACTCGTAGCTTAACGGATAGAGCATCTGACTACGGATCAGAAGGTTGCAGGTTCGAATCCTGCCGAGTGCACACAGCTCAGAAGCCCCTCGGGATCATCCCGAGGGGCTTCTGGCATCAGCGGGTGACATCAACGTCCATGGCCGGACCGAAATGGACGGCGGCCCAGGGATTCCGTGATCTGCGGGACGTCTTCGTGGCGAAGGCGGGCGGCCCTGACGAGACCATGACGAGGTCGTGCCCCGTTCTCTTCCCGCGGCCTGGAGTGCGTGCGCTCAGGGAGTGTTCTAGCGTCGAATGAGCGAGGGTGGTCGATGCCGAGCCGATCGGGTCCCGGCGGAAGCGCACACCACCCGCACGGCACACCGCGTACTCGGCCCCGGTGGTGCTCGAATCCAAGGGATCCCAGGGGACTCGGCCCCTCCGTGCGTTCGCCCGGCGCCGCCCCCGCGAGCGGTCCGCACCCCGGGCCGTGCCGCCCGACCGAGAGAGCAGGTGCATCCCCCATGCGTCCTTCGGCACGTATCGCCGGCCTTCTCGCCGCCCTGGCCCTCGCCGTGGGCGGCGTCGCCACCGCTGCGCCGGCCGCCCACGCGAACCAGGCTGCCTGCCAGAACTACCTCCAGAAGCACGGCACCCAGGTCACGGACACCGTCCGCATGGCGTGCTTCGTCGGCCAGGGCGGCGACCAGACCGCCTGCGTCAGCAGCCTGACCGAGGCCGGCGTGACAGCGTCGACCGCAAACGAGGCGTGTCGGCAGTCCCGCTAGGAGCCGGTTCGGCTCCTGCGAGAGCAGGCCGTGCGGGGACCGAGAGCAGGCTGTGCGGAGGACTCGCTCTGCGCCCGGCGGGCATCGGAGACTTCCCGGCTGTCGGCTGTCGGCTGTCGGCTGTCGGCTGTCGGTCGCCGGGCGCCGGCCGCCGGGCGCCGGGCGCCCGGCGGCGGGCGGCGGGCGGCGGGCGGTCATGAGCCGTGCGACGCCCCGCCGAGGCCACGGTCCTCCGGCCGGCCCAAATCGCCCACGACGTGGACCAGATGCCCTGGTCCCGCCCGGGCGGCCCGGTACGGCATACCGGGCCCGGGGGCGTCCCGGGGCAGGTGCGTTAGCGTCCACGGATGGGCAATCGAGGAGTCGCGCTGCTGCTCGCCGCCGTGGTCGCGGTCGCCGGGGCGTGGGTGATCGCACCGGTGGCGTACTTCCTGTTCGTCTACGGCTGCGGACAGGACGAGGACCGGCTCGCCGGGGTGCTCGCGAAGGACCCGGTGCTGGACGCCCGGCCCGCGGGTGCCGGCAGGAGCGAGACGTACCAGGGGTGCGACGACGACGGTCTGTTCGTGTCCGCCGGGGTGCAGTACCGGTACGGCGGGTCGCCGGAGAGCCTCCACGCCCACTACCGGCAGGCGGCGACCGCGCACGGCTGGCGGCCCCGCACCGGCGACGGCCCGGCCGGCAGGTGCTACACCAAGGACATGGCCGGGACGACGGCGTACCTCGACCTCGGCGGACCCGACCGGGGCTCGGTGAGCGTGGGCATCACCGCGGACCGCGCCGGTTCGGAGTGGTGCTGACATGGGCTGGCGATGTGCCGGGATCCGCTGGAACGCGGACGGTACGGCCGGGCTGGTGTGGTGGAACGGGCCCGTCGAGCGGGTGAGCCCGCTGGCCCCCGGGCGGGAGCCGGCGTTCCGGGTGACCGGGGAGCGGCGGTGCCTGGGCGCCCGGCGGAATCCCTGCCCGCTGGGGGCGGCCGTGCCCGCCCGGGGTACGCGGGCGCAGTGCCCGGAGTGCGCGCGGCTGGACCGGGCGCACTCGGTGGCCGCGGACACGATGGCCGACGACCCGCGGACCTGTCGCGTGTACCTGGCGTGGTTCGGCCCCGGAATGGTGAAGGCCGGGATCACCGCCGAGGAGCGCGGCCGCAGGCGCCTGCTGGAACAGGGCGCGGTGGCGTTCAGCTGGCTGGGACGCGGACCGCTGATGGCTGCGCGCCGCACCGAGGAGCTGCTGCGGGCGGCGCTCGGCGTGCCCGACCGGATCCCGTACGCGGACAAGCGGGCGGTACGGGCAGCGCTGCCCGGCCCGGTGGAGCGGGCGGACGCGGTACGGGCGCTGTACGGGGAGGCCGTCGTCCTGAGCGGCTGGCCCGAGTCGCTGGAGCGGCTGCCGTGCGAGGTCGCCGACCATGCCGGGGTCTTCGGGCTGGACGACGCGCCGGCCGCGACCGGGGTGGTCGAGGAGCTGGTGGCCGGGGGAACCGTGGCGGGCCGGCTGGTCGCCGCCGCCGGGCCCGACCTGCACCTCGCCGGCGCGGGAGGCGAGGTCCTCGTCGTCGACTCGCGGCTGATGAGCGGCTGGGAAATGGTCCGTGCGGACGGGGCCGTCACCGCGGGGGTCCCGGTGCGGTCGTTCGGTGTTCCGGACGTACAGGAAGGCCTCTTCTGACCCGGGAAGACCTTTTCCGACCCGGGAAGGCCTCTCACGACCGCGGGGGCGGGGAAGGCCCTTGACCGGGTGTGCGGGAGGACTTTCCGGCCCAGGATCCCGACCGGCTGACGAAATCCCGGTGCCCGGACGGTAAAACGATCTGGACAGCGGCGATGCCCCGGCCCGAGGGTGAGGACATGACTCAGCGACCCGTCCAGCCGCCGGAACCCCCCTACTACGCCGTCGTCTTCACCTCTCTCCGCGCCGAGGAGGCCGACGGATACGCCGAGACGGCGGAGCGTATGGAAGAGCTCGTCGCGCAGCAGCCCGGCTACCTGGGGCACGACCATGCCCGCACTCCGGGTGGGCTCGGTATCACGGTCTCCTACTTCCGGGACGAGGCGTCGATCGCCGTGTGGCGCTCCGAAGGGGAGCACCGGCAGGCCCAGAAGCGTGGGCGCGCCGAGTGGTACGAGGCCTACAGCGTCCATGTGGCCAAGGTGGAGAGGAACCACACCTTTGACCGGGGCTGAGGACATCGAGCCGGTCAGGAACTTCCGGCGGCGGCTGGGACTGCCCGGACTCGTCGACGTCCACACGCACTTCATGCCGGACCGGGTACTGCGCAAGGTGTGGGCGTACTTCGACGCGGCCGGCCCGCTGACCGGGAGGGAGTGGCCCATCGCCTACCGGCACGAGGAGGAGCGGCGCGTGGAACTGCTCCGCGCGTTCGGGGTGCGGACCTTCACCTCGATGCTCTACCCGCACAAGCCGGGCATGGCGGCCTGGCTCAACGCCTGGGCCGGGGACTTCGCCGCGCGGACGCCCGACTGCGCGCACACCGCGACGTTCTTCCCCGAGGAAGGCGCGGCCGGCTATGTGTGCGAGGCCGTGGACGCGGGAGCGCGGGTCTTCAAGGCACACCTCCAGGTCGGCGCGTACGACCCGAACGACGAGCTCCTCGACCCGGTGTGGGGGCTCCTCGCGGAGGCCGGGATCCCGGTGGTCACGCACTGCGGCTCCGGGCCGGTGCCCGGCAAGCACACCGGGCCCGAGCCGATGCGCGGGCTCCTCGCCCGGCATCCGCGGCTGCGGCTGGTCGTGGCCCACATGGGCATGCCCGAGTACGGCGACTTCCTCGACCTGGCGGAGCGGTACGACGGGGTCGCCCTGGACACGACCATGGCGTTCACGGACTTCGCCGAACGCTCCGCACCGTTCCCGGCCGCGGAACGGCCCCGGCTGGCGGCCCTGGGCGACCGGGTCGTACTGGGCAGCGACTTCCCCAACATCCCGTACGCCTACGTCCACCAGCTCGACGCCCTGGAACGGCTGGATCTGGGCGACGACTGGCTGCGTGCGGTCTGCCACGACAACGGGGCACGGCTGCTGGGGGCGGCGGCGCCGCGTGCATGACCGTGTCGCGTGCATGGCGGCGCCCTGCGCATGACGGCGCCCGTGGTGCGGGCTCCGTGGTGCGGCGGTGCTGTGCGGGCGCCGTGGTGCGCTCCGGGGCATTCTCAGGGAATTCACAGGAAAGCCCAAGGGGCTTCTCAGGGTCGGCTCCCAGCCTGGTTCCATGACCACGTTCTCGCCGACCCAGGGGGCTCCGGCCCGGACCGGCCGTTCCGCCCGGTCCCAGGCGCGCACCGACATGTTCCGCCCGGACGGCAGCCCGGTGAGGGTGCTGGTGGTGGACGACGAGGCCTCGCTCGCCGAGCTGCTGTCCATGGCCCTCCGCTACGAGGGCTGGGATGTTCGCAGCGCGGGCGACGGGACGGGTGCGCTGCGCGAGGTGCGCGCCTTCAGGCCCGACGCGGTGGTGCTCGACGTGATGCTGCCCGACCTGGACGGGCTGGCCGTGCTGCGCCGGCTGCGCGCCGAGCAGCCGGACCTGCCGGTCCTCTTCCTCACCGCGCGGGACGCCGTGGAGGACCGGATCGCGGGGCTGACGGCCGGCGGTGACGACTACGTCACCAAGCCGTTCAGCCTGGAGGAGGTCGTCGCCCGGCTGCGCGGACTGATCCGGCGCTCCGGAACGGCGGTCGCGGCGGCCCGGGACGACTCGTTGCTGGTCGTCGGGGACCTGACCCTGGACGAGGACAGCCACGAGGTCACCCGGGGCGGGGAGGGCATCCACCTCACCGCGACCGAGTTCGAGCTGCTGCGCTACCTGATGCGCAATCCGCGCCGGGTGCTCAGCAAGGCGCAGATCCTCGACCGGGTCTGGTCGTACGACTTCGGCGGCAAGGCGAACGTCGTCGAGCTGTACATCTCGTACCTCCGACGGAAGATCGACGCCGGGCGGACGCCGATGATCCACACCCGGCGGGGCGCCGGCTATCTGATCAAGCCCGGTGAGTAGGTGAGCGGGGGACGGCCGCGGGGACTTCTGAGGGGACTCCCGCGGGGAGGCGGCGAGCGACCGGGACGAACGGGGAGGCCGGGGAAACCAGGGTCGCCTGGGGCACCAGGGCCGGCGGGGGTACCAGGGCCGGCGGGGGTACCAGGTTCGCCGGGGCGGAGGCGCCGGTGGTCCCTGCGGACCCGGCTGGTGGTGTCCGCGGTCGCGCTCATCGCCGTGGTCGCCTCGGTGATCGGCACGGTCACGGCGATAGCGCTCAGTACACATCTGCACGGGCAGATCGACGACGAGCTGACGGCCTCCGTGGAACGGGAACGCGGGCAGCTGATGAGGGGCGGTGGACCCCCGCCGGGCGACGGGTTCCGGATCGTGACCGCGCCCGGACGCCCCGTGGGCACGGTCGGCGCGCGCGGCGGCCCGCAGGGCCTGTCGGGGGTCCGCCTCGTCGCGGACACCTCGGCGACGCCGGTGGAGCCCGACGGGGTGAGCCCTTTGGACACGGCGCAGTCGGCGGCACTCGCGGCGGTGCCCGACGACGGCGAACCGCACACCGTGACCCTCCCGGGCCTCGGCGACTACCGGGCGGCCCGGACCGGAGCGGCGGACCACGACCTGGTGCTCGGCCTTCCGCTCGCCGAGGCTCGGAGCACCGTCGAGACCCTGATCGTCGTCGAGGCGTGCGTCACCGGCGCGGGACTGGTCGCCGCGGCGATCGCCGGCACCGCGCTCGCCGGGATCGCGCTGCGGCCGCTGCGCCGGGTCGCGGCCACGGCCACCCGCGTGTCCGAACTCCCCCTGCACAGCGGAGAGGTGGCGCTGCACGAACGCGTCCCGGACACGGAGGCCGACCCGCGCACGGAGGTCGGCCAGGTCGGCGCCGCGCTCAACCGGATGCTGGGGCACGTCGCTTCGGCACTGGCCGCCCGGCAGCGCAGCGAGACCCGGGTACGGCAGTTCGTCGCCGACGCCAGCCATGAACTCCGGACACCGCTCGCGTCCATCCGCGGTTACGCCGAGCTGACCCGGCGCGGCCACGAGCCCGTCGGGCCCGACACCCGGCACGCGCTGGGCCGCATCGAGTCCGAGGCGGCCCGGATGACCGGCCTTGTCGAGGACCTGCTGCTGCTCGCCCGGCTGGACGCGGGACGGCCGCTGTCGCGTGAGGCCACCGACCTGTCCCGGCTGGTCGTGGACGCCGTCGGCGACGCCCGCGCGGCGGGCCCCGACCACAAGTGGCGGCTGGACCTGCCGGAGGAACCGGTCCCGCTGACCGGCGACCCCGCCCGGTTGCACCAGGTGCTCGTCAACCTCCTCGGCAACGCCCGCACCCACACCCCACCGGGCACCACGGTGACGGCCCGGGTACGGCACGACGGCACCCGGGCCGTGCTGGAGGTGGAGGACGACGGGCCGGGCATCCCGCCCGACCTCCTGCCGTCGGTCTTCGAGCGCTTCGCGCGCGGCGACGCGTCCCGGTCGAGGACCGCCGGGTCCACGGGCCTCGGACTCGCCATCGTGCGAGCCGTGGTGGCCGCGCACGAGGGCGAGGTCACGGTGGCCTCGGAGCCCGGACGCACGGTGTTCACCGTGCGGCTTCCGCGGTAGTCCCGTGGTGGGCGGGAGCGCGCTTCCGCCCGCCACCGCGCGCGTTCGCGGGCGCAGGCCCGTGTCCTCGGGGCCGGCGGCGTCCGCTGGACCGCAACCGGTGCTTGCAGGCGTCTTCGGGGGCGGACCGGCCCGGCACGCGATCCGTACCCGCAGCAGGCGTTCGCTTCCCGGGCGTCCCGCACCGGCGGCCAACGCCCGCCTCCCTGCACTCACAGCCGCCCCACAGGCTCGCCACACCGAGGTGACAGCCCGCCTCGCGAGGGTCTGGGCATGCGAACCGACACCTCACTCGGCATCCACATCCGTCAGGCCGGCCGTGGCCGCCATGCCCCTCCGGACGTCCCCCCGGACATCGCTCCGGACCGCGGCGCGGGCATGCTGCCGGCCCGGGCCCCGCTGCCGGTGACGGGCCCGGGCCTCCCTCCCGTGCTGGACGTGGTGATTCCCGTCTTCAACGAGGAGCAGGACCTCGAGCCCTGCGTCCTGCGGCTGCGCGACCATCTCGTGCGGACCTTCCCGTACGCGTTCCTGATCACGGTCGCCGACAACGCGAGCACGGACCGCACCCCGGAAGTCGCGGCGCGGCTGGCCGGGACGTTCCCGGAGGTGCGGAGCGTGCGGCTGGAGGAGAAGGGCCGGGGCCGGGCGCTGCGCACCGCGTGGTCGCGGTCCGACGCGCCCGTGCTCGCGTACATGGACGTCGATCTGTCCACGGGCCTGAACGCGCTGCTGCCGCTGGTGGCCCCGCTGATCTCCGGGCATTCGGACCTGGCGATCGGATCGCGGCTCACGGGCGGCTCACGGGTGGTGCGCGGTCCGAAGCGGGAGTTCGTGTCGCGCGCCTACAACCTGATCCTCCGGTCGTCGCTGGCCGCACGCTTCTCGGACGCACAGTGCGGCTTCAAGGCCGTACGCAGGGACGTCGCCGAGCGGCTGCTGCCGATGGTCGAGGACACCGGCTGGTTCTTCGACACCGAGATGCTGGTGCTGGCCGAGCGGGCCGGGCTGCGGATCCACGAGGTGCCCGTCGACTGGGTCGACGACCCCGACTCGTCGGTGCGGATCGTCCGGACGGCCGTGGAGGACCTCAGGGGCGTCTGGCGGGTGGGCAGGGCCCTCGCCGTGGGCGCACTGCCGCTGGACCGGCTGGCCCGCCCCTTCGGCGACGATCCGCGCGACCGTGAACTGGCAGGCGTGCCCAGGGGACTTGCCCGGCAGCTGGCCGGGTTCTGCGCGGTCGGCATGCTGTCGACGCTCTTCTATCTGGGGCTGTACTCCCTGTTCCGGACGGGCCTCGGCGCGCAGGCCGCGAACGGCCTGGCCCTGCTGCTGTCGGCCGTCGCCAACACCGCGGCGAACCGCCGCCTGACGTTCGGGGTGCGCGGCCCGGCCCGTGTGGTGCGCCACCAGGCCCAGGGGCTGGTCGTGTTCGGCGTGGGGCTGGCGCTGACCAGCGGTTCACTCGCCGCGCTCGACGCGGCCTCGGGCATCGGCGCCCCCGGGCACGGCACGGAGCTGGCCGTGCTGGTCACGGCGAACCTCGCCGCGACCGTGCTGCGGTTCCTGCTGTTCCGGTCCTGGGTCTTCCCCGAGCGCCGGGAGGGTTCCCGATGAACGGAGGGTTCCCGATGAACGCGACGAACCCGTCCCGGCGGACGCGCGTCGCACTCGCCCTGCTGCTGGCCGCCACGGCCGTGCTCTACCTGTGGAACCTCAGCGCGTCCGGCTACGCCAACTCCTTCTACTCCGCCGCCGTTCAGGCGGGCAGCGTGAGCTGGAAGGCGTTCTTCTTCGGATCGCTCGACGCGGGGAACGCCATCACCGTCGACAAGCCCCCGGCGGCACTGTGGCCGATGGCGCTGTCCGTGCGGCTCTTCGGGCTCGACTCGTGGGCGATCCTGGTGCCCGAGGTGCTGATGGGCGTGGCGACCGTCGCGGTGGTGTTCGCCGCGGTGCGCCGCCGCTTCGGCGCGGCGGCCGGCCTGATCGCGGGAACGGTGCTCGCGCTGACCCCCGTCGCGGCCCTGATGTTCCGCTTCAACAACCCCGATGCGCTGCTCACACTGCTGATGACCGTCGCCGGGTACTGCGTACTGCGCGCCCTGGAGGACGCCAGGATGGGGTGGCTGGTCGCGGCCGGCGTGGCGGTCGGTCTGGGATTCCTGACGAAGACGCTGCAGGCGTTCGTGATCCTTCCGCCACTGGCGCTCGTGTATGCGGTGTGCGCTCCGGCGCCGCTCCGCCGCCGGATCGGTCAACTGCTGCTCGCGGGCGGCGCGATGGCGGTGTCGGGCGGCTGGTGGGTGGCCGTGGTGGGGTTGTGGCCCGCGTCGTCCCGCCCGTACATCGGCGGTTCGCAGAACAACAGCTTTCTGGAGCTGACGCTCGGCTACAACGGCCTCGGCCGGATCAACGGCAATGAGACCGGCAGTGTCGGAGGCGGCGGGGGGCCGGCGGGCGGCGGTCCGGGCGGCGGTGGCTGGGGCGAGACCGGCATCGGGCGACTGTTCGGCGACACCATCGGCGGTCAGGTCTCCTGGCTGCTGCCTGCCGCACTGATCCTGCTCGTCGCGGGCCTGCTGATCACGCGGCGGGCGCCGCGCACCGACGCGGCCCGGGCGGCGTTCCTGGTGTGGGGCGGCGCGCTGCTGGTGACCGGCGCGGTCTTCAGCTTCATGGCGGGCATCTTCCACGAGTACTACACGGTGGCGCTCGCCCCGTACGTGGCGGCGCTGGTCGGCATGGGCGCGGCGGTGCTCTGGGAGGAACGGAGCCGGTTCGGGGCGTCGGCGGCGCTCGGCGGAACGGTCGCGGTGACGGCGCTGTGGGCGTACGTCCTGCTGGGCCGGACACCGGACCATCTGCCCTGGCTGCGCTGGGCGGTGCTCTTCGGCGGTCTCGCGGCGGCGGTGGGGCTGGTGCTCGTGGGACGGCTGGGGCGTCCTCTGGCGCTCGGTGCGGTGGGTCTGGCCGCCGCCGCCGTACTGGCCGGGCCCGCCGCGTACACGCTGTCGACGGTGGCGACCGCGCACACCGGTTCGATCGTGCTGGCCGGACCGGCGAGCGTGCGGGGTGCCGGCCCGGGCCGTCCCGGAGGCATGGGCCCGGATGGCGCGGGCCCGGGAGGTATGGGCCTCGGCGCAGGGCAGGGCGGTCCGGGCCAGGCCGGCGGTCCGGGCCGGGGCGCGGCCGGGCAGGGCGCCGGACCCGGCGGTGCGGGCCAGGGCGGCCCCGGCCGTCCCGGCGGGACCGGAGAGCCCGGTGCGCCCGCCGATGACGGCGGCGCCGGTACCGCCGGTATCGCCGGTACGGGCACCCCCGGCGGGCAGCCGGGCGGCGGTGCCGGCGCGCCTCCGTGGGCCGCAGCCGGTGCCGGGGGCGGCATGCCCGGTGGCGCCGGACCGGGAGGGGCGTCCGGCGAGACCGGCGCAGGACGGCCCGGCGGTATGGGCGGGCTGCTCGGCGGCCGCGAGGTCGGCTCCGAGGTGAAGGCGAAGCTGCTCGCCGACGCGGACGACCACACCTGGGCCGCCGCGGCCATCGGGGCCCAGAACGCTGCGAGTTACCAGCTCGCGACCCAGAAGCCGGTCATGGCCATCGGCGGGTTCAACGGCACCGACCCGTCCCCGACACTCGCCAGGTTCAAGCAGTACGTGGCCGACGGGCGGATCCACTGGTTCATCGCCTCCGAAGGCGGCATGGGCGGCGGCCGGGGACCCGGCGGGGGGAGCAGTAGCGAGATCGCCTCGTGGGTGCAGGCCAACTTCACCGCCGTGACGGTCGACGGGACCACGCTCTACGACCTCACTGCGCAACGCTCCACGACGGCCTGACCGCAGATCGCTCCACAACGGCCTGACCGCGGACCGCTCTGCGCCCGGACCGCGCGGACCCGTCGGGCGGAAAACCGTTGTACGTCACAAGAAAGGGCCTTGTACGGTGTACGGGAAACGATTCCCGTACACCGTACAAGGAGCCCGATGACGGCGACGACCGCCGAGACCCCACGAACCTCCGCCCCCGGAGGCCACCCGCAGCGCTGGTTGATCCTCGGCGTCATCTGCCTCGCCCAGCTCACCGTGCTGCTCGACAACACCGTCCTCAACGTCGCGATCCCGTCCCTGACCACCGAGCTGGACGCGACCACCGCCGACATCCAGTGGATGATCAACGCGTACTCGCTGGTGCAGGCGGGGCTGCTGCTCACCGCGGGCAGCGCCTCCGACCGCTACGGCCGCAAGAAGATGCTGGTCGCGGGGCTCGCCCTGTTCGGCATCGGCTCCCTCGTCGCCGGGCTCGCCCAGTCCTCCGACCAGCTCGTCGCCGCCCGGGCCGGCATGGGCGTCGGCGGGGCGCTCCTCATGACCACCACACTCGCCGTCGTGGTCCAGATCTTCGACGACGCCGAGCGGGTGAAGGCGATCGGCCTCTGGTCCACCGTCAACTCGCTGGGCTTCGCCGCCGGTCCGCTCATCGGCGGGGTGATGCTCGACCACTTCTGGTGGGGCGCGATCTTCCTCGTCAACCTTCCGGTGGCGGTGATCGGCCTGGTCGCGGTCGTCGCGCTCGTACCGGAGTCCAAGAGCCCGCACGGAGACCGGCCCGATCTGCTCGGGGCGCTGCTCTCCACGGCAGGTATGACCGCCCTGGTGTTCGCGATCATCTCCGGACCGGAGCACGGCTGGTCCTCCGTCCGGGTCCTCGCATCGGCCACGGCCGGCCTGCTCGTCCTCGGCCTGTTCGTCCTGTGGGAGCTGCGTGTCCCGCATCCGATGCTCGACATGCACTTCTTCCGCAACCGGCGCTTCATCGGAGCGGTCGCGGGCGCGATCCTCGTCGCGTTCGGGATGGGGGGCTCACTGTTCCTGCTGACCCAGCATCTGCAGTTCGTGCTCGGCTACGGGCCGTTGGAGGCCGGTCTGCGGACCGCACCGCTCGCCCTCGCCGTGGTCGCAGTCAACCTCACCGGACTGGGTGCCCGGCTGGTGGCCCGGCTCGGCACCCCGGCCACCATCGCCCTCGGCATGAGCACGCTGGCGGCCGGTCTCGCCGCCGTCGCGCTGCTCGGCAGCCACGGATACGTCGGCATGCTGCTGGGGCTCGTGGTGATGGGCTCGGGCATCTCGTTCGCGATGCCCGCCATGGCGAACGCCATCATGAGCGCGATACCGCCGGAGAAGGCGGGCGTCGGCGCCGGGGTCAACGGCACGCTCGCCGAATGCGGGAACGGGCTCGGGGTCGCCGTCCTGGGCGCGGTGCTGAACTCCCGGTTCACCGCACTCGTACCCACTGCCGTGGGCGCGGCCTCGCTGCCCGCGGCGCTGGCGGCCGCCGACGGGGCCGCAGAGCGGGCCCGGATCGCTGACGCGTTCTCCGCCGGGGTGGAGACGAGCCAGCTGGTCGGGGCCTGTGCCGTGCTGGTGGGCGGCCTCCTGGCAGCGGTGCTGCTCAGGCGGGCGGAGAAGGCGGACGCACCCACCGCCGCGGCATAGCCTGGACCGTAGTGAGCGACCGAGGAGAGTGCGCCATGGTGACCGCGTCCGATCGTGCGAAAGCAGCCGTGCGGACGAGCGTGTGGCTCGAGGGCAAGACACCTCGCGGGCGGAAGTCCGACCAGCCGGCCGGCCTCGACCGCGACAGGATCACCGCCGCGACGGTCGCCCTGCTGGACGCGGAGGGTCTCGCCAGGTTCTCCATGCGCCGCCTCGCGGCCGAGCTGGGCGTCACGGCCATGTCCGTGTACTGGTACGTCGACACCAAGGACGACCTGCTGGAACTGGCCCTCGACTCGGTCACCGGCGAGATGGTCCTCCCGGAGGAGGCCGACGACACCACGGACTGGCGGGACCAGCTGGGGTCGCTCGCCCGGCAGTACCGGAGCCTTCTGGTCCGCCACCCGTGGGTGTCCCCGCTCATCGGCAGGTATCTCAACATCGGGCCGCACTCCCTGGCCTTCGTCAAGTCCCTCCAGCGCGTGATGCGCCGCACCGGGCTGCCGCTGAGCGGCCAGACCGGAGCGATGGCGGCCGTTTTCCAGTTCGTCTACGGCTTCGGCACGGTCGAGGGCCGATTCGCCGAGCGCTGCGCGGCTGCCGGCGTCAGCCAGGACGACTACTTCCAGCAGGCCATGGGGACGATCGGTGACCGCCCGGAGTTCCGCGAGACCTTCCGGGAGGCCAGCGAACTGATGGAGGCGCGGGGCGGCGACACGGTGGAGGAGATGCGCGAACGCGACTTCGGCTTCGCGCTCGAACTCCTCATCGCGGGCATCGAGGCGAAGCGCGTCCCCTGAGCGCCTAGGCCCGCCACCCGTGCCGGGCGTGGCCGGGCGGCGGGCCGTCCCGTGCCCGACACCAGGCCGGTCTCCGTCGATTCGCCCCGGGGTTGGGCGAGGTGCGGGACTTCGCTAGGGTCCTGCCCCATGGCACACAACCCCCAGAGCCCCGAGGGCGGCTACGACCCGGCGGGCAGCACCCAGATGTTCCGCGCCTTCGTCGACGAGGGTGCCCCGCAGAACCGGCAGGCGGCCGCGCCTCAGCGGAGCGGCGCACGTATGGGCCTCGTCCTCGGCGTGGTCGCCGTCGTGGCGGTCCTCGTCGGGGTCGCCTGGCTCGCCCTGGCCTGACCGACGGCGGGCTCAAGCCCGGCCGACGGCACCGGTCGACGTGCAGCCCCCGCCTGACCGGCAGCCCTGACATGACCGGCACCCCGGCCCTGACATGACCGGCACCCCGGCCGACGAACAGCTCCGGTCGGACGGCCGGCTGCGGCCCGGCTGAACGACCGCGCCCGGGTCGGCCCGGTGCGTTCAGCTCCAGTCGGCGCTCACGTCCCGGGTCTCGATGTGCATGCCCAGCGGCACGCGCCACGACTCCACGCACACCGTGTACGTGTGGGTGCGAACCGCGCCCGCGGTGAGGGGGAGGGGCAGTGGCTGGGTCGAGCGGATCGTCGCCCAGTCGATGCCGAGCGCGCCGATGATGTGCGTGGCGAAGCCGATCGTGCCCGAACGCACCGGTGAGCCACCGGAGTTGCGGACCTCCACGGTCACCTGCTCGCACCAGCGCCGGTCCGCGGGAGCGCGCACCGGGGCGCCGAGGGTCAGTACGGCCGGCGCCGGGGGACGCCCCGGCGAGGGCGGCGGGGACGAGGACGGCGGAGCCGTCGGCGGCGGCCGGGTGCCGGGCGTACCTGATCCACCTGATCCACCGGGTGCGCTCGGAACGCCGGGGCCGCCGGGAGTGCCGGGCACGTGTGGCGTGGCCGGATCCCCCGGCGTCCCGACGGGACCGGCCGCAGTGCCGTCGGCCGGCTCTCCCGTACCGGCACCCGGTACGCGGGGCAGCCCGGATGAGCCGGGCGTGATCGGCGTCTTCCCCTCCGAGCCGCCGGACCGCGTACCGGGTGGCGGTGATCCCGAACGCGTACCGCCCGGTGATCCGGGCCCGTCCAGGGGCACCAGGACGACCTTTCCGTCCGGCGGCACGGCCGTCCCCCGGAATGCCTCCGGCCCGGGGCCCGCGGCGCCGACGGCGGCACGCCCGGGGGCGCTCCCGCCGCCGCAGCCGACCAGCAGACCGGTCGCGGCGGCGAGTGCGGCCGCGGCGAGTGCGGGACGTCGTATCCGCATTCCGCCAGTGTCTCTGACGGACCGTCAAATGAGAAGGGGCGGAAGGGGAGGAGGCAGAAGGGGAAGACCGTGGGACGTGGGCCGTCCCCGGTCGTTCAGTCGGAGATCAGGCCCTCCCGGAGCTGGGCGAGCGTCCGGGTCAGCAGACGGGAGACGTGCATCTGGGAGATGCCGACCTCCTCGCCGATCTGCGACTGCGTCATGTTCGCGAAGAAGCGGAGCATGATGATCTGCCGTTCGCGGGGCGGGAGTTTGGCGAGGAGCGGCTTGAGCGACTCGCGGTACTCGACGCCCTCCAGGGCGGAGTCCTCGTACCCCAGTCGGTCGGCGAGGGAGCCCTCGCTGCCGTCGTCCTCTGGGGACGGCGAGTCCAGCGAGGACGCGGTGTAGGCGTTGCCGACGGCCAGGCCGTCGAGGACGTCCTCCTCCGACACCCCCAGAACGGCGGCGAGTTCGGGCACCGTCGGCGACCGGTCGAGCTTCTGCGCCAGTTCGTCGCTGGCCTTGGTGAGCGCCAGGCGCAGCTCCTGGAGGCGCCGCGGCACCCGGACCGACCACGAGGTGTCGCGGAAGAAGCGCTTGATCTCGCCGACCACCGTCGGCATCGCGAACGTCGGGAATTCCACGCCCCGTTCGCAGTCGAAGCGGTCGATCGCCTTGATCAGTCCGATGGTGCCGACCTGGACGATGTCCTCCATGGGCTCGTTGCGGCTGCGGAACCGTGCGGCGGCGTAGCGCACCAGCGGCAGATTGAGCTCGATGAGCGTGTCTCGTACGTACGTGCGCTCCGGACCGTCCGCGCCTTGTGCGTCCAGCGCGCGGAGCCGCAGGAACAGGGAACGGGACAGGGTGCGGGTGTCGATGGCCTCCGTCTGGGCGGCCGCGGTCAGCGGCTCGACGGCGTGGCCGGGCTCGGCAGGTGCGCCCTTGGTGAGCGTGAGCACCTTCGAGCTGCCCTGTTCTGCGGACATGCCACCCCCTTGAGGTCGCTGACGGTCGCGTCGGCCGCTCCCGTCTTCAGTTACGCAGCCTCCACCTGAATACCGGAGGTGGAGCCGCCCCAAACGCGGTTTCTGCAGAATGTCACATGTCGGCAACGCGCTGTAGTGACATGTCGACAAGTAAGGGCCAAATGTGCCCAGGAATCAAGGGATGTGGGGTAATTCAGCCAACTGGCGGTATCACTGGATCCGGTTACGCCTCGATACGGTTTGCGGATCTCAGTCGGGCGAAGCTCCGTGCGAGCAGCCGGGACACATGCATCTGGGAGACCCCCAGCTCCGCGCTGATCTGGGACTGCGTCAAATTGCTGTAGTACCGGAGCAGTAGGATCCGCTGCTCCCGCTCGGGCAGCTGTACGAGCAAGTGCCTGACCAGATCGCGATGCTCCACTCCGGCGAGCTCCGGATCCTCGTAGCCGAGCCGGTCGAGCAGCCCTGGCAGCCCGTCACCCTCCTGGGCCGCTTCGAGAGAGGTGGCGTGGTAGGAGCGGCCGGCCTCGATGCAGGCCAGCACCTCCTCCTCGGAGATCTTCAGCCGCTCGGCGATCTCGGCCGTCGACGGAGTCCTGCCGTGGAGGGTGGTGAGGTCCTCGGTGGCGCCGTTGACCTGTACCCACAGCTCGTGCAGCCGGCGGGGGACGTGGACCGTCCGGACGTTGTCCCGGAAGTAGCGCTTGATCTCGCCGACCACGGTCGGCATCGCGAAGGTGGGGAACTGGACCCCGCGGTCCGGGTCGAACCGGTCGATGGCGTTGATGAGCCCGATGGTGCCGACCTGGACCACGTCCTCCATCGGTTCGTTGCGGCTGCGGAACCGGACGGCGGCGTAGCGCACCAGGGGGAGGTTGGCCTCGATCAGGGCGGCGCGCACCCGGTTGTGCTCGGGGGTCCCCGGCTCCAGTTGCTTCAGCTCGGCGAACAGCACCTGGGTGAGGGCCCGGGTGTCCGCACCCCTGCTGCCGCGCGACTCGCTCTCGTTCTGGGGCGGCACTTGAGGCGCTGTACTGGCCGGCACGGTCACGCCACCCCTTCGCGGTCACTGTCGGTGGACTCATCCGTCAAAAGCGGTCATAGCATCACAAGACATGTGCACTGTGTGCAAGCACCGTATAACGCCGTGTTGACGGCAAGTTGGGGCATATGCGGCATGATCCGTGGCCGCCCATGACGAAGGCCCCGCACCCGGGGGCGCGGGACCTGAAGGTCGTCCGCGGGTCGCCCGGCGGGCGGACGGAGGGCGGGCGGAGGATACGGGCCGGGCTCAGATCTCGTAGTCGGCGATCACCCAGGTGGCGAACTCGCGCCACTGTCCGGCCGCGGCCTGGTGGGAGGGGTGCTCCAGGTAACTCTTCAGGGCGTCCGCGTCCCGGACGGAGGAGTTGATCGCGAAGTCGTAGGCGACCGGCCGGTCGCTGATGTTCCAGGCGCACTCCCAGGACTCCAGCTCGGGAATGATCCCGCCGAGCTCCTGGAACGCCCGTACACCCGCGACGACGCGCGGCTCGTCGCGCGACACGCCCTCGTTGAGCTTGAAGAGAACCAGATGACGGATCACGGGTGCTCCTTAGGAACGGACCGTCGCCGGGTCAGTTCACCAGTGCGGTCATGAACTCGCCGACGCCCTGCGCGGCGCTCGAAATGCCCTCGAACCCTACCTGCACAAGATCCGCCGCGCGCGCCGGGGAGTTGATGATCGTGTACAGCACGAAGACCACGACGACGTAGAGAGCGACCTTCTTCGCCTGCACGACCACGTGTCCTCCCCCTCGGGTCCCCTGTCCGGTCGCGAGTGTAACCGCACCCGGGCGTCACTCCAGTGGCCCTGCGTCGGTGATTCGGCGGCGGCACGTGCGGCCTGTGCGGCCTGTGGGGCGTGGCCCGGCGTGTCCGGCCGGGGGTCCGGCGGCGGGCCGGGTGCGTCGTCGGCGTCCGTCCGGTGTCCGTCCGTCTTCGCCCGGGCCCGTCCCCGTCCGGCTGCCGTCCCGTCTCCGTCCCTCGCTGTCCGCTGTGCGGTCCTGGCGCCGGTTCGTACGTCCTCGGGACCAAGGTCCCGGTGGCCGGGGCCTTTTGTCCGGCCCGCCGGGAGCCGTCGGGCGGCAGGATGGGTGATGAGCCCCCGGGGATCCGGCAGGAGCCGCCGGGAGCAGGACCTCACTGCGGAGGTGCCGGCCCGTGCTGTCCTCCGAACGCGGCCCGCGCCGAGGTCCGGTCTGGACTGGGGGAGCGTCAAACCCCCCGGACGGCGCTCCTCCGGAATATCGGTTCCCTCTCGCCCGCATCCTCTGCACCGTGCGGGCCGTGGAACGACGAAGGGCCCCGGCGATGTGCCGGGGCCCTTCGTGAAAGAGCGGTAGCGGAGGGATTTGAACCCTCGGTGACTTGCGCCACACTCGCTTTCGAGGCGAGCTCCTTCGGCCGCTCGGACACGCTACCGGGAGAGAGCTTAGCCCAAGGTGGGCCGTGTTCTGAAATCCGTATCCGGATCCCTCCCGGGCCTGCCCCATGCGGGCTTCCGGCGGCCCTTCCACGGTCCCGGAGGCAGCCTCTCCGGGCCTCCGTCCGTCGAAGGCCGCCGGCGCCCCGCAGAAGCGCCGTCAGCGGCCGGGACGGGCGTGGCGTGGTCGGGGGTCCGAGCCGCCCCCGGGCACTGCCGCGCCGATGTCCGCGTGCGCCGACGTCCGCGCGCAGTCGATGCGTGGGAGTCGGCGATCCGGGGCTCCATGGTCCGCAGTCCGCAGTCCGCAGTCCGCAGTCCGCAGCCTGCGGCCCGCAAGCCCGCAAGCCGGCGGCCCGCGGTCGGCCGTCGAACCGGCGGATCGGCGCCCGCAGTCCCGGGGAACGGCGGGTCAGCGGTCCCGGAAGAACGCGGTCAGGGAGGCCGCGCACTCGGCTTCCAGGACGCCGAGGATCACCTCGGGCCGGTGGTTCAGCCGGCGATCGCGGACGACGTCCCACAGCGATCCCACCGCGCCGGCCTTCTCGTCCCGTGCCCCGTACACCACCCGGTCCACCCGGGACTGGACGATCGCGCCCGCGCACATCGTGCAGGGCTCCAGTGTGACCACCAGGGTGCAGCCGGCGAGGCGCCACTCGCCGAGCCGTTCCGCCGCCCGGCGGATCGCGACCAGCTCGGCGTGCGCCGTCGGGTCGCCCGTCGCCTCGCGCTCGTTGTGCCCCGTGGCGAGCAGTTCCCCGTCGGGGCCCAGCACGACGGCGCCGACCGGGACGTCCCCGGCCAGCGCCGCCCGTGCGGCTTCTTCGAGCGCGAGCCGCATGGGCGCCTCCCAGGGCGCCCGTACCGGATCCGTCACTAGCGGACGGCCTCCAGGATCTCGGAGGCGCCCAGGATGTCGGCGATCTCGGCCAGCGCGTCCGTGCTGAGCGAGCGCAGCTCCCCGGCGGACATGCCGAGGTCCGCGAGGATCTCGGAGTCGCCGAGCGGGCCGACGGGCACGGCGTCGGACTCGTCCGCCGTGTCCTCCTCCCGTTCCGGCTCGCCTTCCTCGGTTCCGTCGAGGTCGAGCGAGTCCAGCTCGTCGTCGTCCTCGTCCTTGCCGAGCAGCTCATCGGTGAGCATGGCCCCGTAAGAGGAGCGGGCAGCCGAGGCGGCGTCCGACACGTACACACGTGGGTCGTCCTCGCCTTCCACGCGGACGACGCCGAACCACGCGTCTTCCTGTTCGATGAAGACCAGCACCGTGTCCTCGTTCACCGAGGCCTCACGGGCCAGGTCCGTCAGATCGGACAGCGTCTCCACATCGTCGAGCTCTGTGTCGCTCGCTTCCCACCCGTCTTCGGTGCGCGCGAGCAGTGCGGCGAAGTACACCGTGACTCTCCCACTGTCATAGGCGGTGCCGGCTGGAGGTCCCCCCGGCCGGAGGATCTGAGCGGATGCGCTGTTCGGAGCCCCGCCCAACCGGCATCGTGGCAGAAACCGCGCGTTCACGAGAGGTCTTCCGCTCTTGCGTCGTCAGGGGTTTTCGCCGGAACGGCCGTCCAGTGCCCCGGCCGCCTACCAGCGGAAGGTGCGCATACGCATCGCCTGACGCATCCTCGCGGCGCGGGCCCTGCGCGGCTGGACACGGTCCCTGAGGGCCTTCGCCTCGTGCAGTTCTCGCAGGAACTGGGCGCGGCGGCGCCGTCGGTCCAGGTCGCCCTCCGCCGGCTCCTCTTCGTCCTGCCGGCTGCTTCTGGACTTGTGTATGTCCTGTTCGTCAGGGTCCGGCATCGGCGACACCACCCCAGCCTCGGAATCGTATGACCCCACCTTCCCTCCGGATGGCCGATTGATGCCAGCACGAGGCGGTCCCGGGCCCGGTTAATGTGGTCGTCATGCGGATTCATGTCGTCGACCACCCGCTGGTGGCGCACAAACTCACCACGTTGCGTGACTCGCGCACCGATTCCCCTACCTTCCGGCGGCTCGCCGACGAGCTGGTCACCCTGCTCGCCTACGAGGCCACCCGGGACGTGCGTACCGAACAGGTCGACCTCGAGACCCCGGTGGCCCGGACCACGGGTGTGAAGCTGTCGCACCCGCGCCCGCTGGTGGTTCCGATCCTCCGGGCGGGCCTGGGCATGCTCGACGGCATGGTGCGGCTGCTGCCGACCGCCGAGGTGGGTTTCCTCGGCATGATCCGCAACGAGGAGACGCTGGAGGCGTCGACCTACGCGACGCGGATGCCGGAGGACCTCTCGGGCCGCCAGGTGTACGTCCTCGACCCGATGCTGGCGACCGGCGGCACATTGGTCGCGGCCATCCGGGAGCTAATCAAGCGGGGTGCCGACGATGTGACGGCCGTCGTGCTGCTGGCCGCGCCGGAGGGCGTCGAGATCATGGAGCGGGAGCTGGCGGGCGCGCCGGTCACCGTCGTCACGGCGTCGGTCGACGAGCGCCTCAACGAGCAGGGCTACATCGTGCCGGGCCTGGGCGACGCGGGCGACCGCATGTACGGCGCCGCGGAGTAACCGCCCGGCCGTCACCGATCGCATCGCCGACCACACATCACCGAGCACTCCTGCCGAGTGCGCACCACCGATCACGGCCGCTCCGGGGCCGGGTCCGTCGAGCGACGGACCCGGCCCCGGGCGTTACACCGACCCGTCCCGGCGTTTCACCGGCCCGTCCCGGGCGTTTCGTCCGCGGTGCCGCCCTGCTTCCGGGGGCGTGCGGGCCGGCCCGAGGGCGTACGGCCGACGGCGTCCGCGGGTGCCCACCGTTTGCAGCGCCTACCGCTTGCAGTCCGTGACGGCGGGCGCGGGCTGGGCCAGGGCGGCCACGGCCTTCGCGGCGTCCGCCGGTGCGCTGAGCGAGGTGAAGCCCGTGCCGATGATCAGGTCGACGTCGCGGGTGGTGCGGGTGTCGACCTTGTGCTCGGCACCTGCCAGTTGCGCCCCGAGGACCTCGAAGGGGCCGTCGTACGCCTCGGCCGAGCCGAGCAGTACGCCGGCGCCGGCGATCTTCTTGTCGTAGTCCGCCGAGGCGTTGCCGACCTTGCCGATGACGAAACCGCGTTTCTTCAGCTCGTCGGCGGTGGTCTTGGCGAGACCGCCGCGGGGGGTCGCGTTGTAGACGTTCACCGTGATCTGGCCGGGCTGCGGAGGCGCCGCCGCGGTGGCCGTGGGGGCGGGAGCGGGTGTGCAGCCGGCTTTCCGGATGGCCGCGGTCCTCGCACCGTCACCGGTGAACACGTCGAAGAGTTGCACGGTTCCCCAGCCGGCCATGCCGAGGGCCACGGTGCAGGCCAGGACCACGAACACGATCCGGCGACGGCGCGGCGGGCGGCGCATCCGCGGGTACTTGTCACCCGTGATGCGATATTCGCCGCCCATGCCGGGGGGTGTGAGCATGCTCATGGGCGCAGCGTAATGCGACTCGCGACCATGCGTACTAAATGATCATCGGATGGCGCGCAGAGCGACCCGAAAGGATCAGTGGGTGTGCTCCGGGTGTCAGTCCAGTTCGAGGACCCGGGCGTGGAGGACCTGGCGCTGCTGGAGCGCGGCCCGCACGGCGCGGTGGAGCCCGTCCTCCAGATAGAGGTCGCCCTGCCACTTCACGACGTGCGCGAAGAGGTCGCCGTAGAAGGTGGAGTCCTCGGCGAGCAACGTCTCGAGGTCCAGTTGCCCCTTGGTCGTCACGAGCTGATCGAGGCGGACCGGGCGCGGCGCGACGTCCGCCCACTGCCGGGTGCTTTCCCGGCCGTGGTCGGGGTACGGCCGCCCATTGCCGATGCGCTTGAAGATCACACGGAAAGCCTACCGGGCCATTGGCTCCGGGCGCAGCCATGGATTGGCGATGCAAAAGTCGCATTTGGCGACAAAAGGGAGCAAACCATGAGTGGAAGCAGTCCGTCCGGTGATTCGCCCGGCGATCCTGCCGCCGAGATCGCGGCGGGCTACGGCTTCACTGGGCCCGCGCTCGACCTCGGAGCGCTGCTCTGGGACTGGAGGCGGTCACCGGGACGGTGCGGCTGATTCGCTCGAAGGGGGTCGGCGTCTTCTTCGTCACCCAGACCCCCGAGGACGTACCGGCCGATGTGCTCGCCCAACTCGGCAACCGGGTGCAGCACGCCCTGCGGGCCTTCACCCCGGACGACGCGAAGGCGCTGAAGGCAACCGTGAAGACGTTCTCGGACTCGCGGTACGACCTGGAGGAGGTGCTGACCGGACTGGGCATCGGGGAGGCGGTCGTCACCGTCCTGAGCGAGACGGGCCGCCCCGACACCCGTCGCGGCGACCCCGCTGCGGGCACCGCGGTCGCTCATGGGCCGCCGGATCGCCAACGAGGGTCGAAGCGGCGGTCCGGGAACGGGCGGTGGCCGCGTCGCCGCTGCACGCGCGGTACGCCGAGGCGGTGGACCGTACATCGGCCTACGAGAGGCTCAGCGCCGAACAGCAGGCCGCCGAGGCGGCCGCGGAGCGTGCCGCACAGGAGGCCGAGGCGGCGAAGGCGGCCGGGGTCGCCGAGAAGACGGGCAGGGAGCGGGAGGCCGCGCGGGGGCGCGGCCGGGCGGAGCCGTCGCTGGCCGAACAGGTCCTCGGCAGCGGGGTGTTCCGTTCGCTGGCCCGGTCGATCGGCACCCGGCTGGGCCGGGAGATCACCCGCTCCCTCTTCGGCACGGCGCGCCGCAGGCGCTGAACGCCCGCGGCGCGCCGCTGCCGCCGGTTACTCCGTGGCGAGGTGGCCGTGCTCGTCGTGCAGTCCGCCACCGCTGCCCGTACCGCCGGTGGTGGGCTCGAACGGGACCGGCTTGCTCAGCGAGCTGATGTCATGGGCGTAGGTGCCCACGGCGTTGGCGATCACGTCGATGTTGGTGTCGAAGGCCGCCATGTCGATGTTGTCCAGGTCGTCGCACTTGGCGTGGTAGCACGCGTCGTAGGCGACGCCGGCCTCGCCGTCGTACTTCGCGGCCTGGTCCGCCGTCATGATGCCTTCGGCTCCGGTGAAGGTGCCGCCGGACGGGATGCCGACCTCGATGAACGGGCCGTAGTCGGAGCGGCCGGTGAAGTCCGTGCCCTCGTGCGGCTTGCCCTTGCTGTCGAGGAAGTCGTTTATGGCCTTCTCCAGCTGGGCCGATCCCTCGGGGCCGGCCGGGGCGCCGACACCGTCGGAGTTGTCGCCGTCGTACACGAACTGGGCGTGGTTGGGCGAGGCGATCATGTCGAAGTTGAGGTACAGCTTGATCTGCTTGCGCTGTTCCTCGGTGAGTCCGGCGACGTAGTCCTCGGAACCCAGCAGGCCGAGTTCCTCGGCCGACCACCATGCGAAGCGCACCTTGTTGTGGGGCCTCTTGTGGGTCTCGGCTAGTTCCAGGGCGACTTCGAGGAGACCGGCCGAACCGGAGCCGTTGTCGTTGATGCCGGGGCCCTCGGTGACCGAGTCGAGATGAGACCCGAGCATCACGGTGTTCGTGGGGTCGCCGCCCCGGGTTTCGGCGATCACGTTGCTGGTGGTGCGCTTCTCCTGGAGCTGGCGGATCTCGAACGCGACCGTGACCTCGCTCTTGGCTGCCTCCGCGGCCAGCGCCTCGCCCGCCTCCTGGGTGAGACCGCCGGTGGGGATCCGGCCTGCCGCCGGGTCGCCGAGGGTGCCGCTGAGGGCTCCCGTGGTGTTGTTGTATATGGCCGCGCCGACCGCGCCGGCCTCGGCGGCGGCCTTCTGCTTGTCCGCGAAGGTGCAGCCGCCGCGCTTGATGAGGGCGATGCGGCCGGTGAACGCGCCCGGGGCGTAGTCGGTGGCCTCGCAGCCGGTGGTGGCGTCGACGGGGACCACGGCGACCACCGCGTTGATACCGCCGACCGGGGTGGACTTGGTGTACGACATCGCCTTGATCTCCACGTTGCGCGGAACGGGGGAGACCACGGAGAGCTTCTCGGCGAGCGTCTCGATGTACGTGAACTCGAAGGAGTCGTACGAGACTCGGTAGCCCGCCCGCTTCAGCAGGTCGTGGACGTACTTCGCGGAGGCTTCGTGCCCGGGCGAGCCGGCCGCCCGGTCACCGCCGGCCGCGTCGGCGAACTTCTGGAACATCCGCAGGTGTTGGTGCGCTTCCCGGGCCGACGACTCGCGGACCAGTTTCCGGGACAGCTTCGCCGCGTCCTTGGCCGGGTCGTGGTGACGGGCGTGCGCGGCGGCAGGTCCGCCGGAGGCGAGCAGGAGGGGCGTCGCGAGCGCCGTGGCGGCTACAAGTGCCAGAGCTCTGCGAGGAGATGGGTTCACAAGCGTCCTTCCCGTGCGAACAGAGGTGGGGGAAAGCTAGCGACCGGCCGGACGGCTGGGAACAGGTGCGCGGCAAGTCACCCTTGTTGTGGACTCTTGGCGCTTCTGGCGGCCTTCGCGGCGCGTTTCGTCTCCTGCTTGTAGGCGCGGACCTTGGCGAGTGACTCGGGTCCGGTGATGTCCGCGACCGAGCGGTACGAGCCGGCCTCCCCGTACGACCCGGCCGCCTCCCGCCAGCCGGCCGGCCGCACGCCGAACTGCTTGCCCAGCAGGGCCAGGAAGATCTGGGCCTTCTGCTTGCCGAAGCCGGGCAGCTCGTTCAGCCGCTCCAGCAGGTCGGCGCCGCTCTTCGCGTCCCGCCACACCGCCGCGGCGTCCGCGTCGTAGTGCTCCACGAGGTACTGGCACAGCTGCTGCACCCGTTTGGCCATGGCCCCCGGATAGCGGTGCACCGCGGGCTTGGCCGAGAGGAGGGCGGCGAACTGGTCCGGGTCGTACACCGCGATCGCGCGGGCGTCCAGGTCGTCGTCGCCCATGCGCTGCGCGATCGTGTACGGGCCGGTGAAGGCCCATTCCATGGGGATCTGCTGGTCCAGCAGCATGCCGACCAGCGCCGCCAGGGGACTCCTGCCGAGCAGCTCGTCGGCGTCCGGCTGCTGGGCGAGCCGAAGCGTCTTGTCCATGGTCCGATGATCCCCTCGGCCTCGGTGCGATGCACCGCTTGACACACAGGCACTGACTGATGGTGTGACTTGTATGACTAATAGGGGTCGGCTGTGGACAGGTCGCGACATGGGTAGACCCGGGTGCCGCACCATGCGGGACAGACGCATGACACCCGACAGAAAGGCCGCGGACCGTGCCCCAGCCGTTTCAGCTGCCGGACTTCTACACGCCGTATCCGGCGCGCCTCAACCCACACCTGGAGCAGGCCCGCGCCCACACCAGGGAGTGGGCCCGCGGGATGGGCATGCTGGAGGGTTCCGGCATCTGGGAGACACAGGACCTCGAATCCCATGACTACGCCCTGCTGTGCTCCTACACCCACCCCGACGCGACGGCCGAGGACCTGGCCCTGGTCACCGACTGGTACGTGTGGGTCTTCTTCTTCGACGACCACTTCCTGGAGATCTTCAAGCGCACCCAGGACCGCGAGGGCGGCAAGGCCTACCTCGACCGGCTGCCCGCCTTCATGCCGATGGACCCGGAGACCGGCACCCCCGAACCGACCAACCCGGTCGAGGCCGGGCTCGCCGACCTCTGGACGCGCACCGTGCCCGCCATGTCCCGTGCCTGGCGCGAGCGGTTCTCCGAGAGCACGGTGAACCTGCTCAACGAGTCCCTCTGGGAACTGTCCAACATCAACGCCGACCGGGTCGCCAACCCCGTCGAGTACATCGAGATGCGCCGCAAGGTCGGCGGTGCCCCCTGGTCCGCCGGGCTCGTCGAGTTCGCCGCCCGCGCCGAGGTACCGGACGTGATCGCCGGCTCCCGCCCGCTGCGGGTGCTCAGGGACGCCTTCTCCGACGCCGTACACCTGCGCAACGACATCTTCTCGTACCAGCGCGAGGTCGAGGACGAGGGCGAACTCAGCAACGGCATCCTCGTCCTGGAGAAGTTCCTCGGCTGCACCACCCAGGAGGCCGCCGAAGCCGTCAACGACCTCCTGACGTCCCGCCTCCAGCAGTTCGAGCACACCACCCTCACCGAACTCGAGCCGCTCTTCGCCGAGCACGGCCTCGACCCGGCCGCCCGCGCCGCGGTCCTCGCCTATGCGAAGGGCCTCCAGGACTGGCAGTCCGGCGGCCACGAGTGGCACATGGTGTCCAGCCGCTACATGAACGAAGGAGCCCACGGCGGAAGCCCCGCCCTCCCGCCGTACCTCACCCTGCCCCTGGGCGCCCTGGGCCTGTCCGCGCTGAGCATCGGCCGCCCCACGACCCCGCGGGCCGAGGCGGCCAGGGCCCGCACCTTCACCCACGTCCCGTTCCACAGGACCGGTCCGTCACTGCTGCCCGACTTCCGGCTGCCGTTCGAGACCCGCCTGTGCCCGCACCTGGAGACGTCCCGCCGCACGCTCGTCGACTGGTCCGGCCGGATGGGACTGCTGGAGCCGCAGCCCGGCGTCCCCGGCTCGCACATCTGGGACGAACACAAACTCGTCGGCTACGACTTCGCGCTGTGCTCGGCCGGCCTCGACCCCGACGCGACCCTCGAAGAACTCGACCTCAGCGCCGCCTGGCTCACCTGGGGCACCTACGGCGACGACTACTACCCCGTCGTCTACGGCCGCACCAGGGACCTGGCGGGCGCGCAGCAGTGCAACGAACGGCTGGCCCTCTTCATGCCGCTCGACTGCGGCTCCACCCCGCAGGCCGGGAACGCCCTGGAGCGCGGGCTCGCCGACCTGTGGCTGCGCACCGCCGGCCCCATGGACCCCGAGGCGCGCGCCCGATTCCGCACCACCGTCCAGGACATGACGGACAGCTGGCTGTGGGAGCTCCACAACCAGGCGGCCAACCGCATCCCCGACCCCGTCGACTACATCGAGATGCGGCGCCTCACCTTCGGCGCCGACATGACGATGAGCCTGAGCCGCATCCGCAAGGCGGGCGAGATCCCGCCCGAGATCCTCGGCAGCGGCACCCTCCAGGCCCTGGAGAACGCGGCCGTCGACTACGCGACCCTGATCAACGACGTCTTCTCGTACCAGAAGGAGATCGAGTACGAGGGCGAGGTGCACAACGGTGTCCTCGTCGTGCAGAACTTCTTCGACTGCGACTACCCGACGGCCCTCGGGATCGTCGACGACCTCATGAACTCCCGGCTGCGCCAGTTCCTGCACATCAAGGAGAACGAGCTGCCGGTCCTCTGCGACGACCACGGGCTGTCCCCCGGGGCGCGTGCCGCTCTCGACACCCATGTGGCCGAGCTGCAGGACTGGCTCGCCGGCATCCTCACCTGGCACCGCGAGTGCCGCCGCTACCGCGAGGAGTACCTGAGCCACGACCCCCACCCCGACGGCGCCCACGAGGCCCCGCCCCTGCCCGGCATCCCGGCCGGCGCGGGAACGTCCGCCTTCCGGCCGCCCGTCCTCGCGACTCCGTCCCTGACCCCCGTGGGATGACGCCCGCCGGGAGCGGGCGGTGCCGGCTCCAGCAGTCCCATCCGGCCGGCCCGAAGTTCCCGTACCCCCGTAGTGCCCGTACCGCGTACGAGTGGCACGCGAGGACCTGCGGCGCGTGCCGGCGCAGCAGGTCCTCGACCTCGGACGTACGCGTCACACATCACCCTCGTCGATCGGCCGGATGACCACGGGGTACTCCGGGGAGCCCACCGGCACGGGGCACTGTGCGACCCGCGCGGCGATCTCCGTGACCCGTTCCAGGCTCGCGCAGTCCAGCACCCAGTAGCCGGCGAGCAGCTCCTTCGTCTCCCCGTAGGGACCGTCGGTGATCGCCGGCCGTCCGTCCTCGTCCGCCGTGACGAACCGGGTCCGGGCGGGCTCGACCAGTCCCTGCGCGTCGACGAGTTCCCCGGACTCGGCGAGATCGTCGTTGATCGACTCCATGTACGCGAACATCGCCCGCAGCTGGTCCTCGCTCCAGGCCGGGCTCTGCGGAGAGCCCTTGCCCTTCATCGCCTCGTAGTCCGCCTGCGAGCCCTGCACCATCACCAGGTACTTCATGACGTCGCCCCTTCCGGGAATGCCCTGCCGCCCCTCGTGGGCGACTCTCACAGGGGACGTCGGAGCGGGCAACGCGTTCTCGACACCTCGCGGGCGGAATTCCGCAGAACCACTCTCCCGGCCGCTTTCCGCGGACACGTCCGGCCACAAGGGACAGTCGCGCGGCGTGACCCGTAGGGGGAAGCCGCCTCCTGCGGGCAGGATCCGGCTTCCCCCTACGGGTCCTGGGAGACTGGATGCATGCACTCAGCCGCAACGCCGCACTCCGCGGACCCGGCGATGTCACGGGTCGAGTGGGGAGAGGCGTACGCGGAGCTGGCCGAGGCCGACCGGCACCGTCCGCTCGGCCCCGACGACCTGGAACGGCTGGCGCTCGCCGCCCACATGATCGGCAGGGACCGGGAAAGCGACGACCTGTGGGCCAGGGCGTACCACGCATGGCTGAGCCGCGGCGATGCGCCGCGTGCCGTGCGCTGTGTCTTCTGGCTGGGCATCGACCTGGCGGTGAACGGCGAGACGGCCCGGTGCACCGGCTGGACCGCACGGGGACGCAGACTGCTCGACACCGAAGCCGAGGACTGCGTCGAGGCCGGCTACCTCCTGGCCCTCGAGGGCTTCCACAGCTACTTCGCCGTGGACATCCCACGCTGCAAGGCCATGTCCGAGCAGGCACTCGCGTACGCCACGCGCTTCCGGGACACCGACCTGACGAGCTTCGCCCTGGTCTCCCTCGGCGACAGCCTGATCCGCCTCGGCGACCCGGCGCAGGGGGTCCGGCTGCTCGACGAGGCCATGGTCGCGGTGACGGCCGGCGAGGTGTCCCCGGTCGTCTCCGGACTCGCGTACTGCGCGGTGATCGCGGTCTGCCACGAGATCTTCGACCTGCGCCGCGCCCGGGAGTGGACGGACGAGCTGTCCCGCTGGGTCGCCGCGCAGCGGGAGCTGGTGCCGTACCGCGGTGTGTGCATGGCCCACCGCGTGGAGATCATGCGCCTGGGCGGCGACTGGACCGCCGCCCTGGACGAGGCGGACAAGGCCTGCCGGTGGCTCCGCTCCACGCCCTCCGCCCAGTCCGCGGACGCCGCCTACTACCAGCTCGGCGAGCTGCACCGGCTGCGCGGCGAGTACGAACGGGCCCGGCAGGCGTACCGCGAGGCGATCGGCTACGGGCACACCGCGCAGCCGGGGCTCGCGCTCTGCCTGCTGGCGGACGGGGACACGGAAGCCGCCGAGCACGCGATCCGCACCGCACTCGACGGAGCCGCGGACGCGCCGTCGCGCTGCCGGATCCTTCCCGCCTACGTCGAGATCACGCTCGCGTCCGGCCACACCGAGGACGCCCGCGCCGCCCAGCGGGAACTGGCGTCGGCCGCCGAACGACTGGACGCCCCCATGCTGGAGGCCCTCGCCGAGGCGGCGGAGGGCGCCGTACTGCTCGCCGAGGGCGACGCGCGCGGAGCCCAGGCCGTACTCGCCCGGGCAGTGGGCACGTTCTGCGCACTCGGCACCCCCTATGACGCGGCGCGAGCCCGGCTGCTGTTCGGCCTGTCCTGCCGGGAGGCGGGCGACGAGGTCACCGCCCGACTGGAGATCGAGGCCGCGAAGTCGGCCTTCCGGGACGTGGGAGCCACCCCCGACCTGCTGCGCGCCGAGGAGCTCGCGATCGGGGCCCCGGCCAGAGCCGCCGGCCTGCTCACGGCCCGCGAACTGGAGGTGCTGCGGCACGTCGCGGTGGGCAAGTCGAACCGGGCCATCGCCGGCGACCTGTTCCTGAGCGAGAAGACCGTGGCGCGGCACGTCAGCAACATCTTCCTCAAGCTGGGCGTGTCGTCCCGTTCGGCGGCCACGGCGTACGCCCACCGGCACGGCCTGGTCTGACCCCGCGCCGCATGGGTACGGCAGCCTCCGTGCCGCGTACGCAGAAATACCCACGTCCCGTACGGGACGTTTTCTCGAAGCGGTGACCCTGTCCCGCCGCCTAGCGTTCTCCTGAGAACCACACCAGAGGTGACCACGGCAGAGGCGAGGTGAGGTCATGACGACCAAGGTCTACGACGCAATCGTCGTCGGAGCACGTTGCGCGGGCGCTCCGACCGCGATGCTGCTGGCCCGCTCGGGCTACCGGGTGCTCGTCGTCGACCGCGCGACGTTCCCCAGCGACACGCTCTCCACGCACCTCGTCCACCCGCCGGGCATCGCCGCCCTCGACCGGTGGGGGCTGCTCCCGCAGGTCGTCGCCACGGGGTGCCCGCCCATCGACACGTACTCCTTCGACTTCGGTCCGGTCGCCTTCGAGGGGTCACCGGCCGGGCTCGGCTTCGAGGCCTCGTACGCGCCGCGCCGCACGGTCCTCGACAAGATCCTCGTCGACGCGGCCGCGGAGTCCGGCGCGGAGGTACGCGAGGCCTTCGCCGTCGAGGAACTGGTGATCGAAGGGGACACCGTCACCGGGATCAGGGGCCACGCCGCGGGCGGCCGGACCGTCACGGAGTACGCCCGTGTCGTCCTCGGAGCGGACGGCATCCACTCGCTTGTCGCGAAGACCGTGGGCGCGGTCCGCTACGCCGAGAAGCCCCGGCTCCAGTGCAGCTACTACTCGTACTGGGAAGGGCTGCCGGTGCACGGCCGCTTCGAGACATATGTGCGGCCGGACCGGGCCTTCGCCGCCTGGCCCACGAACGACGGCCTGACCCTGGTCATCTGCGGACTCCCGATGCGGGACTTCGCCGCGAACCGGAAGGACGCGGAGGCCGGCTACCTGGCCACCATGGCGCTCGTCCCGCCGTTCGCGGAACGGGCTGCCGCGGCCAGGCGCGTCGAACGGCTCGTCGGCACGGCCGTCCCGAACTTCTTCCGCAAGCCCTACGGGCCGGGCTGGGCACTGGTCGGCGACGCCGGATACCTCAAGGACTTCATCACCGCCCAGGGCATCCAGGATGCCTTCCGCGACGCGGAACTCTGCGCACGGGCCCTGGACGAGACCTTCAGCGGCAGACGTCCGTTCGACGAGGCCATGCGGGACTACCAGCGGAGCAGGGACCAACAGGTCATGCCCATGTACGAGTTCACCACCGAACTCGCCGCGCTGGACCCGCCCACCCCGGAGCTGCAGCACCTGCTCGCCGCGGTGTCGCGCAGCCGCCCGGCCATGGACGCCTTCGCCAGGGTCACGGCGGGGGTGACCCCGCCCACGGAGTTCTTCGCGGAGATGCACCGGACCGCCGGCATCGTCTGAAGGGCCGGGAGCGGGAAGGCGACGACGAAGGCGGACCGTCGGAACGAGTCGGAACGGTCCGGCCTTCGGCGTCGTGAGCGGCGGGCGCAGCCCGTCCGGGACCAGGTGTTCGTTGTCAGGCCTTATCGGGCGGTGCCGAAGTCCTGGGTCCAGTAGTTGTCGGGCTGCGCGAGACCTATGCCGATCTCCTTGAACGAGCAGTTGAGGATGTTCGCCTTGTGACCCGGGCTGGACATCCAGGCCGCCATGACGCTCTCGGGCGTGGCGTAGCCGTAGGCCACGTTCTCGCCGTACGTGCTCCAGGTGTAGCCGGCACGCGTGATGCGGTCGCCCGGGTTCGACCCGTCGGAGCCGGTGTGGGACATGTTCTTGTGGTCGGCCATGTCCTTGCTGTGGTCCTGGGCGGCCTTCGTCAGCTTGGCGTTCAGGGTGAGCGGGGAGCACCCGACCTTGCCGCGCTCGCTGTTGACGAGCTGGAGGACGCGGGCGGTGCTGCCGGTCGCCGGCGCGGGGGCGGCCGGTGCCGGGGCGGTGGGGGCCTTGGTCGCCGGGGCGGTGGGAGCTTTGGTCGCCGGGGCGGTCGGTGCCTTGGTCGCCGGGGCCTTGGTCACCGGTGCGGTCGGTGCCGGGGCCGCGGGCGTCTTCGAGGCGGGGGCGGTCGGCGCCGGGGTGGTGGTCCCGGGTGCGCTCGGGGACGGGGCGGGAGACTGCCACTGACGGGCGGCCCGCTCCTGGGTCCATCCGCCCTTCTGCTGCCATCCGCCCTTCTGCTCCCCTGTGCCGTCCTGGTCCCAGGCGGCCTGCCTCCACCGGCTCGCGGAGTCCGCACTCTGCCACTGGCCCTGGGGTCGGCTGCCCGCGTCCTCCTGGGTGTCCATGCAGGCCATGGCGGCGGAGGGAACACCCACGGCGCCGATGACGAGGACGGCGACGGCCGCCTTCCGGTAGTGCGTCTTCCTGCGGTGCTTCCTCATGCGTGACCTCACTCGGTGTTCGCGGAGCGCCTCCGGTGGGGGTCCAGCCCTGCACAGATCCCTTTGCCTGAGCTGCGGAGACGCCTTGCGGGCCGCCATTCTTAAAGCCCGTGTTTGCACAAGGCAACGGCCATGGGTACTAACCGGGGTCGTAGACGAGAGGGGCTCTTGAAACGTCCGCCCCGGCGTGCTGGCACCGTTTCCCGCGGCACGGACTCTCCTGGCGGCCCGTCAGATTCCTTTGTTTGCGCTGGGAAACATAAGGCGCAGGTGAGTGAGCTGAAGGCCCCGAGGTCCCATGCGGGCTATGTCTGTGTCAAGGCGGACAAAATCGCATATGTCGCCTGAGCGGTATCTACTAACCGGCGACCCAGGTGTCCGGGGAGACGTGACGGTTGTCACGAAGCAGCGGATTTCGTGGTGTCGCGCGTACGAATGTCCGGTTACGCACCTGGAACCGCCCGGTTGCGAAGGGTCGCCGTATCCGTCGGGGTGCAGGGCCGCCCAGCCGACGACAGGCTGGGGCCCTGACCGCTCCGTGGAGGAGCCGATCAATCCGCGGGAGCACGAGGCTGACCTGGCGGCGGGTGCCGCGAGCCCCTGAGGGTGCGCACAGTGCGGCTGCCCGAGCCCCGACCGGGTCATCGATCAGGTCATGGGCTGGGAGCGCGGCTGCGCCGCGAGCATGCGGGCCCGGTGCCGGCACGTGCCCGACCACCTGATGAAGGAGGTGGCCCGGAAGAGCGGAACGGCGATCCGGGGAGACCACGACACAGCCTTTGTGGACGAAGACCAGGGCGACGAAGGCTGACACACGTCGAAGGGCCCCACTGCGAACGCCCTTTCGGCATCGTGCCCGGCGAGGCCCTGGACGGTCGTGAGGGGTTGCCCCCAACACGCTCTCCAAATGTTCGTACGGGGGTCCGGCGGGGGTCGTACCCGTCCTGACCTGCGGCGGAGCGTTAGGGGTTGCCCCGTTCGAACGGGCCGGACGGGGGTGAATGCAACCAGAACTGCAACCACAGGAGTCCGGCTCCTGATCACGCCCTGCGCCAGGCGCCGAGCAGTTCTTCGGGTCCGTACGCCGCTTGGAGCCCGGAACATGCGGTCCCGTTGCGCGAGGCCGCCACGAGCGGTACAGGCTCGTCGGTGATCGCTGCCCGGTGCTTTTGCAGTGCCGCCAGGTCGTGGCTGTCGAACGCGGAGTTGTCGAGCCACTTGATCGAACCGAGGAAGAGCAGTTTCTTGGCCACCGGCTGCCGGTCGGCGCCCACCAGGTCGATTTCGACGTCATTGCTGCGGGTCCAGTACCCGCCGATCGCGGGGGCGGCGGGCAGGAGCCCGTCCGGCAGGAGGCGGGCGAGGGATTCCCGGACGAGGGGCTCGATCGCGCGCCCCCGCCAGCTCGTCCACTGCTCCTTGATCCGGCTCAGCGCAAGATCCCCCAGCATCCGCTCGATCTCCGCCATGTGCGGATCCAGAAACGCGAGCCAGAACCGGAGATAGGGGTCGGCCACGCGGTAACGGCGTTCCTTCGACGGTTTCAGCGAGAGGGGCAGCTCGGCTGCCACCACCCGCTTCCCGGTCAGGACGTCAGTGGCTCGGGTGAGAGTGGTGTGGGCGATGCCGCCCGCCGCGCGAGCGATGTTGGTGAAGGTTCTCTCGCCGCTCCCGATTGCCCGCAGGACCTCCCTGCTCATCGCCTGCGGTGGGAACTCCGCGGCGAGTGACCGCTCGGCGGAGACCAGCAGCGCCGAGATCGGGTTGTCGAGCGAGTCGCGGAGGAACTCCCAGATATCGGCTCCGGGCCGCCACTCCGCGCAGATCAGCGGAAGTCCGCCTGTGATCAGGGCGGCGTCGAAGGCGGCGGCCGGCTCGAGGTCGAGCATCTCGCCGATGTCGGCCCGGACCTGGCACGGCGTGCCGCTTTCGCGCTGGCGCTCGACGCCATTCGCGTTGACCACAGCGACCGGATCGCGGCCATCGGAGAACGGGAGGCCCTCGCGTACCTCGCCCTTCATCGGAAACTGAGGAGCGCCGGAGCCGGCATCGATCCGCCGGATGCGCTGATCGCCGCCACGGCCCTCGCGAACGGGTGGACCCTGGTGAGCCGGAACGTCAAGCACCTGGCCCGGACTGGCGCGCTTTTGCTCAACCCATGGGAGCACGAGGGCTGACCTGCGGGCGGTTGCGCGAGGCCCCGCGAGATCGGCTTCGCGGAAGATCTGCGCCGGGGCGCGGGGTGCCGTGGAAGACCTGGCTGGTGTGCCAGGAGCGGTGGTGCTCCGCCACGGGGTGGACGCCCGGCTGCGGGCCGATGAGCGGGCGGCCCGCGAGGGCTATGACGTGCTCGCGGGCCGCGGGGCTGCGCCCGACGAAGTGCTGCGAGACGAGGATGCGCTGGCCGTCGCCGACACCGAGGACGCCCTTGTCGAAGAGCTTGTGGTGCAGCGAGCACAGGCAGAGGCCGTTGTCGACGTCATCCGGGCCACCGAACGCCCACCAGCGCACGTGCGCGGCCTCCAGTCCGACCGGCGCCGCCCCGATCCGCCCGTCGTATCCGCAGAAGGCGCACTGGTACTCGTAGGCAGTCAGTACCAGCTCCCGCATCCGCCGGTCCCGCTGCCGCCGCGCGGACGACAACCAGCCCGTCTCTGCCTGCTCCAGCTCCAGTCCGATCGCTTCGCACAGTTCGCTGTGCAGGGAGGGCGGGAAGTGCTGCTCGAGCAGTACGCGCGCCATCCGGCCCAGCAGCGACGGCTCCCGTCGCAGTGTCGCCCGCAGTTCCGGCGTCAGCCGCCCCGCAGCCCTGGATGCCCGCAGCTCCCGCACCGCGCTTCCGGGGCTGCCGGGTCCGCGGTCGGTGCGCACTTCCCACACTCCGTCGCTGGCCAGGTGGTGGAAGGGGTAGGCGGGCGTTGTCCTGTTGGGTGGACCGTACTCGGCCAGCAGCCGCTTCAGGTCCTCCTCCACCGCGCTGTAGACCAGCTCGCCGTCGGCATCCTCCTGGAACCGGCTGAGGGCGTAAAGCAGGAGCAGCGGCTTGTGGGGAGCACGTGCCCCGCCCTTGGTCCACTGCCTCAACGTCGCGGCCCGCTCCAGCCAGTCCATGCTGGCGATCGTAGTCGCGCCCCACTGAGGGTCAGCTGGGCCAGTCACGGGCATATGTCTGGCGCCCTGCCGAGGGTGACATAGGGATTCGAGGGCGAATATCCGAAGTAGATGAGACCAAAACTGAGACCAAGCACGTCGAGGGGCCCCACCGCGAACGGTGGGGCCCTTCGACATCGTGCCCGGTGAGGCACTGGCGGAGGATACGAGATTCGAACTCGTGAGGGGTTGCCCCCAACACGCTTTCCAAGCGTGCGCCCTAGGCCTCTAGGCGAATCCTCCGCCGCAAACAATACAAGACGTTGAGGAGTGCTCGCGAACCCGTTCCCCGGGGTATCGGCCGAGGCGGGTCCCGGGGTGGGTACGGCGCGGTGGCGGGGTGCTTTCCGGGGTGCCGGATCGGGTAGGCTGGGCGCAGCCCCTCACGTGGCGCTATCTGACTGAACTCCCCCAGGGCCGGAAGGCAGCAAGGGTAGGTCGGCTCTGGCGGGTGCGTGGGGGGCGCTCGCGTTCCGGGGTTCCCCGGCGGCGGGGCCGGTTGTCCGTGGGCCCCGATAACCTCGTAGGTGTGTCGTCCCTTGCGCTGTACCGCCGCTACCGCCCGGAGTCCTTCGCCGAGGTTATCGGGCAGGAGCATGTCACGGACCCGTTGCAGCAGGCGCTGCGGAACAACCGGGTCAATCACGCGTACCTGTTCAGCGGGCCGCGCGGTTGCGGCAAGACGACCAGTGCGCGCATCCTCGCCCGCTGCCTGAACTGCGAGCAGGGGCCGACGCCGACGCCGTGCGGGGAGTGCCAGTCGTGCCAGGACCTCGCGCGCAACGGACCGGGGTCCATCGACGTCATCGAGATCGACGCCGCCTCGCACGGTGGTGTGGACGACGCCCGCGACCTGCGGGAGAAGGCGTTCTTCGGGCCCGCGGGCAGCCGCTACAAGATCTACATCATCGACGAGGCGCACATGGTCACCTCGGCGGGCTTCAACGCTCTGCTGAAGGTGGTCGAGGAGCCGCCGGAGCACCTCAAGTTCATCTTCGCCACCACCGAGCCGGAGAAGGTCATCGGCACCATCCGGTCGCGTACCCACCACTACCCCTTCAGGCTGGTCCCGCCCGGAACGCTGCGCGACTACCTGGGCGAGGTGTGCGCCAAGGAGGCCATCCCGGTCGAGGACGGCGTGCTGCCCCTCGTCGTGCGGGCCGGTGCGGGCTCGGTGCGCGACTCGATGTCCGTGATGGACCAGCTGCTCGCCGGCGCCGGCGCGGACGGTGTGACATACGCCATGGCGACGGCCCTGCTCGGTTACACGGAGGGCTCGCTGCTCGACGCCGTCGTGGACGCGTTCGCGGCCGGCGACGGCGCCGCGGCCTTCGAGGTCGTCGACCGGGTCATCGAGGGCGGCAACGATCCCCGCCGCTTCGTCGCCGACCTGCTGGAGCGGCTGCGCGACCTGGTCATCCTGGCCGCCGTGCCGGACGCCGCAGAGAAGGGTCTGATCGACGCCCCGGCCGACGTGGTCGAACGGATGCAGGCCCAGGCCTCGGTGTTCGGCGCCGCCGAGCTCAGCCGCGCCGCGGACCTGGTCAACGCGGGACTCACCGAGATGAGGGGCGCCACCTCGCCCCGCCTCCAGCTGGAACTGATCTGTGCGCGGGTGCTGCTTCCCGCCGCGTACGACGACGAGCGCTCCCTCCAGGCCCGGCTGGACCGGCTGGAGAGGGGAGCCGTGTTCGCGCCCGCGGGAGCGGGCCCCGCGATGGGGTACGTGCCGGGGCCCGAGGCGCATCCGCCGTTGCCGCCGGGCGGCGGCGTCGCTGCCGCCCGCGCTGCGGCGCGCGGCGGGAGCCCGGCCGACCACGGCGCCCCGGCGCCCGACGCCCAGACCCCGGTCGCTCCGGCACCGGCGACCCAGGCCCCCTCGCAGCCGACACAGCCCGAGCCGGCCGCCGCCGAAGGACCGCGGCCCGGTTCCTGGCCCACCGCGGCCCAGTCGGCGCCGGCCCCGGCCCCTGCCGCGCCGCCCCAGCCGTCGGCGCCGGCACCCGCGTCGCCCGCCCCTGGCTCCTGGCCCACCGCCACCGCACCCGGAACCGGCGGCGGCCAGGCGGCCGCCCAGCGCCCCGGCGCCTGGCCCACAGCGGCCGCGCCAGGACAGGGCAGGCCGACGACTGCGCCCGAGCCCGCCGCGACACCCGCACCGGCTCCCACGACGCCACCCGCGGCCGCAGCGGCACCGGCCGCCTCGCCCGCGATGGCTCAGGGCGCGGCACAGGTCCGGAACATGTGGCCCGCCATCCTGGAAGCGGTGAAGAACCGCCGCCGGTTCACCTGGATCCTGCTCAGCCAGAACGCCCAGGTCACCGGCTTCGACGGCAACACGCTCCAGCTCGGCTTCCTCAACGCCGGCGCCCGCGACAACTTCGTCAGCAGCGGCAGCGAGGACGTGCTGCGGC
Source organism: Streptomyces sp. NPDC030222 (assembly GCF_055573115.1). NCBI lineage: Bacteria > Bacillati > Actinomycetota > Actinomycetes > Kitasatosporales > Streptomycetaceae > Streptomyces > Streptomyces sp. NPDC030222. The sequence continues at coordinate 420,313 of NZ_JBVICA010000002.1, forward strand.
AGTGCCTCGCCGAGCAGTTCAACGTCCAGTGGAAGATCGAGGCCGTCGTCGACCCGTCGGGCGGCGGAGCACCCCAGCCGCAGCCCCAGACGGGTGCGAGCCGGCCCTTTGCGGCGCAGCCGCCCCGCCCGGCGGCCTCCGCGCCCGCGCAGTCGTACGCCCCCCCGACTCCTGCCGCGCCGGCCGGGCCCGCCCCGTCGGCCGCCGTGCCGGAACCGGCCGGGTCCGCCGCCCCCTCCGGGCCGCCGCCCGCCGCAGTCGGCGAGCCCGCGCCCGTCCCCGTCGCACCGGAGGACGACATCCCCGAGGAGGACGATCCCGACCTCGTCGAATCGGCGCTGTCCGGCCGTGAGCTGATCGTCCGCGAGCTCGGCGCCACCGTGGTGGAGGAATACACAAACGAGTAGGGGACACCGCTTCGGCGGCCCGTACAAGGTCGCCGACGGGGCGCGGGCTAGGCTTGCGTCCCGTGAAGGTCCTCGTCATCGGCGGCGGCGCCCGCGAACACGCCCTGTGCCGCTCACTCTCCCTCGATCCCGACGTCACCGCCCTGCACTGCGCGCCCGGCAACGCCGGGATCGCGGAGGTCGCCGAGCTGCACCCGGTGGACGCCCAGGACGGCGAGGCCGTCGCGGCGCTCGCCGCCGAGCTGGGCGCCGGCCTGGTCGTCGTCGGCCCGGAGGCACCGCTCGTCGCCGGTGTCGCCGACGCCGTGCGCGCAGCCGGCATCCCCTGCTTCGGCCCGAGCCGTGAGGCGGCCCGGCTGGAGGGCTCCAAGGCGTTCGCCAAGGACGTGATGGCCTCGGCGAACGTGCCCACGGCCCGCAGCTACGTCTGCACCACCCCCGAGGAGATCGACCAGGCCCTCGACGCCTTCGGCGCCCCCTACGTCGTCAAGGACGACGGGCTCGCCGCCGGCAAGGGAGTCGTCGTCACCGATGACCTCGAAGCGGCCCGCGCCCACGCACTGGCCTGCGAGCGGGTCGTCATCGAGGAGTACCTCGACGGCCCCGAGGTGTCCCTCTTCGCGGTCACCGACGGCGAAACGGTGGTGCCGCTCCAGCCCGCCCAGGACTTCAAGCGGGCTCTCGACGGCGACGAGGGCCCCAACACCGGCGGCATGGGCGCGTACTCGCCGCTGCCGTGGGCCGACGCGAAGCTGGTCGACGAGGTGCTGGAGACCGTGCTCCAGCCGACCGTGGACGAGCTGCGCCGACGCGGTACGCCGTTCTCCGGGCTGCTCTACGCGGGTCTCGCCATCACCAGCCGCGGTGTCCGGGTCATCGAGTTCAACGCGCGCTTCGGCGACCCCGAGACCCAGGTCGTGCTCGCCCGGCTGCGGACGCCGCTCGGCGGTCTCCTGCGCAGCGCCGCCACCGGCACCCTGGAGTCGCTGCCGCCGCTGAGCTGGCACGGGGACGCGGCGGTGACCGTCGTCGTGGCCTCGCACAACTACCCAGGGACGCCCCGCACGGGTGATGTCATCGAGGGCCTCGACGAGGTCGCGGCCCAGGACGCGCCGCACGCCTACGTGCTGCACGCCGGGACCCGCCGTGACGGCGACAGGGTCGTGAGCGCTGGCGGCCGGGTGCTGTCGGTCACCGCGACCGGCGCCGACCTGGCGGAGGCCCGCGAGCGGGCGTACCGCGCGGTGGACCGCATCCGGCTCGAGGGCTCCCAGCACCGTACGGACATCGCTGCGAAGGCCGCGGAGGCTGCGAAGGCCGCGGAGGACACCCACACGGCCTGAGTACGGCAAGGATGCGGCGGACCCTGCCCGGCTCCGCCGCCCGCGCCCCTCGCGGCGGGCCCCGTTCCGCCTCCGCCGCCGGACCGAGCCCGTACGGACCAGTGCCGTACGGGCCCGGAGCGGTGTACAGGCTGGAGCCGCTCTGGGAGCGGTGTACGGGCCGGAACCGCCGTACGGACCGGACGCGGCGTGTGAAGGGGTTGCCTGTCGCCGGCTCACGGCGTGCGAACGGGTGCCTGATACCGGCTCACGGCGTGCCCGGACTCCCTGCACCTCTGGTCGATGCCATTCCATCGGGTGACCGCTGCCCCATCCGGCTGACGGTGGCCCACGCCCCAACTATGGTGCCGCGCAAGCGTTCCGGCACTTGGCCCACCGGCATTGCGATGTCCTGGGCGGGTGCCACAGTGGGGGAGTGGCCTACGCCGATGCAGGGGTGCAGGGGGTGAGATCCGGTCGTGTCCGGTCTGGGTGAAGAGATGGGCGCGCTCGCGGCGCGTTCCCGGGCGCTCGCCGTGCTGCGGGTCCGCAGCCGGGCGCTCGCCATCGCCCTGCTGCCCGCGGCCGTCGCCGTCGTGCTGCTCGTCGGAGGTGCGACGGGCCGGCTGACCGGTCCCGGCTGGGACACCGCCCGCTGGGTGGCCGGCTGCACCGCCGTACTGGTGCTGCTGTTCGCGGCCGGCGTCGAGGCCGTCGTGGCCCGCGCCCGGCCCGCCGTCACCCCGACCGTGGAACTGTCGGAAGCCGCGGCGCCCGACCTCTACCGGCTGGTCCGGGAGCTCGCGGACCGGCTGGAGGTGCCCGCGCCCTCGGCGATAGCGCTGACTCCCGACTGCGACAGCTGGCTGGAGGACCGCAGCCACCGTGCGCACCGGACCCCCGGTACGCACGGGCCGCAGACCCGGCAGGACGTGCGGGCCGTCGGCGACGTGGCTCCGGTCCTGGTCATCGGCTCCCCGTTCCTGTGGTGGATGAGGGTGGGCGAGCTGCGCGCGGTCCTCGCTCCGGTGGTCGCCGGCACGGGCCCCTCCGCCCACCCGGACATAGCCGCGGCCCGGCGCCTGGTCCGCGGACTCGACGCCGCGGTCGCGGTGGCCGCCGAGCCGGGACGCAACCCGCTGAGCAGGCCCTTCCTGGCGGTCGTCGGCCGCGTGGCCCGGCTCATGCTGCGCGGCTGCGTGGGACATGCCGAGGAGATGGAACGCGGCGTGGCGGCCGCGGCCTCCGAGCGTGCACAGGCTGTGGACTACGGTCTGCGCATCGTCGCCCAGGAGCAGGTCGGGCTCGCCTACGCGGGCTGGGACCGGCTGCTGACCAGGGTCGCCCTGCCCGCCTGGCGCATGGGCCGCTGGCCCTCCAAGCTGGACGCCGGGGTGGTCTCCGCGCTCACCGAACTGTCCCGCCGGGACCGGCTCGCCGACGGTTTCACCTCCCGGCTGGGCGAGCGTCCGGCCTGCGACCTGCTGGAGGAGCCCGGGGCGGTCGACGAGGCCGCGTCGCTGCTCGCCGCCCGGCTCTTCCACGGCGGTCCGGCCGGCACCGGTCCGGCCTGGTCCCCGGTGGAATGGCAGCAGTACCCCGAGGAGGTCGTCGACCGGAAATGGCGCACGGAGGCCGCCCGGCTGCACCGCGTCATGGACTCCCTGTGCGTCCGGCCGGCCGCCGGGCCCGGCGGCCCGACGCTCACCCGTGTCCTGGACCATCTGTCCACTGCACCCGCAGCGCCGGAGGCCCCGGCCCGGGGTGCGGGCGTCGCAGCCGCGGCTCGGGGGGAGCAGCCCGCCGCCGCGTACCGGCCCGCCGCCGCGTACCAGCCCGCAAGCGCCCACCCCGCCGACGCCCTCGCCGAGGGCATAACCGCCGAGGTGGCCCGGGAAGAGGCCGCGGCCCCGCCGCGCAGGCGGCCCGTCGGGGGGAGGCGGGGCGACGCGGACGAGGACCGCGAGGGCCTGTGGGACGGCGGCTCGATACCGCTGTTCCCGCTCCAGGCGCCGCGTACCGGCCGGGACCTCCTCGTGGACCATGTGGCGGCGATGGTCTGCTGCGCCGCGGTGGACACGGCCGGTGCCGCTCCCGGTCTGGACTGGCTGGACGGCCCCGCCCTCCTCGTCGGCGGCGAGCGTGTCGCCGACCTGACCGCACGGGTGCTCGGCCTCGTCGAGGACGGCGATCCGGAGCCCTTGCGCGCCTGGCTCGCCATGGTGGGGGTGCGCACCGACAAGCCGGTCCGCCTGGTCTGACCGCCGCTGCGTCGGCCTGTGTGACCACCCGTCCGGAACACGACCGTTCCTCGCGCGTCAATTCGCGACGAACGGTGACGGACCGAGTGCGTTATGTGATGTGCTGGGTATCGCCGGTCGACATCCGGTGCAAGGCCCGGTCACGTGCCCGCCGAGTCTCGGGGGAGTCGAGGGAGGGAGCCGCATGGGGGCGGAAAAGATCCGGCGGTGGGAATCGGGAGCGCTCGCCCACGCCGTCACGGACCCCTTCGGACAGGGGCCCCTGCCTTGGCTGCGGGGCGGGGAGTACTACTTCGGCGACACCGGACAGGTCGTCCCCTGGTACGCCGACCACCTCGACCCCCTCGGCCAGGTCGAACAGCTCGACCGCGCCGACCGGTCCGCACCGGCCGGCAGCGGCGGCGCCCCGGGCGAGGGCCCGGGTGGCGTCGTGCCCGTGCCGCGCCCGCGCGGCTCCGGCGGCCCCAGGACCGCCGACGACGTGCACCGGCAGATCAAGGGTTTCGCCTCGACCGGCGCCGTCGCTCCCGGCGGCGCGATCGACTTCCACATCACCGTCGACCCGCCCCAGCAGTTCTCCGTCGACGTCTACCGGATCGGGCACTACGGCGGCGACGGAGCAGCGAAGATCACCACGAGTCCCCGGCTGTCCGGCATCGTCCAGCCGCCCCCGCTCGCCGCCGACCGTACGGTCTCCTGCCACCACTGGTGGCTGTCCTGGCGGCTCCAGGTGCCCTCGTACTGGTCGATCGGCGCGTACGTCGCCGTGCTGACCACCGCGGACGGCTACCGGTCGCACATCACGTTCACCGTGCGGGACGACCGGCCCGCCGATCTTCTCCTGCTGCTGCCCGACGTCACCTGGCAGGCGTACAACCTCTACCCCGAGGACGGCAGGACCGGAGCGAGCCTCTACCACGCGTGGGACGAGCACGGCCGGCTGCTCGGTGAGGAGGACGCGGCGATCACCGTCTCGTTCGACCGCCCCTACGCCGGGGCCGGGCTGCCGCTGCACGTCGGCCACGCCTACGACTTCATCCGCTGGGCCGAGCGGTACGGCTACGACCTCGCCTACGCCGACACCCGTGATCTGCACGCCGGCCGGGTCGACCCCGGCCGCTACCGGGGACTGGTGTTCCCCGGCCACGACGAGTACTGGTCGGTTCCCATGCGCAGGACCGCCGAACTGGCCCGCGAGCAGGGCACCTCGCTGGTGTTCCTCTCCGCGAACACCATGTACTGGCAGGTCGAACTCGGCCCGTCCCCCTCGGGCGTGCCGGACCGGCTGCTGACCTGCCGCAAGCGCCGCGGCCCCGGCAGGCCCACGCTGTGGCGCGAGGTGGACCGGCCCGAACAGCAGCTGCTCGGCATCCAGTACGCCGGACGCGTGCCCGAACCGCATCCGCTGGTGGTGCGGAACGCGACGCACTGGCTGTGGGAGTCCACCGGCGCCTCCGAGGGGGACGAGATCCCCGGGCTCGTCGCGGGCGAGGCCGACCGCTATTTCCCGCGGACCGCACTCCCCGAGCACCAGGGCCGCATCCTGCTCGCCCATTCCCCCTACCGCGACGGGAACGGTGCCCGGCGGCACCAGGAGACCTCCCTCTACCGCGCGCCCAGCGGCGCCCTCGTCTTCGCGTCCGGCACCTTCGCCTGGTCCCCGGCCCTGGACCGGCCCGGGCACAAGGACCCGCGGATCCAGCGAGCCACCGCCAACCTCCTCGACCGCATCTGCAAACGTGACTGACCGGCATCTGCGGACGTGACCGGCCGGCGCGGCCCGGGAACGGGAGATCCCGCCGTGACACCGGCGGGGAACCCCCCTCCCGGGTCGGCCGGCTCCGGATGCGGGAGAATCGTGGTCATTGGACAGAACCACGGGGAGGAACCGTGTCCGGATTCGTCGAAAAGCCCGAACCGATTCAGGTGCCGGGCCTGGTGCATCTGCACACCGGCAAGGTGCGTGAGCTGTACCGCAACGAGGCCGGCGACCTCGTGATGGTCGCCAGCGACCGCCTGTCCGCCTACGACTGGGTGCTGCCCACCGAGATCCCCGACAAGGGCCGCGTCCTCACCCGGCTCTCCCTGTGGTGGTTCGAGCAGCTCGCCGGCATCGTCCCGAACCACGTCCTGTCCACCGAACTCCCGGACGGCGCCCCGGCCGACTGGGAGGGACGCACCCTCGTGTGCACGTCCCTCACCATGGTTCCGGTGGAGTGCGTGGCCCGCGGCTATCTCACCGGCTCCGGCCTCGCCGAGTACCGGCAGACGCGCACGGTGTGCGGGCTGGCGCTGCCCGAAGGCCTCAGCGACGGGTCCGAGCTCCCCGCGCCCATCTTCACCCCCGCCACCAAGGCCGCCGTCGGCGACCACGACGAGAACGTCTCGTACCAGGAGGTCGCCCGCCAGGTCGGTGCGGAGACCGCCGCCCTGCTGCGCCGGACGACCCTCGACGTCTACGGCCGGGCACGGGACATCGCCCGCGAGCGCGGCATCATCCTCGCCGACACCAAGTTCGAGTTCGGGCACGACGCCGAGGGCCGGCTCATCATCGCCGACGAGGTGCTCACCCCGGACTCGTCCCGGTTCTGGCCCGCCGACCAGTGGCAGCCCGGCCGTGCCCAGCCCTCGTACGACAAGCAGTACGTCCGTGACTGGCTGACGTCCCCCGCCTCCGGCTGGGACCGCACGAGCGAGCAGCCGCCGCCCGCCCTCCCGCAGGAGGTCGTCGAGCGCACCCGCGCCAAGTACATCGAGGCGTACGAGCTTCTCACCGGCATGGCCTGGGAGTAGGAACGCCGAAGGCCCCGGTCGGATGACCGGGGCCTTCATCAAGAGCGGACGACGAGATTCGAACTCGCGACCCTCACCTTGGCAAGGTGATGCTCTACCAACTGAGCCACGTCCGCATGCGCCGTAGCGCGAGAACCACTATACCCAACCTCGCTCGCGTGCGAGACGCACCGCAGCGTGCCGGTTCTCCGCACCCAGCTTCGTGGCGGCGGAGGACAGGTAGTTGCGGACCGTCCCCGGCGACAGCGAGGCCCGGTCGGCGATCTCCGTGATCGGAGCTCCGTCCGCGGCCAGCTCCAGGACCTCGGCCTCGCGGGCGGTGAGCGGCGAGTCCCCGGCCGAGATCGCGTCGGCCGCCAACTCGGGGTCCACATAGCGGTTTCCCGCATGCACGCTCCGGATGATCCGGGCCAGCTGCTGGGCACTGACGGTTTTCGGGACGAAACCCCTCACGCCGGCGGCGAGGGCCCGTTTGAGATGGCCGGGGCGGCCGTGACTGGTGACGATCATGGTGGTGCAGCCGGGCAGTTCGGTCCGCAGCGAAGTGGCGACACTCACACCGTCGGCGCCCGGCATCTGCAGGTCGAGCACGGCGACGTCGGGGCGGTGGGCCCGTGCCATGGCAATCGCCTCGGGCCCGGAGGCCGCTTCCGCGATGACGGTCAGATCGTCCTCCAGCCCGAGCAGAGCGGCGAGAGCGCCCCGGATCAGGTGCTCGTCGTCGGCGAGCAGGACGCGTACGGGACGTACCGGGTGTTCCGGGGTTTCCGGGTGGGCCGGGGTCACGGAAGGACCTCGCTTTGCGCGGACGGTTCCGGGGGAAGGGACGATACGGACGGTTCCGGGGGGCGGAACGCTGCGGACGGTTCCCGGAAGGATGCGGACGGTTTCGGAGGCATCGGGAACGACGCGGCCGGTTTCCGGGACGAAGCAGGATCGGGCTCCCCCGGAAGCCCCGCAGGAAGGCCGGCGAGGAGTCCGGGGGAGCGCCGGGAAGAGGACTGGACGACGGGTGCAGGCGGCATTTCCGTGCCCTTCCCGGAAGGACTTTCCGTCTGATTTCCGGAGCCCATTCCATGCGGCAGGCCCACCCGCTTCCCGGGTGCCGCTGCCGTTCGTCTTCCGGACGGTTCTCCATACGGCTCGGACGGATTGGCCGCATAGGGCGCGCCCGCCTTTCCCGGTGCCTTTCCGGAGGGCATTTCACCCGTCTCGGCGGGCTCGGGAGCGGCGGCGGGCTCCGGAGCGGGCAGCGGAATCCCGGCCGTCACCCGGAAGCGGCCACGGCCCGTGGGCCCGGCGTCGAGCGTGCCGCCCAGCACCATTAGCCGTTCCCGCAACCCGTCGAGTCCGGAACCGCCCGTACCGTGAGGGGCGGTGTCGGGGGAGCCGTCGTTCTCGACGACGAGCTCGGCCCGTCCGCCGGCCGTGGTGAGCCGTACCGTGCACTGCCGCGGGTCGCCGTGCCGGAGCACATTGGTGGTCGCCTCGCGGACCACCCAGCCGAGCGCGGACTGCACCTCCGCCGGCAGCCCTTCGGCGGAGCCGATGATCCGGCAGCGGATGCCGGCGGCACCCAGCACGCTTCTGGCGCCTTCGAGTTCGGTGTGGAGATCCGCCTCGCGGTAGCCGCGCACCACTTCGCGTACCTCGCGCTGGGACTCCTGGGCGATCTGCTGGACCTCGATCATCTGCTCCAGGGCTTCGGGTCGCTCCCGGCGGGCCAGTTGGACCGCCAGCTCGCTCTTGAGGGCGATGACGGCGAGGTTCCGGCCGAGGACGTCGTGCAGATCACGGCCGAAGCGCAGCCGTTCCTCGGCGACGGCGAGCCGCGCCTGGATGTCGCGGGTGTGCCGGAGTTCCCACATGACGGCGAGGACCCAGGCGGAGCAGCGGGCCGTGAAGACCAGCCACCAGCCGGTGAACACCTCCGTGAGGGTCACGCCCACCACGAGTTCTGGCGAGGAGCCCAGGGCCGCGACCGCTCCGCCCAGGACGGCGGCCAGGGCCGGTTGGGTCAGGAACGCGTAGCGGCGCCGTACGACGAGGCAGTGGGCCATGACGAAGGGCACCGTGGCGCAGGAGAACAGCATGGGGGCGACCGGCAGGTCCCGGGGTGCGGCGTACGACGCGATGACGAACCCGCCGGTGAGGAGCACGGCCAGCAGCGCGGCGCCGACGGCCGTCTCCCTGCGCGCCATGGACGCCTTGCCCAGGTAGTGGTCGAGCCCCAGCCGGACCATCCGTACGCCCCAGGCGCCCTGGGCGAGCGCGGCGCCGACGAGCGCGGCGTGCAGCGCGAGGGGCACGCCGGACCCGCGTACCGGCTCGGTCATCAGCTGCAGCACGACGCCGAGGTCCGCGAACCAGACGATGACGTAGAGACTGACGCGGGTGTAGAGGTCCACCTTTGCGAAGCCGCTGCGGTCGCGCAGGGCCCGTACCCGTACGATCACTGCCCCGTCCCCCCGTTCCCTGGGTCAGCGTCGCGGTTCCCAGCGGAACCACCGCTGTACAGCAAACACCGCCACGACGGTCCAGGCCAGCGCAGTTGTCATGCTGCCGAGGGTTTCGCCCGTGCCCGCCGCCCCGGTCCATCCGTCGCGGAGCAGGGCGACCACCGGGCTGAGCGGCAGCAGTTCGCAGACGGAGGCGACCGTGCCGGGGAAGGCGTCCAGCGGGATGACCATGCCGGAGCCGATCATCGAGACCAGCATCAGCGGCATGATCGTGAGCTGGGCACTCTCGGTGGTCCTGGTGACGGCGGCGGTGGCGGCGGCCAGCGCGGTGAGCATCACGATGCCGACCAGCAGACCGACGACGGCGAGATGCGGGGCCCGGGGCGCCGGGACGTCCATGGCGATCGTGCAGCCGATGGCCAGCAGGACGGCCTGCACCAGGCCGACCACCACGGACGGGAGGGAGGCCCCGGCGATGATCTCGTGGTCGCGTAGTTCGCCGGTGCGCAGCCGCTTGAGGACCAGTTCCTCGCGGCGGGCCACGAACACGCCGGTCAGGGCGGTGTAGACGGCGAAGAGCAGGGCGAACCCGATGGCGCCGGGCAGCAGGACGGTGCCCGGTGAGAGGCCGGTGCCGGCCAGGTCCGCGTTCGCGACGGCCGAGGACATGGCGTAGGTCATCGCGCCGGGGAGTACCAGCACGGACAGCAGTGTGGCCTTGCTGCGGCCCATGAGGGTGAGCTCGGTGCGGGCCAGCGCGGCCATGCGACGGGCGGCGGTGGTCTGCGCGGCCGGCATCGCGGCGGTGCGCCCGGCGCGGACGGCGCGTACGCCGGCGTCGTCGCCGCCGGTGGTCTTCGTGCCGGCAGTCTTCGCACCCATGGGCTGCGCGCGGCTGGTCTCCGTGGCCGTGGTGTTCGTGCCGCTGGTCTCCGTGGCCGCGGTGTTCGTGCCGCTGGTCTCCGTGGCCGCGGTGTTCGTGCTGGTCGTCTCGGCGGTCATCGCACCGGCTCCTTCTCCTCGGTCACGGGGTTTTCGATCTGGCGGGAGATGTGCAGGAACGCCTCCTCCAGCGACGCGGACCGCACATCGAGTCCGCGCAGCTCGACCCCGGTCTGCTGGGCCCACAACAGCACGCCGGTCGCTGCGCGTTGGAGGTCCCCGGTGAGCAGTCGCACGGTCCGGCCGGTGGACTCGTGACCGGTGACGCCGAGCGAGCCCAGCGGCGGCAGGTCGCCGAGGTGGTAGCCGACGGGCAGCTCGAAGGAGATGTGGGAGGGCTGGGCCGCGACCACTTCGTCGACGCGGCCCTCGGCGGCGATACGGCCGCGGTGCATGATCGCCAGCCGGTCGGCGAGGGATTCGGCCTCTTCGAGGTAGTGGGTGGTGAGGAGCACGGTGGTGCCGGAGTCCCGGAGTTCCCGGATGAGTTCCCAGGTGCGGCGTCGGCTCGCGACGTCGAGTCCGGTCGTCGGTTCGTCGAGGAAGAGCACTTCGGGGCGGCCGAGAAGGGCCAGGGCGAGGTCGAGGCGCCGGCGTTCGCCACCGGAGAGCTGCTTGACCCGGACACCGGACCGGCCCTGGAGCTCGACGAGTTCCAGGGCCTCGCCGACGGGGCGGGCGCCGCTGGTGCAGCCGGCCCACATCCGGACGGTCTCGGCGACGGTCAGCTCCGACGAGAAGCCGCCTTCCTGGAGCATCACGCCGATGCGGGGCCGCACCCGGGCCCGTTCCCCGTACGGGTCGTGCCCGAGGACGCGCACGGTGCCCTCGGTCGGGCCGGCGAGGCCCTCCAGCAGTTCGACGGTGGACGTCTTGCCGGCGCCGTTCGTGCCGAGGAGGGCGAAGAGTTCCCCGGCGGCCACGGAGAACGAGACGCCGGACACCGCTTCGAAGCCGCCCGCGTAGGTGCGCCGCAGCCCCCGGGCTTCGATCACATCAGTCATGTCTTCAGCGTTCCGCCGCAGCAGGGCTCCGGGCAGTGCGCCGTGTCATGACTGCTCATGACAAATGTCATGAGGGCCCCTACGAGATGTGACGGAGGCCACATCCGGGTCCGCGAGGCAGGGGGCGCGAGGTACGAGACGCGAGGCCTGACTTCGCGCCGGGCGGCATAAGGATTGAGCGTCAGCAGCGGGAGGGCAGTGTGCTGAAACACGTGAAAGGCCCCGGTCTGACAACCAGGGCCTTTCATCAAGAGCGGACGACGAGATTCGAACTCGCGACCCTCACCTTGGCAAGGTGATGCTCTACCAACTGAGCCACGTCCGCAGTGCTACCGCTCGGCTTTCACCGGGCGGCGTGAACACCACTGTACCTGATCCACCGGAGTGGCTGGTACGCGGTGCAGAGCGGGTGACAGGAATCGCACACTGCGCCTTCCCTCTGGAAGAGGGCTGTTCTACTACTGAACTACACCCGCACGTTTCGTGGAGTTCGGCTTTTCGGCCTCGCCCCTCGGCGTGATCCAGACTTTAGCTGATCACCAGGGGTGTTGCGCAAGTCGGTTCCCGCGGGCCCTCGGCGAGGGGCGCGTGTGGGGTGCAGTGCGCCGGGCCGGACGCGGGGTGCGCAGGGGCGGTGAGCGGTGCCGCGGCCGGGATGTGTGCCGGGCCCCGCACGGTGTCCCGGTGGGAGCGGCCGGCCCGGGCGGACGCCGTGCTGCCGGGGGACGGATGCGGGTGGGGCCGACGGATGCCGGTGGCGCGGGCGGTGGCCCCGAGCGGATCCGGGCGGCAATCGGGCGGCTCCGGGTGGCGCGGGGTGCCGACGGCAACAGCAACCGGCGGCACGGACACGGCGGTCAGTTGGCGGCGCTGAACGCCTCGTAGACCTTCTTCGGGATGCGGCCGCGAGCGGGCACCTCCATGCCGTGCGAGCCGGCCCAGGCGCGGACGGCCGCCGGGTCGGGCGCCAGGGGCGTGTGCCGGTACGCCTTGCCGGCCCGGGACCGCTTCCGGCCCGCCGCCACGTACGGGGCGAGGGCCTTGCGCAGTTTCTTTGCATTGGAGCGATTGAGGTCGATCTCGTACAGCTTCCCGTCCAGGCCGAACGCGACCGTTTCCGCTGCTTCCCCTCCGTCGATGTCGTCGGAGAGCGTGACCACTACGCGCTGAGCCACGGATATCGGTCCTTTCCTGCGGTATCCCGGCACTGACGTGCGGTGACACCGGCCTTCCGGCTGATGTGCAGCAATGCTGTTTCCGGGGATCGCCCGGGGATTCCTTTGTACAGCGGGAACCATTGCATTGTGAAGCCCGGCCAATTGCTTCCGCGTGTCCCACGGGAATCGCGTGAGGGGCATTTTCCCCGCGTTTTTCCCTGCTGCTTGTCGTGCCGATACCGGAACGTGACAGAGGCCCTTCCGATATCTACGCGAGTAGATTTTCGGGGCGGGTACGCTGAAGGAACCGCCTTCGCACCACACCACCGGGAGTGCCCGTGGCACGCGTCGTAGTCGACGTCATGCTCAAGCCGGAGATCCTCGACCCGCAGGGACAGGCGGTGCAGCGCGCACTGCCCCGTCTCGGCTTCGGAGGGATCGCGGACGTACGTCAGGGGAAGCGTTTCGAACTCGAGGTCGCCGGGCCCGTCGACGACGCCGCGCTCGCCCGTATCCACGAGATGGCCGAGACGTTCCTCGCCAACACCGTCATCGAGGACTTCACCGTGAAGGTCGAGGAGTCCCGGTGACCACTCGTATCGGGGTCGTCACGTTCCCCGGAACGCTCGACGACCGGGACGCCCTGCGGGCCGCCCGCCTCGCGGGCGCCGAGCCGGTGCCGCTCTGGCACCGTGACAAGGACCTCAAGCAGGTCGACGCCGTCGTGCTGGCCGGCGGGTTCTCGTACGGCGACTATCTGCGCGCCGGTGCCATCTCCCGGTTCTCGCCGGTGATGGAGACGGTCATCGAGCAGGCGAAGGCGGGCATGCCGGTCCTCGGCATCTGCAACGGCTTCCAGATCCTGACCGAGGCCCATCTGCTGCCCGGCGCGATGCTGCGCAACAATCACCTGCACTTCATCTGCCGCGACCAGAAGCTGCGGGTGGAGAACGCGGACACCGCCTGGACCGCCGACTACGCGCAGGGCCAGGAGATCTCCGTACCGCTGAAGAACATGGACGGCCGGTACGTCGCCGACGAGCACACGCTCGACGAGCTGGAGGCGGAGGGCCGAGTGGCGTTCCGTTACCTCGACTTCAACCCGAACGGCTCGCTCCGGGACATCGCCGGCATCACCAACGCCGCCGGCAACGTCGTCGGCCTCATGCCGCACCCCGAGCACGCCGTCGAGCCCCTCGTCGGTACCGGCGGCACCGACGGCCTCGGATTCTTCACCTCGATCCTGAAGAAGCTGGTCAACGTCTGATGACTCTGGACACCGTCAAGCACGCCACCGAGACGCCCGACGTCGGACAGCCCTGGAAGGAACTCGGCCTCAAGGAGGACGAGTACGCGCGCATCCGCGAGATCCTGGGCCGCCGTCCCACCGGCGCCGAGCTCGCGATGTACTCCGTCATGTGGTCCGAGCACTGCTCCTACAAGAGCAGCAAGGTCCACCTGAAGCAGTTCGGCGAGAAGGCCCCCGAGAACGACGCCCTCCTGGTCGGCATCGGCGAGAACGCCGGTGTCGTCGACGTCGGCCAGGGCTACGCGGTCACCTTCAAGGTCGAGTCGCACAACCACCCGTCGTACATCGAGCCCTACCAGGGCGCGGCCACCGGCGTGGGCGGCATCGTCCGCGACATCCTCGCCATGGGCGCCCGCCCGGTCGCCGTGATGGACCCGCTGCGGTTCGGCGCGGCCGACCACCCCGACACCAAGCGCGTCCTCCCGGGCGTCGTCGCGGGCATCGGCGGCTACGGCAACTGCCTGGGCCTGCCCAACATCGGCGGCGAGGTCGTCTTCGACTCCTGCTACCAGGGCAACCCGCTGGTCAACGCGCTGTGCGTAGGCGTCATGAAGCACGAGGACATCCACCTCGCCAAGGCCTCAGGCCCCGGTAACAAGGTCATCCTCTACGGCGCCCGCACGGGCGGCGACGGCATCGGCGGCGTGTCCGTCCTCGCCTCCGAGACCTTCGACGACACAAAGCCCACCAAGCGCCCCGCCGTCCAGGTCGGCGACCCCTTCCAGGAGAAGCTCCTCATCGAGTGCACCCTGGAGGTCTTCAAGGAGAACCTGGTCGCCGGCATCCAGGACCTCGGCGGCGCCGGTCTCTCCTGTGCCACCTCCGAGCTGGCCTCCGCCGGCTCCGGCGGCATGCGCGTCGAGCTCGACACCGTGCCGCTGCGCGACGCGACGCTCTCGCCCGAGGAGATCCTCATGAGCGAGTCGCAGGAGCGCATGTGCGCCATCGTCGAGCCGCAGTACGTCGACCGCTTCATGGAGATCTGCGAGAAGTGGGACGTCATCGCCACCGTCATCGGTGAGGTCACCGACGGCGAGCGCCTGGAGATCTTCTGGCACGGCGAGCAGATCGTGGACGTGCCTCCGGGCACCGTCGCCCACGAGGGTCCGACGTACCACCGCCCGTACGCCCGTCCCGACTGGCAGGACGCGCTGCAGGCCGACGACGCGGGCCGGCTGCCCCGCCCGGCGGACGCCGACGAGCTGCGGGCGCAGGTCCTGAAGCTGGTCGCCTCCCCGAACCAGGCGTCCAAGGCCTGGATCACCGACCAGTACGACCGCTTCGTGCAGGGCAACACGGTGCTGGCCCAGCCGGAGGACTCCGGCATGATCCGCATCGACGAGGAGACGAACCTCGGCGTGGCCGTGGCGACGGACGGCAACGGCCGGTACGCCAAGCTCGACCCGTACACCGGTGCCCAGCTGGCGCTCGCCGAGGCGTACCGCAACGTCGCCGCGTCGGGCGCCAGGCCGCTCGCCGTGTCCGACTGCCTGAACTTCGGTTCGCCGGAGGACCCGGGCGTGATGTGGCAGTTCGCGGAGGCCACCCGTGGTCTCGCCGACGCCTGTCAGCAGCTCGGCACCCCGGTCACCGGCGGAAACGTGTCGCTCTACAACCAGACCGGCGAGGTCGCCATCCACCCGACGCCGGTGGTGGCCGTGCTCGGTGTGATCGACGATGTCAACCGCCGCACCCCGATCGCCTTCGGCGAGGAGGGGCAGCTGCTCTACCTGCTGGGCGACACCCGCGAGGAGTTCGGCGGCTCGGCCTGGTCCCAGGTGGTGCACGACCACCTCGGCGGTCTGCCGCCGGCCGTGGACCTCGACCGCGAGAAGCTGCTCGGCGAGATCCTGATCTCGGCGTCCCGCGACGGCATGGTCAACGCGGCGCACGACCTCAGCGACGGCGGTCTGATCCAGGCCGTCGCCGAGTCCTGCCTGCGCGGCGGGAAGGGCGCCCGGCTGGTCGTTCCCGACGGTCTCGACGCGTTCACCTTCCTCTTCTCGGAGTCCGCGGGCCGTGCGGTCGTCGCGGTTCCGCGCAGCGAGGAGGTGCGCTTCAACGACATGTGCGGCGCGCGGGGTCTGCCCGCCTCCCGTATCGGTGTCGTGGACGGCGACGCGATCGAGGTTCAGGGTGAGTTCTCCATCGGGCTGGACGAGCTGCGCACCGCGCACGAGGCGACGATCCCGGCGCTGCTCGCCTGAGCGGCGACGCGAAGGGCGTCCTCGTGACGCCCCCACGGCGTCCGGCCCTGCTCCCTCGGGGGAGCAGGGCCGGTACGGCGCCTGGCCGGCCGGAGGCTGTCAGGCGGCGGGTCATGCCCGTCGGGCCCCTGGGGCGGGCCGTCAGCTCCAGAAGCTCTCCGCCTCTTCGACGCTCTCGACGCATTCGTCGACGTCGGTGATCTTGCCTCCGGTGAACGTGAAGAAGAGGCCGCCCTTCATCTCGATGCCGAGGTCCTCGCGTTCCGCGTAGTACTTGTGGACGGCCATGACGTGTCCGCGTCCGTCGGGGTAGACGCCGAGCAGGTCGGTGCGCAGGCTGCCGTGCGAGAACTCGCCCAGTCCGCGGTACACGTCCAGCACGTTGTCCCGGCCCTTGTGGTGGCCTCCGAACCGTCCCGTGCCCGGCATGTGGTGGGTGCAGTCCGTGGTCATCAGAGACGCCATGGTGTCCATGTCGCCCTTGTTGAACGCTTCGTAGGCCCGGCGTACGACGGCGACCTCCGGGTGCTCCTTCATTGCGATCCGCCCCTTTCGTCCTTTTCTGCTCCTCTTTCATGGTCCGACGGGTCCCCGCGCGCTGCCACGCATAATGCGTGCCGTGACTGAACCGCCCGTTCCCATTCCGTCCGAGCACATACCGGCCGGCACCCGCCCCTGGCGGTCCGCCGACGCCCGCCGCTGGGCGGCCGGCGTGCCCGGCCGGTGGTCCCACCCGCTCTGGTCGGCCCTGGCCCTCACCGGCACCACCGGATGGGCCGTCGTGTCCACAGAACCGGCCTGCGGCGCCACCGGCTCCTGTGGACCCGAATGGTGGGGCATGACCACGGCGGCGCTCGCGCTGCTCGGCCTGTACTGGATCTGGCGGCAGCCCCGCCTCGCCCTGCTGCTCATGGGGCCGCTCACCGGGGCGATCCTGCTCTCCGACGAAGCACTCGGACACACCGGACTCCACCACCGGCTGGCCGTACTGACCGCGGCGGCCTTCGCAGCAGCGGCCCTGCTCGCCCGGCAGGCCGCCCGCCGCGGGCGGCGGCTGCTGGCCGAGGAGGCCGCCGGACCCGCCCGTCACCCCGTGCCGGCGGTCGCCGCGTCCGTGCGGCGCGGCCGGGCCTCGCTCGTGCTCGCCTCGCTGCTCCTGGCGACGGCGGCCGTCGCGGGCTGGACCGGTGTCCGGGAGGTCGCCGCCGACGAGGCGCACGCCGCCCGCGCCACGCGCGTCGAGGGCGAGGTCCGTGCCTACACCGACGACGACACCCGGGTCGAGGTCGCCCTGCCCGACGGCGGCACCAGAACCCTCGACACGATCGCCTACCCGGACGAGCAGCCGGTCGGCACCCGCGTCGGCGTCCTGCTGGACGGCGACTGGGCGCGCCTCGCCGACGAGCCGTACGACGCGATCGGCCCGCAGCTGCTCCTCGTCGCCACGGGCGTCCCCGGGCTCGCCTTCCTCGTCAACGGCCTCGCCGGCGCCCGACGCTCCCGACGGCTCTCCGGCGAGCCGCAGCCCGCCCTGCGGGTCCTGGTGCGGGAGGGCCGGCAGGACGTGCGGACGTGGGTGTACGCGGCCGACGACACCGAAGGGCGCACACCGCTGCTGAGCTTCGCCTCGAGACTCGCGTACGAGGACGAGGACGAGGAAGGTCCGGGTCCGGAGCACGGCTGGGCGCACGCCCACGAGGACGAGGACGAGGACGACGACGAGCGGGACGATCCGGCCGACGGGGAGACCGTACTGCCGCTGCGTGAGGCCGTGCTCTACGGCGCCCTGCACGACGGGGCCGAGGTCGTCTGTGTCTCCGGGGGCGAGCACGAGGTCGTCGTGGAGGTCGGTGTGAGCCCGGTCCGCCCCGGCGGACCCCGATGGGCGTCCCGTGGGGGACGGCGCGCCCGGTCCGTGGAGGAGACGGCCGCCGGGCTCGTCGCGGGTCCGGAGCGGCCGCTGCGCTGGGGCGCGGGACCGGCCTCACGGCTCGTCGGTTTCGGACTGCTCGGCCTGGAGAGCGGCGCGATCATGACACTGCTCCACGGGGACCCGTTCACCTGGCGGCTCCCGTTGACGGTGATCGGTGCGGCCTGGATGGCCAACACCGCCGCGATCGCCCTCAACTGGCGCATCACGGCCGACCGGGCGGGCCTCTGGGTGTGCAGGTCGTGGAAGGTCCGGCACGTGCCCTGGGACGCCCTCGCGGGTGTCCGCGCGGAAGGCGACAAGCTCGTCCTCAGGCTGCTCGGCGACACCCAGGACATCGAGGTCGAGCCGACGGGCATCTCCTGGCTGGAGCGCCGCCGCGGCGCCGTACCGACCGCCTCGCGCACGGCCGACGAGATCCGGGCCCTGGCCGGACGCCCCGAACTGCGCCCCACGGCCGACAGCACGCCGGCCGACCAGGGCATGCCCCTCGGCCCGGTCGCCGTCGTCCTCTCGGTGCTCCTCGCCGCCGCCGTCCTGCTCCTCCTCTGACAGTCGCCCGGCCGCGGGTGGCGGCGGAGGCCGCGCGTCCGCGGCCCGGCGCGGACTAACCTCGGCGCATGTCACCGGCCAAGAAGCGCACCCGCAGGTACGACCCCGGCAAGACCCGGGCCGCCGTGCTCGCCCAGTTCGAGAACGTACGCGCGGCCGCAGGCACGCTGACCCCGGATCAGCTCGCCCTCCCGACGCGGCTCGGGGACTGGACGGTCCGCGAACTCGTCACGCACATCGCGCTGACCGTGGAGGCCGTCAGCCTGTACGTGGACCAGCCGGAGCCGCCCGAGCGGCAGGTGACGCTGCTGGACTGGCCGTTCGCGACGGCCGCGGTCGCGGGACGGGTCTCCGACGACACAAGGGAGATCGCCGCCCGCACGGAAGCCGACGCGCTGTACGGACGGACGGCCGAGCGGATCATCGAACGGCTGTCCGCCGCCTCCCCGGAGCGACTGCTGGCCGCGCGGGTCGGGGCCATGTCCCTCGGCGACTTCCTGGTGACCCGCACCGTCGAACTCGTCGTCCACACGGACGATCTGAACGCCGCGACCGGACTCGACGTCCCGGTGGACCGGCAGGCGCTGGCCGCCTGCACCCGGCTGCTCGCCGACGCCCTCGCGGCGAAGGCGCCCGGCGGCGCGGTGGAGGTCCGCGTCCCGCCGTACGCGGTCGTCCAGTGCGTCGAGGGTCCCCGGCACACCCGGGGCACCCCGCCGAACGTCGTCGAGACCGACCCGCTGACCTGGGTCCGGCTCGCCACGGGCCGTACGGACTGGGCCACCGAGCTGAGCGGGGCCAGGGTGTCCGCGAGCGGTGAGCGGGCCGACCTGTCGGGACTGCTGCCGGTCATGTCCTGACGCCGAGGACCGTCCCGCGGGCGTGCTCGGCACCGCGCTCGGCGGCTGCCGCGCACGGGCCTGCCGGCGACGGCGGCCGCCCCGCACCGCACCGCGCCGGTGCCCTGCACGGCCGCCCGCCGTGCGGGACCGGCAGACGGCGCAGCACGCATGGCACGGGCCCCGGAACGCACACGCACATACGGGGCGCCGGCGGCGGAACCGATGCACCGCCCGCCACGTCACACCGGCATGCAGAAGCTCCGAGTACCCCTCATCACCCTGAGCGCCGTCCTCCTCTCCCTCACCGTCTCCGCGTGCGGTGCGGAAACCGGAGCCGGGGCCGGTGGCGACGGTGCCGGGTCCACGACCGGCGTCCCGGTCACCGGCACGCGCTGGAGCGTCGACAGCGTCACCGTCGGCGGCAAGAAGGCCGACGCGCCGGCCGGGGCGTACGTGGAGATCGACCCCAAGGGCCGGGCCGTCGGCAACTACGGCTGCAACCGCTTCACCGCCGAGGTGAAGATCGACGGCGACACCCTCACCCTCGGCCGCGGCACGGTCACCGAGAAGGCCTGCCAGGGCGGGGTCCAGGAATTCGAGAAGACCCTTGCCGAGGCGTTCGCCGGGAAGCTCACAGCGTCCCTGGACGACAAGCGCCTCACTCTGAAGACCGAGAACGGCGGCACCGTGGCCCTCAGCGCCGAGGAGCCCGCCCCGCTGCTCGGCACCGACTGGACCGTGACGTCCCTCACGACCGGCTCGGTCGCCTCGTCGCTGCCCGAGGGAACGGAGGGCAAGGCGCACTTCGTGCTCGGCAAGGACGGCACCGTCAAGGGCAACCTCGGCTGCAACACCATGAACGGCAAGGCCACGGTGTCCGACGGCACCGTCACCTTCGGGCCGCTCGCCTCCACGCGCCGTCTGTGCCGGGGGCCGGTCATGGACCTGGAGAAGGCCATGCTCAAGGTCCTCGCCGGCAAGGTCGCCTTCACGCAGAAGGACGGGACCCTGGTCCTCACCGCGGAGAACGGCCAGGGGCTTGGCGCGAAGGCCACCGAGGCCGGCGACGGCGGGAAGGCGACCGACGGCGGGAAGACCGACGGGGGCACGCCGGCCGCCCGCCGGACCTCGTAGGTCCCGGCCGAGGTCCCTGCAGGGCAGACCCCTCACGGCTCCCGGTCTCCTGTTTCGCGGCACCCGGTGACCCGGCTTCCGGAATCCGATCCTCCGGGGGTCGGGTGCCGCGGCACGGGGAAACGCCAGGTCGCGGGCCCGGTGCGGATCGCCCGGCCCGAATGTGACGATCCCCAATTCGGACCAGTGGTCGATCTCGCCTACACTCGGAGCCGTGCCACGTGGTGACGGACGACTCAACCACGACCTGCTCCCCGGCGAGAAGGGCCCCCAGGACGCTTGCGGCGTCTTCGGTGTCTGGGCTCCGGGTGAAGAGGTCGCCAAGCTCACCTATTTCGGGTTGTATGCGCTGCAACACCGGGGACAGGAGTCCGCGGGCATCGCAGTGAGCAATGGCTCACAGATCCTCGTCTTCAAGGACATGGGACTGGTCTCCCAGGTCTTCGACGAAACCTCTCTCGGCTCCCTCAAGGGCCATATCGCGGTCGGACACGCCCGCTACTCCACCACCGGGGCCTCGGTGTGGGAGAACGCGCAGCCGACGTTCCGTGCGACCGCGCACGGCTCCATCGCGCTGGGCCACAACGGCAACCTGGTGAACACCGCCAAGCTCGCCGAGATGGTCGCCGACCTTCCCCGTGAGAACGGCCGTGCCACCCAGGTCGCCGCCACCAACGACACCGACCTGGTGACCGCCCTGCTCGCCGGTCAGGTCGACGAGGACGGCAAGCCCCTCACGATCGAGGAGGCCGCCGCGAAGGTCCTCCCGCAGGTCCGGGGCGCCTTCTCCCTCGTCTTCATGGACGAGCACACCCTCTACGCAGCCCGTGACCCGCAGGGCATCCGCCCGCTGGTGCTGGGCCGCCTGGAGCGCGGCTGGGTCGTGGCGTCGGAGACCGCCGCCCTCGACATCGTCGGCGGCAGCTTCGTGCGCGAGATCGAGCCGGGCGAGATGCTCGCGATCGACGAGAACGGCATCCGCACCTCCCGATTCGCGGAAGCGAAGCCCAAGGGCTGTGTCTTCGAGTACGTGTACCTGGCCCGTCCCGACACCGACATCGCCGGCCGGAACGTCTACCTCTCCCGGGTGGAGATGGGCCGCAAGCTCGCCGAGGAAGCCCCGGTCGAAGCCGACCTGGTGATAGCGACGCCCGAGTCGGGCACGCCCGCCGCGGTCGGCTACGCGGAGGCCAGCGGCATCCCGTACGGCTCGGGCCTGGTCAAGAACGCCTATGTGGGCCGGACCTTCATCCAGCCGTCCCAGACCATCCGCCAGCTGGGCATCCGCCTCAAGCTGAACCCGCTGAAGGAAGTCATCCGCGGCAAGCGCCTGGTGGTCGTCGACGACTCGATCGTCCGCGGCAACACCCAGCGCGCGCTGGTCAAGATGCTCCGCGAGGCCGGTGCGGCCGAGGTCCACATCCGGATCTCCTCCCCGCCCGTGAAGTGGCCCTGCTTCTTCGGCATCGACTTCGCGACCCGCGCCGAGCTGATCGCCAACGGCATGACGATCGAGGAGATCGGCAAGTCGCTGGGCGCGGACTCCCTCGCGTACATCTCCATCGACGGCATGATCGAGGCGACCACGATCGACAAGCCGAACCTGTGCCGTGCCTGCTTCGACGGCGAGTACCCGATGGAGCTGCCCGACCCCGAGCTGCTCGGCAAGCAGCTGCTGGAGACCGAGCTGGCGGGCGGCGCGGACGCCGCCGACGCGCTCCGTCGCCCGTAACGCCCCCGCAGTAACGCAGTAACGACACGAAAGTTCTCTCCGTCATGTCAGAGACCACTGGTGCCAGCTACGCAGCCGCGGGCGTCGACATCGAGGCGGGCGACCGCGCCGTCGAGCTGATGAAGGAGTGGGTGAAGAAGACGCAGCGCCCCGAGGTCCTGGGCGGCCTCGGCGGTTTCGCCGGTCTCTTCGACGCCTCCGCCCTCAAGCGCTTCGAGCGTCCGCTGCTCGCCTCCGCCACCGACGGCGTCGGCACGAAGGTCGACATCGCCCGTCAGATGGGCGTGTACGACACCATCGGCCACGACCTCGTCGCCATGGTCATGGACGACATCGTCGTGTGCGGTGCCGAGCCGCTGTTCATGACCGACTACATCTGCGTCGGCAAGGTGCACCCCGAGCGGGTCGCCGCCATCGTGAAGGGCATCGCCGAGGGCTGTGTGCTCGCCGGCTGTGCGCTGGTCGGTGGCGAGACCGCCGAGCACCCCGGCCTGCTCGGCCCGGACGACTTCGACGTCGCCGGCGCCGGCACGGGTGTGGTCGAGGCGGACCGGCTGCTCGGCCCCGATCGCATCCGTACGGGTGACGTCGTGATCGCCATGGCGTCCTCCGGGCTTCACTCCAACGGGTACTCGCTGGTCCGGCACGTCCTCTTCGACCGGGCGGCCATGCGCCTCGACCAGCAGGTCGAGGAGTTCGGCCGGACCCTCGGCGAAGAACTGCTGGAGCCGACGAAGATCTACTCGCTGGACTGCCTGGCACTGACCCGGACCACCGAGGTGCACGCGTTCTCGCACATCACCGGTGGTGGCCTGGCCGCCAACCTCGCCCGGGTGATCCCCGACCACCTGCATGCCACCGTCGACCGTTCGACCTGGACCCCCGGCACGGTGTTCGACCTGGTCGGCAAGGCCGGGCAGGTCGAGCGGCTCGAGCTGGAGCGGACGCTCAACATGGGCGTCGGCATGATGGCCGTGGTGCCGGCCGAGTCCGTGGACGTGGCGCTGACCACACTGACCGACCGGGGAGTCGACGCCTGGGTCGCCGGTGCGATCACCGACCGTGGTGACCACACCTCGGGTGCCGAGCTGACCGGCGACTACGCGGCCTGACCCGCTGCCCGACCGATGAGTGCGACCGCCCGGCCGGGCGACGGCCGGTCACCCGCCGGGTGGCCGCCGATCGCCCGCCGGGCGCATGGCCCGGCCTTCCAGTGACGTACGGGAGACCACCGGTGACTGTTCGGGGACGCACAGAACCCGGTCCGGGGCCGCAGCCCCGGACCGGGTCGGTGGAATGCAGTTCAGCGAGGTCGAGCGCGTCAAGCGCCACGACGCTGCGAGGAGTGGTCCGACGGCTCGTCGTCCTCGTCCTCGTCGTCGTTGTACAAATCCGCGTAGCGGGCGTACGGGTCGTCTTCTTCCTCGTCGTCCTCGAACGGCTCGCCGTTCGGCGGCTGGCTCGAAAGCGGACCCGAAGTCGATGCGCCCAGCTCGTTGGCCAGACGCGACAGGTCAGTCCCGCCGCTGTTGTACTTCAGCTGGCGGGCGACCTTCGTCTGCTTGGCCTTGGCCCGGCCGCGCCCCATGGCTCGACCCCCTCGATGACGGGGCTCGACGGCCCCAGAGTCTTGACACGCGTTCATGAGTCGGAACGGGCTCTCCTCGGAGAGACCGTGTCCGTAGGGCTTCAACGGTACCTGCTTCCGCGGCCATACGGTACGCCGCCCGCATGACGCGCCTCTGCGCAGAACCGGCGAGGCGCCCCGTCCCCGCTGGTCAGCTGCGATTTTAACCCTTTCCGTGCGCCGACCCGCCGACGGCGTGAGTCTTCTCTCGCCGTCGGCGGTGTCCCACGTGCCGTGAGGGCATGTCAAGCGTCAGCGGCGACCGGCCTCGGCCATCCGCTGTTCGGCGATCCGGTCGGACGCCGCGGCCGGCGGAATACCGTCTTCCTTCGCACGTGCGAAGATTTCCAACGTGGTGTCGAAGATCTTCGTGGCCTTCGCCTTGGCCCGGTCGAAGTCGAAGCCGTGCAGCTCGTCGGCGACCTGGATCACACCGCCGGCGTTCACCACGTAGTCCGGGGCGTAGAGGATGCCGCGGTCCGAGAGGTCCTTCTCGACGCCGGGGTGGGCGAGCTGGTTGTTGGCCGCACCGCACACCACGGTGGCGGTGAGCACAGGCACGGTGTCGTCGTTCAGGGCACCGCCCAGCGCGCACGGGGCGTAGATGTCCAGGCCCTCGGTGCGGATCAGTGCGTCGGTGTCGGCGACCGCGGTGACCTGCGGGTGCTTGTCGAGGATGCGGCGCACCGCCTCGTCGCGCACATCCGTGATCACGACCTCGGCGCCGTCCTGGAGCAGGTGCTCGACGAGGTAGTGGCCGACCTTGCCGACGCCCGCGATGCCGACCTTGCGGCCGCGGAGGGTCGGGTCGCCCCACTGGTGCTGTGCGGAGGCGCGCATGCCCTGGAACACACCGAACGCGGTGAGCACGGAGGAGTCCCCGCAGCCGCCGTTCTCGGGGGAGCGGCCGGTGGTCCACCGGCACTCGCGTGCGACGACGTCCATGTCCGCGACGTATGTGCCGACGTCGCAGGCCGTGACGTAGCGGCCGCCGAGGGAGGCGACGAACCGGCCGTAGGCGAGCAGCAGCTCCTCCGTCTTCACGGTGTCCGGGTCGCCGATGATCACGGCCTTGCCGCCGCCGTGCTCCAGGCCGGCCATGGCGTTCTTGTACGACATGCCGCGCGAGAGGTTGAGGGCGTCCGCGACGGCCGCCTCCTCGCTCGCGTACGGGTAGAAGCGGGTGCCGCCGAGGGCGGGGCCCAGGGCGGTCGAGTGGATGGCGATGACGGCCTTGAGTCCGGAGGCGCGGTCCTGGCAGAGCACTACTTGCTCGTGGCCGCCCTGGTCCGAGTGGAACAGGGTGTGCAGGACGCCGTCGGTCACATCGGTCACGGTGGTGACTCCCAAGTACGAAGCGACGGAGGAGGGCCGTCCTATGGGTGGGGGCGGCCCGGTGGCTAGAGAGTAGGGCCTACCTCAGGGTAGATCCGCTGCAGTGCCGTACATCACTCTTTCCGGCTGCACCGCACTGTGTCGCGGTCGCGGAACGGCTCACTCGCCCGGCGTAGCCCGGGCCGTCGCGTGGCACGATTCCGGCATGGCCGCGGTTTCCTCGGTGAGCGTCCCCTACCCGTCCTATCTGCGCGTGTACGAGCCGCTGGCGGCTTTCCCGGAACGGGAGCGCCGCCACTGGACGCGTTACGCCAGGTCCGGCCGGTCCCTCTCCGCGCAGGACGAACTCCGGCGCTCCCTTGCGGACTTGCTGCCGACGCCGCCGGTGCCGGTGCCGGTCCACGAGAGCGCCGACGCGTTCGTCACGGAGGTCGACGGCGTGGTCCTCGTCTGTCCGTGGCGGACCCGGCTGCGCGGCTGGCAGGCGCTGGAGCGGCTGCCCGGACAGTTCCCCGGGCCGGTGCTCGACGCACTGCTGCCCCCGGTGGTGCGCCGGCAGGCCGAGGCCGACCACGAGAGGTGGCGGGAGGGCCATCCGGACGCCCGGCCCTGGATCCGGACGGAACTGTGGCATGTGCCTGTGACCTGGTTCACGGTCTTTGTCGACGAAGAGAGGGAGTATGCGAAGGCGGAGGGCGAATCCGCCCCCGTACTCCGCTACCGCACCCCCATGGCGCAGGCCCGTAAACGGCTGGCGCGGTCCCTGCGCACATTGCGAGAGCACATCGGCGAGGGGCCGCTCACCGAAGGACTGGTCGACGTCGGGCGCTGGCTGGAGGAGTTCCATCCGCGCTCACTGGTCGAGCTGGACTACGGCGGACTGGTGCACGCCCTTCCGGAGGCACTGCTCGCCGCGGACCGCTCGGCTGCGGACGTCGGGGAGGGACTGTCGGCGCTGCGGGCCGGCGACGGTGCGGCTGCGGCCGCGGCGTACAGCCGGTTCACCGAGCGGTGGCGCGCGGTCAAGGCACTGCGGCTGGCGAACTGAAGAGGGGCCGGGAAGCGGCTGATCCCCCCGCGAGCGGGGGGATCTGACGGGCGCTCGGGGACGTAGGCCCCTATACGGGCCTTTGTGTCAAGCGTGACGGACAGCACTAATCGGCGCCTTGCACTCATCCCCTACCCACGTGTCAAAATAGGACAAGGAGTCCGGGGAGGGTTCCTTCCGTCCAAGTTCGGGCGGATTGCTCGGCATTGCGCTCTATGGGGGGTCTGATGACTCCTGATCGCTCTGTGACTGATCGTCACTGTGACGTGACTGTCCGCTATGGCATGGTCCATCGGCTTCCGCCGCTGATGGCCACCTGAGAGGGCAATTCCATCGGTTTGGCCGACGTGGCTGGACAGATGGTGTAGTTGTAGTGCCGAGGACAAGCCGTTCGTCCTATAACCGACTCGGCTCGCGTCCGCCATTTCGGGCAACGCGGGTCAAGGTGCAGAATTTAGAGGAAAGAACCGAGATGGTTCGGTTCTCCCGAGGAGGCCGCTCATGACTGCTCGCACCCCTGATGCCGAGCCGCTGCTGACCCCGGCTGAGGTCGCCACGATGTTCCGCGTGGACCCGAAGACGGTGACCCGCTGGGCAAAGGCGGGCAAGCTCACGTCCATCCGCACCCTGGGTGGACACCGCCGGTACCGCGAGGCAGAGGTCCGCGCACTGCTCGCGGGTATCCCGCAGCAGCGCAGCGAGGCGTGAACCACCCCGGAATCGCGCCGGGTACGCAGTAATCGGGAACGGCCGAGTCCCCCAACTCGGAACGCCCACCCATAGCTCCACCCGACTGGTGCCTGCCCCAACAGGCCCCGCCCCGCCAGACGCGGGTCATGTCGTAGATCGCGCTGGACTCCGCCGGGTCCAGCGCGATTTTTTTGTGCCCGTGCTGTGCGGCCCGGGCGGTATGTGGCGGGTCTCACGGAGGCTGTCGGCCGCAGGACGCCGACGGCTGCCGCGTACTGCCGCCTGCTCCCCGGCGGGCGGAAACGGAGTCCGGGCGTCCGCCGATGTGCGGCAGGTGATGCCCTGGTCAGACATTCATGAGGAGTGCTTCCACCGCTCGACAGGGCGTGCAATTGCACATATTAAATTTGTCTGCTGTAAAGAGCGGTTAAGCGCCACAACGTCTGAAACTGGTTCCGTGACTCCGGTCACACCGGTGCTCAACGTCATTCGGGGCTACGGTCCTTACCAGCCCGTAGGGGTTCCTCGGGTTCCTCGTCGGTCTCGGAGGTCCCGGGTTCCCACGGCTGCTCGGAATACTCCATCGCGAGCCGCAGCAGATGGCGGCACACCGCGCAGCGCCGGGTGATGTGCCGATAGCCCGATGCCGCCGCCAGGTGGGCGCGCAGCAGCGCGCGTGTCTCATGCCTCGTCGACGTCCCCATGCGTCACCTCCCGGCGTACGCCCCCTGTACCCCTGATGTCTGGGTACCGGCGGCGCAGGACCCCGTCAAGACGCGAAGAAGGCCCGGATCGCGACGGATTCCGGGCCGCGCCCACCAGGCGGACGGGACGTGACCCGTGGTGTCCCCCACACGCCCGGGGCACGTGGCCGGCACCGTAGTCCCGCGGCGGACGTCCAGCACACACGACCGAGGCCCGCATTCGATGAATGCGGGCCTCGGCTCTCATGCGGTCCTGACGGGATTTGAACCCGCGGCCTCCACCTTGACAGGGTGGCGAGCACTCCAAACTGCTCCACAGGACCAGGTTTTCGCTTCCGCGTCTTTCGTGCGGCTGCGAACACAGACTGTACAGCAGGTCAGAGGCCCGGGTCGAACTCACTCATGGCGATGTCGCCGTCACCGGCCCGACGGCCTCCCGGGGTCACGGCGCGGCCGCGTCGATGGCCTTGACGATCCGCTTGTCGGAGACGGGATGGGCGGTGCCCAGGGCGTGCGCGAAGTAGCTCACCCGCAGCTCCTCGATCATCCAGCGGATGTCCAGGACCTCCTGCGGGACCGGCCGCCCCTGCGGCAGCTGCTCCAGCAGCCAGGCGTACTCGTCCTGCATCTCGTGGACCTTCTCCATGCGCGTGGTGTCGCGCTGGACGGAGGACGGCATCTGCTGCAGCCTCCGGTCCGCCGCGACCAGATAGCGCATCAGGTCGGGCAGCCTGCGCAGCCCCGTCCTCGTGACGAAGCCGGCGGGCACCAGCGCGTCCAGCTGCGTCCGTACGTCCCGGACGTTCGCCAGCAGGGCGGGGCTGGTGGTGCCCTTCAGCCGGCGCTCGCAGGCCTGCCACGCGGCCAGCACCTGCTGCACCTGGGCGACCGTACGGACCGTCGTGTCGACGAGGTCCGCACGGACCTTGTCGAACAGCTTCCGGAAGGCTTCCTCGTCCCACGCGGGTCCGCCGTGGTCGGCGATCAGCCTGTCCGCCGCGGCCGTGGCGCAGTCGTCGAAGAGCGCCTGGATCGAGCCGTGCGGATTCGCCGAGAGGTTCAGCTTCTGCTGGTTGCTGAGCCGCTCGGACGCGAACTTCGCGGGGTTGACCGGAATGTTCAGCATGATCAGCTTCCGGGTGCCCTGCCACATCGCCTGCTGCTGCTCGGCCTCCGAGTCGAAGAGCCGTACGGAGACGGAGTCGCCGGCATCGACCAGGGCCGGATACGCCTTGACGGGCTGACCGGCCCGCCGCGTCTCGAAGACCCGGGTCAGGGTGCCGATCGTCCAGTCCTTCAGCCCTGTGCGCTCGATGCTCCCACCGGAACCGCCGGAGGAGGCCGCAGCCGCCGCGGCGGCCTTGGAGAGGGCCTGCCGGGCCTTGGGCCGCAGCTTCAGCCGCAACGCCTCCAGATCCTTGTCCTCGGCGAGCCTGCGGCGCCGCTCGTCGACGATCCGGAAGGTGACCTTGAGGTGTTCCGGGACCTTCGCCAGGTCGAAGTCCTCGGCCGTCACCGGGACGCCCACCATCAGCGTCAGCTCACGGGCCAGGGAGGCCGTCAGCGACTCCTGCCGCGGCACCGCACGGTCCAGGAAGGCCTTCGCGAAGTTCGGCGCCGGCACGTAGTTGCGGCGTATCGGCTTCGGCAGCGACCTGATCAGCTCGGTCACCAGGTCCTCGCGCAGACCCGGGATCTGCCAGTCGAAGCCCTCGCCGGTGACCTGGTTCAGGACATGGAGCGGAATATGGACGGTCACGCCGTCCGCATCCGCGCCCGGCTCGAACTGGTACGTCACACGGAACTTGAGCCGGCCCTCCCGCCACGAGTCCGGGTAGTCGTCCTTGGTGACCGCCTCGGCGGCCTCCCGGATGAGCATCGACCGCTCGAAGTCGAGCAGTTCCGGCTCCTCGCCCCGCTTGTGCTTCCACCACGAGTCGAAGTGCGCCCCGGACACCACGTGCTCGGGCACCCGCTGGTCGTAGAAGTCGAACAGGGTCTCGTCGTCCACGAGGATGTCGCGGCGGCGGGCCCGGTGCTCCAGCTCCTCGACCTCGGTGAGGAGCCTGCGGTTGTCCGCGAAGAACTTGTGGTGCGTCCGCCAGTCCCCCTCGACCAGGGCGTTGCGGATGAAGAGTTCGCGGCTGGTCTCCGGGTCGATCCGGCCGTAGTTCACCTTGCGCTGGGCGACGATCGGCACCCCGTACAACGTGACCCGCTCGAACGCCATGACGGCCGCCTGGTCCTTCTCCCAGTGCGGCTCGCTGTAGGTGCGCTTGAGCAGGTGCTCGGCGAGCGGCTCGATCCACTCCGGCTCGACCTTCGCGTTCACCCGGGCCCACAGCCGGGACGTCTCCACCAGTTCGGCCGACATCACCCAGCGCGGCGGCTTCTTGAACAGGGACGAGCCGGGGAACACCGCGAACTTCGCGCTGCGCGCGCCCAGGTACTCGTTCTTGTCGGTGTCCTTCAGGCCGATGTGCGACAGCAAACCGGCGAGCAGCGACACGTGTACGTGCTGCTCGGGGGCGTCCTGCTCGTTGAGGTGGATGCCCATCTGCTTGGCGACCGTGCGCAGCTGCATGTAGATGTCCTGCCATTCGCGGATGCGCAGGAAATTCAGGTACTCCTGCCTGCACATCCGGCGGAACGCCGACGAGGACAGGATCTTCTGCTGCTCGCGGATGTAGCGCCAGAGGTTGAGGAAGGCGTTGAAGTCGCTCGTCTCGTCCTTGAAGCGGGCGTGCTGCTGGTCGGCCTGCTGCTGCTTGTCGGAGGGGCGTTCGCGCGGGTCCTGGATGGACAGGGCGGCCGCGATCACCATGACCTCGCGCACACAGCCGTTGCGGTCGGCCTCGACGACCATCCTGGCCAGCCGGGGGTCGACGGGCAGCTGGCTGAGCTTGCGGCCCATCGGGGTGAGGCGCTTCTTCGGGTCCTTCTGGGCGGGGTCGAGCGCGCCCAGCTCCTGGAGGAGCTGCACACCGTCGCGGATGTGGCGGTGGTCCGGCGGGTCGATGAACGGGAACTTCTCGATGTCGCCCAGGCCGGCCGCGGTCATCTGCAGGATGACGGAGGCGAGGTTCGTCCGCAGGATCTCGGCGTCGGTGAACTCCGGCCGGGAGAGGAAGTCGTCCTCCGAGTACAGCCGGATGCAGATGCCGTCCGACGTACGGCCGCACCGCCCCTTGCGCTGGTTGGCGCTGGCCTGGCTGATCCGCTCGATGGGGAGCCGCTGCACCTTGGTGCGGTGGCTGTAGCGGGAGATCCGGGCCGTGCCCGGATCGATGACGTACTTGATGCCCGGGACGGTGAGGGAGGTCTCGGCGACGTTCGTGGCCAGGACGATCCGCCGGCCGGTGTGCTGCTGGAAGACGCGGTGCTGCTCGGCGTGCGACAGCCGCGCGTAGAGCGGCAGCACTTCGGTGCTCTGCTGCCGGTGAGCGCCCCCGGCGCGGGACAGCTTCTTGTTCAGCGCGTCGGCGGTGTCCCGGATCTCCCGTTCACCGGAGAGGAAGACCAGGATGTCGCCCGGCCCCTCCCTCTGGAGTTCGTCGACCGCGTCGCAGATGGCGGTGATCTGGTCGCGGTCGGACTCCTCGCTGTCCTCCTCCAGGAGCGGGCGGTAGCGGACCTCGACGGGATAGGTCCGGCCGGACACCTCGACGATCGGGGCGTCGCCGAAGTGCCGGGAGAAACGCTCCGGGTCGATGGTCGCGGAGGTGATCACGACCTTCAGATCGGGGCGCCGCGGGAGGAGCTGGGCGAAGTAGCCCAGCAGGAAGTCGATGTTGAGGCTGCGCTCGTGGGCCTCGTCGATGATGATCGTGTCGTAGGCGCGCAGCTCGCGGTCCGTCTGGATCTCGGCGAGCAGGATGCCGTCGGTCATCAGCTTCACGTAGGTGGCGTCCTGGTTCACCTGGTCGGTGAACCGGACCTTCCAGCCGACCGCCTCGCCGAGCGGCGTCCTCAGCTCCTCGGCGATCCGGTCCGCGACGGTGCGGGCCGCGATCCGGCGCGGCTGGGTGTGACCGATCAGGCCCTTCACGCCGCGGCCCAGCTCCAGGCAGATCTTGGGGATCTGCGTGGTCTTGCCGGAGCCCGTCTCACCGGCGACGATCACGACCTGGTGGTCGCGTATCGCCTCCAGGATCACGTCCTTCCTCTGGCTGACGGGCAGCGACTCCGGGTACGTGACCTCGGGCCGCCGCGCGGCACGCGCGGCGAGCCGCTCCACCGCCCCGCCCGCCTCGGCGGCGATCTCGTCGAGCACGGCCTGCCGGGCCTCGGGCTTGCGGATGCGACGGGCACCGTCGAGGCGCCGGCCGAGCCGGTGCGCGTCGCGGAGGGGCATCTCGTGGAGGAGCGCCTGGAGGTCGGTGAAGGAAGTAGACATACCGCGATCCAGGATCTCACCCGCCGCGCGGGAGTGGCGAACCCATTTCCGCGTGGGGTCGGCGGGGCGTCCGGGGGCTTGGCAGGGGCTGGGACGGGCGCGGGGATGGGCGCGGAGACGGAGGCGGTCGCCGGGCGTGAACGGCGGAGGTGTCCGGGGGTTTCGGCTGGGTGTGGGGGTCGGGGCGGATGGTGAGGGGCGTCGGGTGTGAGCGGTGGGGTGCAGGCGGGTTCCCCGGCCGGGTGCCGGGAGCGAGGACGGGCGGAGACGGCGGCAGGCGCGGAACGGCGAGTGGCCGTCCGGACGTGCCG
This sequence comes from Streptomyces sp. NPDC030222, assembly GCF_055573115.1. Taxonomy (NCBI): domain Bacteria; kingdom Bacillati; phylum Actinomycetota; class Actinomycetes; order Kitasatosporales; family Streptomycetaceae; genus Streptomyces; species Streptomyces sp. NPDC030222. The sequence goes on from NZ_JBVICA010000002.1 coordinate 452,475, forward strand.
GGGTTCTTGTCCGGGGTGCGCCGGGGGCTCTCGCCCGGGGTGCGCCAGGGGCGGTCAGGGGCGCGGTCCGGGGTTGCTCCGGGTCGGTTCAGGGGTGGCTCAGGGCCGTGGCTTGGAACAGCCCGTACGATTTTGGGGCAAGTGTCCGTCATGATCTTCGGGAGAACGCCCGTGCGCCCTGCCGCCGACCGCGCCCGCCGGTGCCGTCCGGTGGTGCTGTTGGTGCTGCTCCTCGGCGCACTGGGCGTGATCGGTGCGGCTCCGGCACGGGACGGGGACGCGGGTGCCCGTGTTCCTGTGGCCATGGTGGCGGCACACGAGTCCGCCCCCACCCGCGTGGCCGCGGCCGCTACGGCCGGCCACACGGTGCGTGGCGCATCGGTGTCCCGACCGGCGGTGCCACGTGCGGGAGTCGTGCACGACGCGGTCATGGATGACGCGGTCATCGATACGGATGAGAACGCGGCTGCGGCTGCCGCTCCGGCCGCCACTCCGGCTGTGGAGCACATCCTGGTGGCCTCCTCACTCGTCCGGCGGCCGGACTCACCGGGCTGTGAGCCGGACGGGCGCCGCGACGGCCAAGAGCCCGCCGCGCCGGTGCGGATACGGCACGCCCACGACCAGGCCGCCGGGCTCGCCGACCGGACCGTACCCGTCGGCGCACCTGGCCGCCCGGCGCAGCATCTCCCGGTCCCCGCCCGCGGGCCGGACCGCGCCGCTCCCGGTCACGTCGAGCTCTCCGTGCTGCGGGTGTAGACGGCCCCCCGTCCCGCCCCGTCCGCTTCCCGTACGTATCCGGAGCTTTCGTATGTCCAAGTCCAGCAAGACCGGCGAGAACAACGTCGGCAAGAGCAAAGCCGGCAAGAAGCCGTATGTCATCGGCGTGGCAATCGTCCTCGCCGCCGTCGTCCTCGGCACCGTCTCCTGGCAGGCCACCGCGCCGCGCGAACCGGCCGCCGAGGTGTCCGCCGCCGTGGAACGGCCCGAGGAGTTCACGGCGCTGGCGAAACTCGCCCGGCGCCAGGCCGGCGACCCGCTCGCCGTAGGCCGCGCCGACGCCCCCGTGGTGCTCATCGAGTACGCCGACTTCAAGTGCGGCTACTGCGCCCAGTTCGCCCGCGGCACCGAGCCGGAGCTTGTGAAGAAGTACGTGGACAAGGGCACTCTGCGCATCGAATGGCGCAACTTCCCCATTTTCGGAGAGGAGTCGGAGGCGGCGGCCCGCGCTTCCTGGGCGGCCGGCCGGCAGGGCCGCTTCTGGGAGTTCCACCGGGCCGCCTACGCCCAGGGCGCCAAGGAGAAGGGCTTCGGCGAGGCACAGCTGACGGAGCTGGCCCGAGCGGCGGGTGTGAAGGACCTCGACCGCTTCCGCCGGGACACCGGCAGCGACACCGCGCGTGCGGCGGTCGCCAGGGATCAAGAGGAGGGCTACGCCCTCGGTGCCACGTCCACGCCGTCGTTCCTGGTCAACGGGCAGCCCATCGCGGGCGCCCAGCCCCTGGAGACGTTCGCGCAGGCCATCGAGTCCGCGGCCGACGCCGGCAAGGGCGCGGCGGCTCCGAAGCGATGACCGGCATCGGATACCTGGCCGCCTTCCTGGGCGGCCTGCTCGCCCTGCTCAGTCCGTGCAGCGCCCTGCTGCTGCCCGCGTTCTTCGCGTACTCGATCGACTCGCGGTCCCGGCTGACGGCCCGTACCGGCATCTTCTACCTGGGGCTCGCGACGACGCTCGTCCCACTGGGCGCCGCCGGCTCGTACGCGGGCCGGCTGTTCTACGGCCACCGCGACGAACTGGTGCTGTTCGGCGGCTGGCTGATCATCGTGCTGGGCGTCGCACAGATCCTCGGCATGGGTTTCGCCTCGCGCAGGCTGTCGGAACTGTCCGGCCGCATCCGCCCGACGACCGCGGTGTCCGTCTACGCCCTCGGCGCGGTCTACGGGCTGGCCGGCTTCTGCGCGGGCCCGATCCTCGGCAGCGTGCTCACGGTCGCCGCCCTCGGGGCCAACCCGGCCTACGGAGGCCTGCTGCTGGCCGTTTACGCCCTGGGGATGGCGGTGCCGTTGTTCGCGCTCGCCCTGCTCTGGCAGCGGTTCGACCTGGGCCGCCGTGTCTGGCTCCGCGGCCGGCCCCTGAGGCTCGGGCGCTTCGAGCTGCACACGACGTCGTTGCTCTCGGGGCTGTTCTTCATCGCCCTGGGCACGCTGTTCCTGGTCTACGACGGCACGACCGCGCTGCCGGGGCTGCTCGGTGTCGACGCGTCCTTCGCCGTCGAACAGTGGGCCCGCGCGGCCGGCGCCGCGGTCCCGGACGCCGTGCTGCTGGGGGCGGTGGTCGTGGCGACCACGGTGGTCGTCGGCGTCCGCGCCTGGCGCAGACGGCAGCGCACCTGACGGGACGGGCCGGGCTCCGGCGCACCTGCCTGGGCCCGGCCGCCGGGGGGGGGGGCTGGCCGGGACAGGGAGAACAACCAGGGACGGACAGGCCCCCCTTGGGGACCATTGGTGGGCCCCGTCCCAAAAAAACCCCCCCCA